>NZ_SAUN01000001.1:622647-933970 GCF_004011505.1 Nonomuraea polychroma
TCGCCGACCTCCTGGCGCACGCCGAGAAGCCGTGCATCCTGCTCGGGAGCCAGGTATGGACGTGCCGGGCGACCGACGCCGCCATCGACTTCGTCCGGGCCCTGAACGTGCCCGCGTACATGAACGGCTCGGGCCGCGGCACGCTCCCGCCCGGCGACCCGCACCACTTCCAGCTCAGCCGCAGGTACGCCTTCACCGAGGCGGACCTGATCATCATCGTCGGCACCCCGTTCGACTTCAGGATGGGCTACGGCAAGCGGCTCTCGCCGACCGCGACCGTCGTGCAGATCGACCTCGACTACCGCACCGTCGGCAAGAACCGGGACATCGACCTGGGCATCGTGGGCGACGCCGGCCTCATCCTCGCCGCGGCCGCCCAGGCCGCCAGCGGCCGCATCGGCGACGCCGCCGCCAAGCGCAAGGCGTGGATGGACGAGCTGCGCGCGGTCGAGACGCAGGCGTACGAGAAGCGGCTGCCCCGCCAGCTGTCCGGCGCCCAGCCCATCGACCCGTACCGGCTCGTGCACGAGATCAACGAGTTCCTCACCGAGGACACGATCTACATCGGCGACGGCGGCGACATCGTCACCTTCTCCGGCCAGGTCGTGCAGCCCAAGTCGCCCGGCCACTGGATGGATCCGGGCCCGCTCGGCACGCTCGGCGTCGGCATGGCCTTCGCGATGGCCGCCAAGCAGGCGCGGCGCGACAAGGAGGTGCTGTGCCTGTTCGGCGACGGCGCCTTCAGCCTGACCGGCTGGGACTTCGAGACCATGGTCCGCTTCGACCTGCCGTTCATCGGCGTCATCGGCAACAACTCGTCCATGAACCAGATCAGGTACGGCCAGGCCGCCAAGTACGGCGAGGACCGTGCCCGGGTCGGCAACACGCTCGGCGACATCCGCTACGGCGACTTCGCCAAGCTCCTCGGCGGCTACGGCGAGGAGGTGCGCGACCCGGCCGAGATCCGCCCCGCGCTGGAGCGGGCCAGGGAGTCGGGCAAGCCCTCGCTGATCAACGTCTGGGTCGACCCAGAGGTCTACGCCCCCGGAACCATGAACCAGACCATGTACAAGTAGGGGAGCCTCCGAACATGAAGGCACTCGAAGGTGTCCGCGTCCTCGACATGACCCACGTCCAGTCCGGCCCGTCCGCCACCCAGCTGCTCGCCTGGCTGGGCGCGGACGTGGTCAAGCTGGAGGCGCCGACCGGCGACATCACCCGGCAGCAGCTGCGTGACGTGCCCGGCGTCGACAGCCTCTACTTCACGATGCTCAACTGCAACAAGCGCAGCATCACGCTCAACATGAAGAGCGAGCGCGGCAAGGAGATCTTCACCGACCTGGTGAAGAGCGCCGACATCCTGGTGGAGAACTTCGGCCCCGGTGCGGTGGACCGCATGGGCTTCCCCTGGGAGCGCCTCCAGGAACTGAACCCCCGCCTCATCTACGCCTCGATCAAGGGCTTCGGCCACGGCCGGTACGCCAAGTTCAAGGCGTACGAGGTGATCGCCCAGGCGATGGGCGGCTCGATGAGCACCACCGGCTTCGAGGAGGGCCCGCCGCTGGCCACCGGCGCGCAGATCGGCGACTCCGGCACCGGCATCCACGCGGTCGCCGGCATCCTGGCCGCCCTCTACCAGCGCGAGCAGACCGGCCGCGGGCAGCGGGTGCAGGTGGCCATGCAGCACGCCGTGCTGAACCTGTGCCGCGTGAAGCTCCGCGACCAGCAGCGCCTCGCGCACGGGCCGCTGCGTGAATACCCGAACAAGACCTTCGGCGACGAGGTGCCCCGCTCCGGCAACGCCAGCGGCGGCGGCCAGCCGGGCTGGGCGGTGCGCTGCGCGCCCGGCGGCCCGAACGACTACATCTACGTGATCGTCCAGCCGGTCGGCTGGAAGCCGATCGCGAGCATCATCGGCCGCCCCGAGCTGGCCGACGACCCCGAGTGGGCGACGCCGGAGGCACGGCTGTCGAAGCTGGACAAGATGTTCCAGCTCATCGAGGAGTGGACGATCCGCCACGACAAGTGGACGGTCCTCGACCGGCTCAACGCCGAGAACATCCCGTGCGGGCCGATCCTGTCGACCAAGGAGCTGGTGGAGGACGCGTCGCTGCGTGACGAGGGCATCGTCGTGACGGTCGACCATCCCGAGCGCGGCGAGTTCGTGACGGTCGGCAGCCCGCTGCAGCTGTCGGACTCGCCGGTCGAGGTCCGCACCCCGCCCCTGCTCGGCGAGCACAACCTGGAGATTTTCGGCGAGCTCGGCGTGAGCGCGGACGAGCTTGCCGAACTCAAGACGAACGGAGTCATCTAAGTGGTGCGCGACATCATCGACAAGGCGCTCGCCGAAGGGCGCACCGCCCTGACGGCTCCCGAAGGACGGCTGATCTGTGAGGCCTACGGCATCGCCACCCCGGGTGAAGGCCTGGCCACCTCGGCGGCCGAGGCGGCGGAGATCGCGGAGAAGATCGGGCTGCCGGTCGTCCTGAAGATCGTCTCGCCCGACATCCTGCACAAGACGGACGCCGGCGGCGTGCTGGTCGGGCTCAAGACCGCCGACGAGGTGCGGCAGGGCTACGACACGATCCTGGCCAACGCGCGCGCCTACAACCCCGACGCGAAAATCGACGGCATCCAGGTGCAGCAGCTGATCGGTGGCGGCCACGAGGTCATCGTCGGCGCCGTCACCGACCCGACCTTCGGCAAGGTCGTCGCCTTCGGCCTGGGCGGTGTCCTGGTTGAAGTACTTAAGGACGTGACCTTCCGGCTTGCCCCGCTTTCGGGTGATGATGCCCTTGGGATGCTCGACGACATCAGAGCGGCGGAGGTGCTGCGGGGTGCCCGTGGTGCCCAGCCCGCGAACCGGGAGGCACTCGCGGGGCTCATCGAGCGCGTCGGCAGGCTCGTGAGCGACTTCCCCGAGATCGCCGAGGTGGACCTCAACCCGGTCTTCGCCGACGCGAACGGCGCGGTCGCCGCCGACGTGCGCATCCTCATCGGCGAGAAGCCGGCCGAGGTCGCCCGGCTGCCGCGCGAGGAGATCCTGCGGCAGATGACGCGGATCTTCAAGCCGCGCTCGGTCGCCGTGATCGGCGCCTCCGCCGAGAACGGCAAGATCGGCAACTCGGTCATGCGCAACCTCATCAACGGCGGCTACAAGGGGCAGATCTTCCCGATCAACCCCAAGGCCGACGAGATCATGGGGCTGCCCGCGTACAAGAGCATCTCCGATGTGCCGGGCGACGTGGACGTGGCCGTCTTCGCCATCCCGGCCAAGTTCGTGGCGGCGGCGCTTGAGGAGGTGGGGAAGAAGGGCGTGGCCGGCGCGGTCATGATCCCGTCCGGCTTCGCCGAGACCGGGAACGTCGAGGGCCAGAAGGAGATCGTGGAGATCGCCAAACGGCACGGCGTGCGCATGCTCGGCCCGAACATCTACGGCTACTACTACACGCCGGAGAACCTCTGCGCGACGTTCTGCACCCCGTACGACGTCCGGGGCAGCGTGGCGCTGACCTCGCAGAGCGGCGGCATCGGCATGGCCATCCTGGGCTTCAGCCGCACCACCAAGATGGGCGTCTCGGCCATCGTCGGCGTCGGCAACAAGGCCGACGTGGACGAGGACGACCTGCTGACGTTCTTCGAGCAGGACGACAACACCAAGGCCGTCGCCATGCACCTGGAGGACCTCAAGGACGGGCGCGGCTTCGTCGATGCCGCCCGCCGCGTGGTCAAGGAGAAGCCGGTCATCGTGCTCAAGGCCGGACGCACCGCGATGGGCGCGCGGGCGGCCGGATCCCACACGGGCGCACTGGCCGGCGACGACAAGGTGTACGACGACATCCTCCGCCAGGCCGGCGTGGTGCGCGCACCCGGGCTCAACGACATGCTCGAGTACGCCCGCGCGCTGCCCGTCCTGCCGGCGCCGAAGGGCGAGAACGTCGTCATCATCACCGGGGCGGGCGGCTCGGGCGTGCTGCTGTCGGACGCCATCGTGGACGCCGGGCTGACGCTCATGGAGATCCCGCCCGACCTGGACACCGCCTTCCGCGCCTACATCCCGCCGTTCGGCGCGGCGGGCAATCCCATCGACATCACCGGCGGCGAGCCGCCCTCGACGTACGAGAACACGGTCCGCCTGGGTCTGGCCGACGAGCGCATCCACGCGCTGGTCCTGGGCTACTGGCACACGATCGTGACGCCGCCGATGGTCTTCGCCGAACTGATCGCCCGGGTGGTGGCGGAGGAGAAGGAAAAGGGCAACGTCAAGCCGGTCGTGGCGTCGCTGGCCGGCGACACCGAAGTTGAGGAGGCCTGCGAGTACCTGTTCGAGCATGGCGTGGTCGCGTACCCGTACACGACGGAGAAGCCCGTTGCGGTCCTCGGTGCCAAGTACCGCTGGGCCAGGGCTGCCGGATTGCTGCGCTAGAGCCAAGCGTGGAGCGATGGAGCTCGGGGCGAGAGAGCGAAGCCAACGAGTCCCGAAGCGGTCGCGACCGTTAGCGCAGCTGATCAGGCAAAAGGGGGCTAATTCGGGGCGCACGAGGAAGTAACAACCCCCCAGGAGGTCCGTAGGTGGACACATCGAACACACCGCCGGCGACTGCCACGCCGCCGGTTGAGGATGAACGAGTATGGAAAGCGGGCCGGCTCGAGCCGATGCCCATCAGGAAGCTCCCCGACGCACCACCGTCGGTGCACATTCTCGGGCCGACGGTCTTCCTCGTCGCGCTGGGCGTGGGCATGGGCGAGTCGTACATGTGGCCCAGGCTGGTGCTGCTGTTCGGGCCCGAGATCAGATGGTTGTTCCTGATCGGCGTGACCCTGCAGGCCGTGGTCATGCTGGAGATGGCGCGCTACGCCATGGCCACGGGGGAGAGCATCTTCTCCGGCGCGGCCCGGGTGTTCAAACCGCTGATGTGGTTCTTCTTCATCGTCGCGATCGCCGTCTACATCTGGCCGGGACACCTGTCGGCGGGCGCGGCGGCGTTCGAGGAGATAACCGGGATCCCCTGGGTGGTGACCGCGGTCATCGGACTCATCCTGGTCGGCGTGGTCTTCAGCCTGGCCAAGGTGATCTACAACGTGCTCGAGAACGTGTTGTCGCTGCTCATCGGCGCACTGGTGCTCGGCACCGCGGTGGTGGCGGCCATGGTCGGCTCCTGGGGCGACGTGGCCAACACGATCACCGGGATGTTCGCCATCGGCTACCTGCCGCCGGAGGCCATGTCGGCCGCCTGGTTCCCGGTGATCGTGGGGGCGTGCGCGTTCGCCGGTCCTTCGGGCATGCAGCAGATGTGGTACACGCTGCACCTGCGTGACTCCGGGGCCGGCATGGGCGCGCACATGCCCAAGGTGCGCGGGCTGCGGCACGCGGGCGAGCAAGAGGCCATGCCCTCGCGCGGCTTCATGTTCGACACCGAGGACCCGGCCGAGATGGCCAAGTGGAAGGGCTGGCGGCGCTGGGTCACGTTCGACGCGTTGCTGCTGTTCTGGGGCATCACCATGCTGGTCACGATCTCCTTCACGGTGATCGCGCAGGCGGCGGCGCGGCAGAACCCGGGCGTGCGAGAGGTCATCCAGGGTGACGACCGGGAGGTGGCGCTCACCGCCATGGCCGACGCCGTCTCCTCGGCAGGCAGCTCCGTGCTCGGCACGGTCTTCCTCGGGTTCATCGCGCTGATCGGCCTGAACGCGACGCTGGGGCTCTTCGACTCCTTCTCGCGGGGCCAGGCCGATATGACCTACAACTTCGTGCCAGGGGCGAAGAAGCTGCGTATGTCGCACTTGTACGCGGGCTTCCTCTGGGGCGTGATCATATTCGGCATCCTGATCCTGCTCTTCGGGCCGGCTGACGGGCCCAGCGGGATCCTGGACACGCTGGCGTTCCTGTCGACGTTCGCGATGGGCGCGTACTGCGTGACGCTGCTCCTGGTGAACAACCGCATGTTGCCCAAACCGATCAGGCCCAAGTGGTGGACCAACGTGATCATCGGGTTCGGCGCGGTGTTCTACCTCGGCATGCTGTTCTACAGCCTGTTCGCCTTCGGCGTGGTCGTGGGCTGATGGACGGACGGCACAGCATCGAGCTCGCCCTGCCAGGGGCGTCCATCGGAGCCGTCGCCGGTGCCATGGCCGGTGGGCTGACCCTGTTCGCGGGGGTGCCCACTGGTCTGGCCACGCTGTCCGCACTGGCGCTCGCCGTGCCGCTCGCCGTCTTCGGCGGGCTGTACGGCGTGCTGCTCGGGCACGGCGTGTTCCGGCCGGGGACCTTCGGGCCCGCCGGCCTGTACTGGATGGCGGCCTTCCCCCTGTCCCGGCTGCTCCAGGAGAGCGTGGCCGGGATCGGCATGGCCGACGGCGTCTTCGGCTTCCTCGCCTACCAGGCGATGGTGGCACTCGGATTCGCCATCGGCTTCGTCTGGATGCACGAACGGCTCATGCCGCACTGGCTGCTGCGCCGCGCGGGCGCCAACCCGCGCGCTGAGGCGCTGCTCGGCCTCTACGTGCAGTACGCCCAGGCCCTGCGGGCGAGGAAGGGAGCAAAGCGTTGAACCTGCCCGTCTGGGTCTGGATGGCCACGATCGGCGGATTCGGTCTCATCCTGGCGCTCGACTTCTGGCTGGTGGCCCGCAACCCGCGCGAGCCGTCCTTCAAGGAATGCGTGGGCTGGGTGTCGTTCTACGTCGGCCTGGCCGTCGCGTTCGGCATCGGCCTGCTGGTGGTCTCGGGACCGGGGCACGGCGGGGAGTTCTTCGCCGGCTGGATCACCGAGTATTCGCTCAGCGTGGACAACCTGTTCGTCTTCCTGCTGATCATGAGCCGGTTCCGCGTGCCCCGGCAGTATCGCCAGAAGGTGCTGCTCATCGGCATCGTCCTGGCGCTGGTCATGCGGGGCGCGTTCATCGCGGCCGGGGCCGAGGCGGTCGCCAGGTTCGACTGGCTGTTCTACGTGTTCGGCGCCTTCCTCGTCTACACCGCGTGGAAGCTGATCGGCCACGAGGAGGAAGAGGCGGAGTTCTCCGAGAACATCGCCCTGCGCACGGTGCGGCGGGTGCTCCCGACCACGGACACCTACCACGGCGCGAAGCTGACCGTGCACCTCGGCCGAAGGATGGTGACCCCGATGCTGATCGTGATGGTCGCCATCGGGACCACGGACCTGCTGTTCGCGCTCGACTCCATCCCGGCCATCTTCGGCCTCACCAAGGAGCCCTACCTGGTGTTCACCGCCAACGCCTTCGCCCTGATGGGGCTGCGGCAACTCTTCTTCCTCATCGGCGGCCTGCTGGATCGGCTCGTCTACCTGAGCAAGGGGTTGTCGGTGGTGCTGGCCTTCATCGGGGTGAAGCTCATCCTGGAGGCGCTGCACCACGACGGCCTGTCATGGGCTCCGGAGATCCCGATCCTGGTGTCTCTCGGCGTCATCGTCGGCACTCTCGCCGTCACCACGGTGCTGAGCCTGATGAAGTCGGCACGCGATGCCAAGAAGAAGGAGTCCGTTTCCGCAGATCGCTGACCACGCCGCGGTGGGGGGCTGGTGCGGCCCCTGCCGCGGCTCAGCGCTTCGGCGTCTTGCGCACGTCGTGCTCGGCGGCCCACTGCCGCAGGTAACGCTCTGCGTCGTCGGCCGAGTAGTGCTTTCTGAGCGCTGCGCTCAGGCCGATGCCGATCGCCCGGCCGTCTGCTGCCTGGCCCGGGGGATCACCAAGGAGAAAGCGAATGAACGCCTTCACGGTCATGCACCTCCTATCCATGTAGCTCCACCCTCTACCCGAGGTGTTTCGGAGCATGTCGATTCTTGTGAACGCCAGATCAACCCGCCGTCATCCCGCCTGCTGGGCGCGCGAACGGCGGCGGCGCACCGGCTTCGGGGCGGGCTGGACCGGCTCGTTCTCCCGCTGCTCCATGTAGGAGACGCGGGTGTGCTCGGTGTGCTCGCGCATGATCTTCGCGGCGCGGTGCTCGTCGCCGGCCTCGATGGCGTCGATCAACGCCGTGTGCTCCTCCCACGAGGCCATGCCACGCTGGCGGGCCACCGGCGTGTGATACCACCGCACCCGCCTGGCCACCTGGCTGGCCAGCTCGGCCAGCACCTTGTTGCCGGACAGCGCGGTCACCAGGGCGTGCAGCTCCGAGTTGGTGGCCACGGCGCCGTCCACGTCGTCGGACCGCACCGCCGCGATGCCGCGCGCGCACAGGGCACGCAGCCGCTGCACGCCGTCCTCGCCGGCGTTCTTCGCCGCCAGCCTCGCGGATTCGGTCTCCAGCAGCGCACGCACGGCGAGCAGCTGATCGGCTTCCTCTACCGTGGGTACATGCACGAACGCGCCCTGGCCGGGGTGCAGGTCGACCCAGCCCTCACCGCTGAGCTGCTGCAGCGCCTCGCGAACCGGCTGCCTGGACACGCCGAGGAGAGCGGCCAGCTCACTCTCGACCAGGTGCTGGCCGGGCTTGAGCTGGCCGGAGACGATGAGCTCCTGTATGGCCTCGATGACGCTCTCCCGGAGCGTGGCGGGACGCTGAATCTTGGTGGCCGCCGTCTGACCGGCCTGATCCGACAGCAACATGGTCACGTCTCCAGGGGCTGCGTGGTTTAACGGTTTTTCGTCGACTGCCTACAGCATACCGTTCGCTGGGTGACCCCGGCTGGTGAACCTCGTCACAAGGGGATCGTGGCGGGCAGGCCAGGAATACGCAGGCGCGGGGTGGCCAGGGCCGGCAGCGCGGCCAGCGCGGCGGCGGTCAGCAGGGCGGCCACGGGCATGCTGAGGGCGAGCAGCGCCAGTGCCACGGCGCCGAGCCCGGCGAGGGCCTTGGCGCTGTAGACCACCGCGTGGATCTCGCCCGCCCGCTCGACCCCGAAGAACTCGCGCACCAGGCTGGCGAGCAGCGGGTAGAACGCCCCGCCGCCCACCCCGGCCGCGACGACGCCCAGCCACAGCAGCACCCCGCCGCCTGCCCCGCTCTCGGCCGTCGCCCCCGCTCCGTGGCCGGCTGATGTCATGGCCGCGCCCGCGGGGACCGGTCCGGCGCGCATCGCGGCGGCGGCCAGCAGGACCTGGCCGAGGGCGAGGGCGCCCAAGACGGCGGCGAGCACCCGCCGGCGGCCGAAGAGCTCCGAGCACCGCATCGCCAGCGACCGGCTCGTGCCGTTCAGCGCCACCAGCAGAGCCACCGCGGCCCACGACCCCGTGCCGGCCACCACGATCACGTCGAACACCGACACCGCGCCCGCGCACGTCAGGATGAGGGCGAGCGCCGGCAACGTCCGCGTGCGCAACGCCTGGGGCAGCAGGAACTGCTTGGCCGCCTCCGGAGTGACGCGCAGCCGGGCCGCGTCCAGGGCGTGCGTGCGCGGGTCCACGTCGTCGGGCCACCACAACGCCGGGGCCGGCCGCAGATGCCGCGCCGCGGCGCCGATGACGGCCACCGCGACGACCGCGGCGACCACGAAGGCGGCGGACGTCGCTCCAGGGGCGATCCCCGCCCACACCACCAGTGGCACCGCGCCGTACCCGAAGGCGCCGGTGATGAGCCCGACCCGGGCGGCGGGCCGCTCCGGGTACCAGGAGGAGATCACCTCACCGCACACCCCGTAGACCAGGCCCGCGCCCAGCCCGCCGAGCAATGCGTAACCGACGAGGGCCGCCGGCCCGCCGCCTGTGAGCAGGGACGACATGCCGCCGCCCGGGAGTGCGGCGGCGGCCAGGCCGACGCCGCTCAGCACGGCTCCGGCGGCCAGCGCCGTGCGGACGTCGAGGCGGCCCCGCCGGACCAGGTGGAGCGCGGGCAACGCGCCTGCGGCCTGGCAGGCGATCCAGACGGCCAGGAGGGTCAACCCGGCGGCCTGCTGGGCGAGAAGCGCGGCGTAGCCGTACTGGAGCGGGCTGATGGCCGCCATGGCGCCCCAGGCGAGCCAGAACATGCGGGTGCGGTCGGCCGGAACGGGCCCAGGAAGGTACGCCCGCCCCCGCCAGTCCTTGATTGCATTCTCCATACTGTATGGAATATCCACAAAGCCCGAGCCCTGTCGAGACCCTAGACGGAGAATACTCCATACGGTATACCGTAGACAAAGGAGGCTCGAATGGACCTGTACGAGTACCAGGCGAAGGAGCTCTTCGGGCGTCACGGGATCCCGATCCCGGCAGGCAAAGTAGCGGCCACCCCGGCCGAGGCCGGCGCGATCGCGGCCGAGCTGAACACGCCCGTTGTCATCAAAGCCCAGGTGAAGACCGGTGGACGGGGCAAAGCAGGCGGGATCAGACCGGCGGCGGGGCCGGTCTCGGCCGAGCAGGAGGCCGCCCGCGTGCTCGGGATGGACATCAAGGGCCACGTAGCCCGCCGCGTGCTGGTCGAGGCGGCGACCGTGCCCTTCGAGGAGTATTACGCGGCCTTCCTGGTGGACCGCGCCGAAGGCGGCTTCCTGGCGATGGTGTCAGGGCAGGGCGGCATGGAGATCGAGGAGCTGGCGGCGACCGACCCCGACGCCATCGTGAAACTGCCGATCGACCCGGTGACGGGCGTTGACGCGGACACCGCGCGGCTGCTGGCGAGCAAGGCAGGCCTGCCGGAGCAGGCGGCCGGCGCGCTGGAGCGGCTGTGGGAGGTGCTGGTCGAAGAGGACGCGCTGCTGGTCGAGGTCAACCCGCTGATCTGCACGACCGATCAGCGCATCGTGGCGCTCGACGGCAAGGTGACCCTCGACGACAACGCGTTCTTCCGGCACGCCTGGGAGTACGCCGAACCTGCGGACAGCTTGGAAGACCGGGCCAGGGCCAAGGGGCTGAACTACGTCAAGCTCGACGGCCGGGTCGGTGTCATCGGCAACGGCGCGGGCCTGGTCATGAGCACCCTCGACGTGGTGGCCGGGGCCGGGGCCGCGCCCGCGAACTTCCTGGACATCGGTGGCGGCGCGTCCGCCCAGGTCATGGCCGACGGGCTGGAGATCATCCTGGCCGATCCGGACGTGCGCTCGGTGCTGGTCAACGTCTTCGGCGGCATCACCGCCTGCGACGCCGTCGCCAACGGCATCGTGACCGCACTCGAGCTCCTGGGCGAGCGCGGCCACGCCCGGCCCATCGTCGTACGGCTGGACGGCAACAACGCGGAAGTGGGGCGGCGCATTCTCAGCGAGGCCCGGCACCCGGCCGTCCGTCAGGTCTCCACCATGGACGGCGCCGCCGAGACGGCGGCCAGACTCGCGGCAGGTGCGTGAGATGGCGATCTTTCTGACCAAGGACAGCCGGGTGCTCGTGCAGGGCATGACGGGCGCGGAGGGCACCAGGCACACGGCCCGCATGCTGGCCGCCGGCACCGACGTCGTGGCCGGGGTGACCCCGGGCAAGGGCGGGCGGTCGGTGGACTTCGGCGAGCGGACGGTGCCGGTGTTCGGATCCGTGGCCGAGGCGATGGCCGAGACCGGGGCGGACGTGTCGGTGGTGTTCGTGCCGCCGCGGTTCACCGGAGGCGCCGTGGAGGAGGCGGTGGCGGCGGGTGTGCCGCTGTGCGTGGTGATCACTGAGGGCGTCCCGGTGCACGACGCGGTACGGTTCCGCGCCCTCGCGAACGGACGTACCCGGATCATCGGCCCCAACTGCCCCGGCCTGATCAGCCCCGGGCAGTCCTCGGCCGGGATCATCCCCGCCGACATCACCTCGGCCGGCCGCATCGGCCTGGTCTCCAAGTCCGGCACGCTCACCTACCAGCTCATGTACGAGCTCCGCGACCTCGGCTTCTCCACCGCCGTCGGCATCGGCGGCGACCCCGTCGTCGGGACCACCCACATCGACTGCCTGCGGGCGTTCCAGGACGACCCGGGCACCGACGCCATCGTGATGATCGGTGAGATCGGCGGCGACGCCGAGGAACGGGCGGCGGCCTACATCGCCGGCCACGTCACCAAGCCCGTGGTGGCCTACGTCGCCGGCTTCACCGCGCCGGAGGGCAAGACCATGGGGCACGCGGGCGCGATCGTGTCCGGCTCCTCCGGCACCGCGCAGGCCAAGAAGGAGGCCCTGGAGGCGGTCGGGGTGCGGGTCGGGCGGACCCCGTCGGAGACGGCCCGTCTCATGCGCTCAGCGTTGGCAGGTGGCTCGTGAGATTCGATGTCAACCTGTCCATACTCTTCACCGACCTGCCGTTGGGGGAGCGCCCTGCCGCAGCGGCAAAGAATGGATTCGACGCCGTCGAGTTGTGGTGGCCGTTCGACGGCCCGGACCCGACCGGCACGGAGCTGGCGGCTCTCCGCGAGGCCATCGAGGACGCCGGGGTGCGGCTCGTCGGGCTGAACTTCGACGCCGGCGACATGGCCGCGGGCGAGCGCGGCCTGCTGGCCAGGCCGGACGGCTCCGCCCGGTTCCAGGCCGGCATCGACGCCGCCGTGCGGCTGGCCGGCGAGCTGGGCTGCGGGGTGCTCAACGCCCTGTACGGCAACGGCCCGGACACCGACAGGGACCTGGCCGTGGCGAACCTCCGCAGGGCGGCGGACGCGGCGGCCGGCATCGGCGCGACCGTGGTGGTCGAGGCGCTCAATTCCCACGAGAACCCGAAATATCCGATCACGTCGTCGCAGGCGGCGTTCGAGCTGATCGACGAGGTGGACCGGGAGAACGTGGCCTTCCTGGCCGACCTCTACCACCTGCACCGGATGGGCGAGGACGTGCTCGCGCTCATCGACCGGCACTGCGCACGGTTCGGCCACGTGCAGATCGCCGACGACCCCGGCAGGGGCCGGCCGGGGAGCGGGCGGATGCCGTACCCGGAGATCTTGGCGCGGCTGGAGGCCGCGGGCTATCGGGGTCACGTCGGCCTGGAGTACCGGCACGAGGGGCCGGGCGCGTTCGACTGGAGGGACGGATGAACATCGGGTTCGTCGGCTTGGGGATCATGGGCAGCCCGATGGCGGCCAACCTCCTTAAAGCCGGACATGTCGTGACCGGATATGACGTGAGCGCCGAGCGCCTCGACCAGCTCGCCGGCCTGGGCGGCAAGGGCGCGTCGAGCGTGGTCGAGACGGTCGGCGGCGCGGACGTCGTGATCACCATGCTGCCCGACTCGCCGCAGGTCGAGGAGGTCGCGCCGCTCGTCATCGAGTACGCCCGCCCCAACCTCCTCTACATCGACATGAGCACGATCAAGCCGGAGACCTCTCGGTGGGTGGCGCGGCAGGCGGCGGCCGTCGGCGTACGGGCCGTGGACGCCCCGGTCAGCGGCGGCGAGCGCGGTGCGATCGGCGGCACCCTCTCGATCATGGTCGGCGGCGAGCCCGAGCACGTCGAGGCGGCCCGGCCGATCCTGTCGACGCTCGGCACGACCGTCGTGCACGTCGGCCCGGCCGGCGCCGGGCAGACCGTGAAGGCCGCCAACCAGCTCGTCGTCGGGGGCATCTACGGGCTGGTGTCGGAGGCGATCGTGCTGCTGGAGGCGTCCGGCGTGGACCCGGCGGCCGGGCTCGACGTGCTCGCCGGCGGCCTGGCCGGCTCCAGAATCCTGGAGCTCAAGCGGCACACCATGGTCAAGCGCGAGTTCACCCCCGGATTCCGCATCGACCTGCATCACAAGGACATGGGCATCGCCGTCGCCGCAGCCCGCGAGGCCGGGATCAGCCTGCCGCTCACCGGGCAGGTCGCCCAGCTCGTGGCCGCGGCCAGGGCGCAGGGCCACGGCTCGCTCGACCACTCCGCCCTGCTCAAGGTCGTCGAAAGGCTCAACAAGTGAACGAGCGCAGCGAGAGAGCCAGAAGCACAGCAAGCTCGCCTTTTACAGGCGACGAAGGAGCTCGTGGAAGGCGCATTCCTTGCATGGAGGCCGTGGTGGCGGTGCTGGAGTCGGAGGGGGTGGACACCGTCTTCGGCATCCCCGGGGCGGCCATCCTGCCGCTCTACGCCGCGCTCCAGCACAGCTCGATCCGCCACATCACGGTACGCCACGAGGAGGGCGGCACCCACGCCGCCGACGGCTGGGCCAGGGTGACGGGGAACGTCGGCGTCTGCATCGGCACGTCCGGCCCCGCCGGCACCAACATGATCACCGGCCTCTACACCGCCATGGCCGACTCGATCCCCATGATCTGCGTCACCGGCCAGGCCGCGACCTCCAAGCTGCACCAGGAGGCGTTCCAGGCGGTCGACATCGTGGAGATCGCACGGCCGGTGACCAAATGGGCGGTGCAGCTCAAGGAGCCCGCCCAGGCGCCCTGGGTGTTCAGGGAGGCGTTCAGGATCGCGCGGTCCGGGCGGCCCGGGCCCGTGCTCATCGACCTGCCGATCGACGTGCAGCGCGGCACCTGCCTGTACGACCGGGACCTGGACGCGCCGCTGCCCGTCGAGGTGCCCCGGCCGCTGCCCAGGGCGGTGAGCGCGGCGGTGGACATGTTGTCGGCGGCCAGGCGGCCGATCATCCTGGCCGGCGGCGGGGTGATCATCGCGGACGCGACCGAGGAACTGCGCGCGCTGGCCGAGCACCTGCAGGTGCCGGTGCAGGTGACGCTCATGGGCAAGGGCGCCTTCCCGGAGGACCACCCGCTGTTCGCCGGCATGGCGGGCATCCAGACCCAGACGCGGTGGGGCAACGCCGCGTTCCTGGAGAGCGACCTGGTCCTGGCCGTGGGGGCGCGCTTCGGGGACCGGCACACCGGTGACCTGGACGTCTACCGCAGGGGACGGAAGTTCATCCACGTGGACATCGAGCCCATGCAGATCGGCCGGGTCTTCGAGCCCGACCTGGGGATCGTCGGGCACGCCCAGCCGGTGCTGGCGGAGTTGCTGGAGCAGGCACGCCGCCGTACCGGCAGGAAGGATCCGGGCACGTGGGTGCGCAAGGTCGCCGAGCTGCGCCGCACGATGGGGCGGCGCGACGACTTCGACGACGTGCCGATCAAGCCGCCACGGGTGTTCAAGGAGATCAACGAGTTCTTCGACCGGGACACGACGTTCGTCACCGCGATCGGGCTCTACCAGATCTGGTCCGGCCAGTTCCAGACGACCTACCTGCCGCGCCGCTACCTGGTGTGCGGGCAGGCCGGGCCGCTGGGCTGGGAGGTGCCGGCCGCCATGGGCGTCAAGTGCGCCCATCCCGAGCGGCAGGTCGTGGCCGTCGTGGGGGACTACTCCTTCCAGTTCCTCATGGAGGAGGTGGCGGTCGCGGCCCAGTACCGCATCCCGTTCGTCATCGTCATGATCAACAACGAGTACCTGGGGCTGATCAGGCAGGCCGAGCTCCCGTACGGCATGAACTACGCCGTGGACCTGCACTACGGCGAGGGCGGCATCGACCACGTCAAGGCCATGGAGGCGTTCGGGTGCCCGGCCCGCCGGGTGGAGGTGCCCGGGGACCTGCGGGACGCGCTGGCCTGGGCGTCGGCCGAGGCGGCGCGCGAGCGGCTGCCGGTCCTGGTGGAGGTGATGGTCGAGCGCGAGGCCAACGCCGCCATGGGGCCCTCGCTGGAAGCGATCAAGGAGTTCGAGCCGCTGCCCGAGCTCATCACCGCCGACTGGTCCGACTGAGGAGGACGCACATGCGGCTCAAGCCGGGTACGGCCTGGCCCGACGCTTACGACCGCTGCTGCTCGGTCGCGCCGGAGGCGTTCCACGACGACAGGGTGCTCAACCACTGGGGCGGCATCTGGCACCGCGACGGACGCCCGGTGCCGGGCTTCTCGCCCCTGGACGGCACCGCCATCGCCGGTCTGCCGAGGCTCGACCGAGCCGGCGCCGGCCGGGCGGTGTCGGGCGCCGTCGAGGAGCACCTGCGCTGGCGGCACCTGCCGCTCGCCGAGCGCAAGGCCATGGTCTCGGCCGCCGTCGAATCCATGGCGGCCCATCGCGACCTGCTGGCCCTGCTGCTGGTCTGGGAGATCGGCAAACCGTGGAAGACGGCCTGCGCCGACGTGGACCGCTGCCTGGACGGGGTCCGGTGGTATGTGGCGGAGATCGACCGTATGGTCGCCGGTCGCATGCCGCTGCCCGGGCCGGTCAGCAACATCGCCAGCTGGAACTACCCGATGAGCGTGCTCATGCACGCCATGCTCGTGCAGGCGCTGGCCGGCAACGCGGTCGTCGCCAAGACCCCCACGGACGGCGGTCTGTGCTGCCTCACGCTGGCCTGCGCGCTCGCCGTGCGGGAAGGGCTGCCGTTCACGCTGGTCAGCGGGGGCGGCTCGGAGTTGTCGCCGGTGCTGGTGGCGGGACGCTCGCTCGGATGTGTGTCGTTCGTGGGCGGCAGGAGCGCCGGCGCGAAGGTCGCCACGTCCGTGGCCGACCACGGGCGGCGGCATGTGCTGGAGCAGGAGGGGCTCAACTGCTGGGGCGTGTGGGAGTACGGCGACTGGGACCTGCTCACCCGGCAGATCCGGGCCTCGTTCGACTACGCCAAGCAGCGTTGCACGGCCTACCCGCGGTTCGTGGTGCAGCGATCGTTGTTCCACGAGTTCCTGCGGGCCTACTTGGCGGCGGTCGGATCGCTCCGCTTCGGGCACCCGCTCGCGGTCGCGGACCCGGACGACCCGCTGCCTGAACTGGACTTCGGCCCGCTGATCAACGCCTCGAAGGCCAAGGAACTGGCCGACCAGGTGGACGAGGCCATCGCGCGGGGCGGCGTGCCGGTGCACCGGGCGTCGCTGGCCGCCGGACATTTCCTGCCGGGGCAGGATATTTCGGCCTACTTCGCCCCGACGGCCCTTCTCAACCCGCCGCCCTCTTCCCCCCTCCACCACGCCGAGCCCTTCGGCCCGGTCGACACGATCGTGCTGGTGGACACGGAAGCGGAGCTGCTGGCCGCCATGAACGCCAGCAACGGCGCCCTCGTCGCCACCCTGTCCTGCGACGAGGAGGAGACCTTCGACCGGCTGGCCCCCGAAGTGCGCGCCTTCAAGGTCGGCCACAACCGGCCACGCTCACGAGGCGACCGCGAGGAGCTCTTCGGCGGCCTCGGCGCCTCCTGGCGCGGCGCCTTCGTCGGCGGCGACCTCCTGGTCAGGGCCGTGACCACGGGCCCGGACGGCGAACGCCTCCCGGGCAACTTCCCCCACTACACCCTGCTGCCCTAAATAAGGCCGAAGCGGGTCGCCGCGAGCAACACCAGAAAGGTCATCATGGCGACCCGCAACACCTTCCCGCTGACGCGCAACGACGGCCACGACAGGTACGCCAGCCACACCACGAACGCCAGCACGACCAGCGCCGCCACTCCGCCCAGCGGATTGGTCACGGCGAACCCGACCAGCAGCAGGACCACCAGCAGCACGGGGGGCACCCACCGGGGCACCTGCGTGAACAGGTAGGTCATCGGCGCCGCGCTCCGCTGCTCGACGGCCTTGCGCAGGCCGGTCGCGCCCGGCGTGAAGAACCGCTCCCCCTGGGGGAGCGGGCGCTTGTTGTTCGCAGCCACGCCCCGAGCCTACGGGACCGCGGCGCGGTCACGAACGGCTTCGCCGTCACAGGACACGGCTTCGATGTCACAGGACACCTCGCCCGGCGACCCATGGCGGGCCTGCTTCGCCTCTAGGCTGGTCGCGTGCTCGCTGTGATCAGATACACCGTTCCAGAGTCCCAGTCCCAAGACTTCGTCAAACAGGGCCACACCATCCTGGACACGTTCGCCGGCCAACCCGGCTACCGGCGTGGCCGGCTGGCCAGGTCGGTCGACGAGCCCAATCTGTGGGCGCTGGTCACCGAGTGGGAGGGGGCCGGCTTCTACCGCAGGGCGCTGTCCGCCGCGCGGATGGTGATGTATCCGCTGATGATCCTCATGGTCAATGAGCCCAGCGCGTTCGAGGACGTCTACATTCTGGATGCACAAGGCGAGTGAACTATTCTCGCGCGCGAGAACCTGCGCGCGTCCCCTAAGCTGGGAGCTCATCAATTTCACTCGCCGACCTCCAGCCGGAAAGAGAACCAACCACAATGGCACGACGCACCGACGTCATGGACACCATCGTCAGCCTCGCCAAACGCCGCGGGCTCGTCTACCCGTCGAGCGAGATCTACGGCGGACTGCGCGCGTCGTGGGACTACGGTCCACTGGGCGTCGAGCTGAAGAACAACGTCAAGCGGCAGTGGTGGCTGTCGATGGTCCAGGCCCGCGAGGACATCGTCGGCCTCGACTCCTGCGTCATCCTGGCGCCCGAGGTGTGGCGGGCCAGCGGTCACGTCGACACCTTCACCGACCCGCTGACCGAGTGCCTGTCCTGCCACAAGCGGTTCCGCGCCGATCACCTCATCGAGGCGTACGAGGAGAAGAACGGCAAGACGCCCGAGGGCGGCCTGGCCGACATCACCTGCCCCAACTGCGGCAACAAGGGCACCTTCACCGAGCCGCGGCAGTTCAGCGGCCTGCTCAAGACGTTCCTCGGCCCGGTCGAGGACGAGTCGGGCCTGGCCTTCCTGCGCCCCGAGACCGCGCAGGGCATCTTCATCAACTACCTCAACGTGCAGCAGTCCGCGCGCAAGAAGATCCCGTTCGGCATCGGCCAGATCGGCAAGTCGTTCCGCAACGAGATCACGCCGGGCAACTTCATCTTCCGCACCCGCGAGTTCGAGCAGATGGAGATGGAGTTCTTCGTCAAGCCGGGCACGGACGAGGAGTGGCACCAATACTGGATCGACGAGCGCTTCCGCTGGTATTCCGACCTCGGCATCAACAAGGACAACCTCCGGCTCTACGAGCACCCCAAGGAAAAGTTGTCCCACTACTCCAAGCGCACCGTCGACGTCGAATACCGGTTCAACTTCGCCGGTTCGGAGTGGGGTGAGCTCGAAGGCATCGCCAACCGCACCGACTTCGACCTGACCGCCCACTCCAAGGCGTCGGGCGTCGACCTCAGCTTCTTCGAGCAGGACACCGGGGAGCGCTACGTCCCCTACGTCATCGAGCCCGCGGCCGGTGTCGACCGGGCCACGCTGACGTTCCTGCTGGACGCCTACAGCGAGGACGAGGCGCCCAACGCCAAGGGCCAGATGGAGAAGCGCACGGTCATGCGGCTCGACCACCGGCTCGCCCCGGTCAAGGCCGCGGTGCTGCCGCTGTCGCGCAACGCCGACCTGTCGCCGAAGGCTCGCGACCTGGCCGCGCAGCTGCGCCGCCGGTGGAACGTCGAGTTCGACGACGCGGGCGCGATCGGCCGCCGCTACCGGCGCCAGGACGAGATCGGCACGCCGTTCTGCATCACGGTCGACTTCGACACGCTTCAGGACCAGGCGGTGACCATCCGCGAGCGCGACAGCATGGCCCAGGAGCGCATCTCCATCGACGCCGTCGAGTCCTACCTGCGCCAGCACCTGAACGACTGATTTCTTTTGGTCGTGTTCGGCCGCTCGCCGTTCCTTCGGCGGGCGGCCGTTTTTCGTCAAAGGCCAGACCATCCTTTACGGCAAGCCACGTGGGCTCCTCCCGCCGCACTTCGGCTGATGGCCCTCCAGGGGGACGCTCCTCCGCCTCACCGGCGCGCCGCCGTGACGCGCGCAGGCTTGGCCGACTCCGTGGCTCCACCTGGCCGTTCGCGTCAGGACAGATGGCGGTCGAACCAGGCCAGGACGCGTTCGTATGCCTGGGCCGCTGCCTGGGCGTTGTAGCGCCGGCCCGTGTCGTTGAAGAAGGCGTGGCCGACGCCGGGGAACGTCACGATGTCGTGGGTCAGCCCCGCCTTCTCCAGGGCCGCTTTGGCGGCGTCCCTGGTGGCGTTGATGCGCTCGTCCTGTTCGGCGTATACCCCGAGGACGGCGGCCTTGGTGCCGGTCATGTCGGCGTTGTCCGGGAGCGGGCCGTAGAAGGGGGCGGCGGCGGACAGGCGGGGCTCGGCTGACGCGAGGAGCAACCACGTCATTCCGCCGCCGAAGCAGAAGCCCATCATGCCGAGCTTCGCCCCTTCGGCACGCCGATCGAGCTCGCCCACGGCGGCCTTCATGTCGGCCACGAAGCGCTCCGGCGGGATCTCGCCGAGCTTGGCGGTGGCCTGCGCGGTGTCGGTGAATGACGCGGTGCCGCCCTCCCGGGACAGCAGGTCGAGGGCCAGGGCCGAGTAGCCACTCGCGGCCAGGCGGCCGGCGACCGAGCGGATGTGGTCGGTGAGGCCGCGGTTCTCGTGGATCACCAGGACCGCCCCCTTGGCGTCCCCTTCGGCGGCCGCCCACGCGGCCTGCAACGTCGTGCCTTCGGGCCCGGCGAACGTGACCGCCTCCGTCGGCAGCGGCGGAGGGCCGGCCGGGCTCGCCGTCGTGGTGGCGGGGGCCGGGGAGGTCGCCGCTCCGGTGGTGGGCCTGGCGGGCGCCTCGGGTGCGCCGCAGGCGGCCAGGAGGGCGGTGGCGGCGGGGAGGCCCAGGCCCAGCAGCGCGAGCCGGCGCAGCGCCTCCCGGCGGGGGATGAGGCCGTCCACGTGATCGAGGGCGACTTCTTCTGCGAGATAACGCTGAATGGGCGTCATGCCGGAGGTCTACCGCCATTCACCGAAAAACCGTGTAAAGGCGAGGGTTACGCCGGTTTTCGCAGTCACTTGATGACATGGCTCCCAAGCCCGATATGAGGCCCATACGAGGGACGAGGGAATCCATGCGTACATCACGTTTCGCTGTTGTGCTGCTGGCCGCCGGTGCGGCGCTCATGACGGGGAGCGCCGCCTTCGCCGAACCCGAGCCGAGCGCCGCCCTGGAGCTACGGATGATCGTGGACGACTGCGCGGAGAAGGTGGTGCAGCCGTGACTGATCCCGCTCTGCTGGAAAGGGCGCTGTTCGAGGTCAAGCGGGTGATCGTCGGGCAGGATCACATGGTCGAGCGGTTGCTCGTGGCGGTGCTCGCCAAGGGGCACTGCCTGCTCGAAGGCGTGCCGGGCATCGCCAAGACGCTCGCCGCCGAGACCCTGGCGACCGTGGTCGGTGGCACGTTCGCGCGGATCCAGTTCACGCCCGACCTGGTGCCGTCCGACATCGTCGGCACCAGGATCTACCGGCCGTCGGCCGAGAGCTTCGACATCGAGCTGGGCCCCGTCATGGCCAACATGCTGCTCGCCGACGAGATCAACAGGGCGCCCGCGAAGGTGCAGTCGGCCCTGCTGGAGATCATGGCCGAGCGGCAGGTCAGCATCGGCGGCGTCACCCATGACGTGCCGACGCCGTTCCTGGTGCTGGCCACGCAGAACCCGATCGAGTCCGAGGGCGTCTACCACCTGCCGGAGGCGCAGCGCGACCGCTTCCTCATGAAGATCGACGTGGACTATCCCAGCGAGTCGGAGGAGCTGGCGATCGTCTACCGCATGAGCGTGGACCCGCCCACGCCTCAGCAGATCCTTGACCCTGCTCAGGTCATCGCGCTGCAGCGGCGGGCCGAGGAGGTCTTCGTGCATCACGCGGTCGCCGAGTACGCCGTCCGCCTCGTCTACGCCACCCGCGACCCCGACAGGTACGGGGTGCAGGACGTGCGGCGGCTGCTGGCGTTCGGCGCGAGCCCCAGGGCCACGCTCGGCCTGCTGGCCGCCGGCCGGGGGCTGGCGCTCATGCGGGGGCGCGACTACGTGCTGCCGGAGGACGTACGGGACCTGGCGCACGACGTCATGGCGCACCGGCTGGTGCTCTCCTTCGACGCGCTGGCCGACGGGGTGGCGCCGTGGGAGATCGTGGACCGGGTGCTGGGTGCGGTGCCGCTGCCGGTCATCGCCCCGCAGCAGGAGACCCGGCCACAGGAAGCGGTGGCATGAAGCCCTACCTGATTGCCGAGCCCGCACTGCGCAGGCTCGAGCTGACGATCACCAGGAGGCTGGATGGACTGCTCCAGGGCGAACACCTGGGGCTGCTGCCAGGCCCGGGGACGGAGCCGGCCGAGACCAGGCCCTACCAGGCGGGGGACGACGTGCGGCGGATGGACTGGAACGTCACCGCCCGTACCAACGAGCCCCACGTGCGCGATCTGGTCGCCGACCGGGAGCTGGAGATCTGGGCCCTGCTCGACGCCACCGCCAGCATGGACTTCGGCACCGCGGCGATGGAGAAGCGGGAACTGGCCCTGTCCGCGCTGGCCGCGGTCGGCTTCCTCACCCAGCGGACCGGCAACCGCATCGGCACCCACATGTTGCACGGCGGCGGCGTCAGGACGCTGCCCGCCAGGACGGGCCGGCCGCATCTGATGGCGTTGCTGCAGGCGGCGTTCGGACTGCCCCGCACCCCGCCGGGGGTGGCCGAGCCGCTGCTCGGTGTGGCGGCCGAGCAACTGGGCCGGGTGGTGCGCCGCCGCGGCCTCATGGTCGTGGTGTCCGACTTCCTGGACGCGCCGGAGACGTGGGAGCTGCCGCTGCGCAAGCTCACCGCCCGGCACCAGGTGCTGGCGGTGGAGGTGCTCGACCCGCGCGAGCTGGCCCTGCCGAACGTGGGGATCCTGACGCTGATCGACCCGGAGACCGGGCGGCGGCGCGAGGTCGCCACCTCCAGCGCGCGGCTGCGGCGCAGGTATGCGGAGGCCGCGGCCGGGCAGCGCGATGCCATCGCGCAGGCGATGCGCCGGGCCGGAGCCACTCACCTGCGGCTGCGTACCGACCGGGACTGGGTGCGCGACCTGGTCAAGCATGTCATGAGACAGCGCCGCCTGGCGGCGCTGGCCGCCACCCCGGTCTTCCCCGGCCGCCCGGCGGCTCCGGGGACGGGCCGCCCGCCCGAGGGAGGTGATGTGGCGTGACGTTGCTCGCGCCCATCTGGTTGTTGCTGCTCATTCCGGTGGCCCTGCTCGCCGTCACCTACGTGATCGTGCAGCTGCGGCGCACCGCGTACGCCGTCCGCTTCACCAACCTCGACCTGCTCGACAAGGTGGCGCCGAGACGGCCGGGCTGGCGGCGGCACGTGCCGGCGGCGGCGCTGCTGCTCATGTTCGCCCTGCTCGTGGTGGGGTTCGCCCGGCCTCAGGCCGAGGTCACGGTGCCCAGGGAACGGGCGACGATCATGGTGGCGTTCGACGTGTCCGCGTCGATGGGCGCCACCGACGTCTCCCCGAACCGCTTCGAGGCGGCCAAGCAGGCGGCCAGGCAGTTCGTCCAAGGCCTGCCGGAGCGGTTCAACCTGGGCCTGGTGCCGTTCTCGTCGAATGCCTCGATCGCCGTGCCGCCCACCACGGACCGGCAGGCGGTGCTGACGGCGCTCGACCGGCTCAGCATGGACTCCGGCACCGCGATCGGCGATGCGGTCTACTCCTCGCTGGAGGCCATCGCCTCGCTGGACTCGGCGGAGGAGGCGCCGCCCGCGCACATCGTGCTGCTGTCCGACGGCTCCAACACCACCGGCCGCACGGTCACCGACGCCGCGACGGAGGCGGCCAACCGGGGCGTCCCCGTCACCACGATCGCCTACGGCACGCCCGACGGCACCATCAACCTCTCCGGCCGCGAGGTGCCGGTGCCGGTGGACGGCCCGGCGCTGCGTGACCTGGCGCAGGCGGCGGGCGGCGGCTTCTACGAGGCGGCGAGCGGCGACGAACTGCAGGCGGTCTACGACGACATCGGAACCTCGGTCGGCTACCGGACCGAGCGTCAGGAGGTATGGCAGTGGTTCGTGGCGGCGGGCCTGATCTTCGCGTTGATCGCGGCGGTGACGTCGATGCTGTGGTTCTCGAGGCTCCCGTGAGGGGGCTGGGCAGCCCGCGCGGGCCGGAGTTCGTCACCCTGTCGATGCGGGACAGCCCCGAAGTGGCCGCCGCGCCCGGCGTCGTCGTTCCCCAGGGGCCGAGGACGGCCCCGGCGAGACCCAAAGCCCCGCCCAGGGGACGCCTGCTGGTGACCGCCGCGCTCGTCGCGGCGGTCACCGGGGCGGCGGCGGGCGTGGCGGGGGCCCGGCTCTCCGAAGGGTCCGAGCCGGCCCCCGCCGCTGCCGCCCTCCCCAGGGTGGCGCCCGCCCCCTCGGCGAGCCTCAGCGGACTCAGCGCGACGGCGGACCGCGTGCTGCCCAGCGTGGTGTCCGTGGAGGTCGGCCGCGGGGGTGGTTCGGGGTTCGTGGTGGACGATCGCGGCCACATCCTCACCAACGCGCACGTGGTGCAGGGCTTCGACCAGGTGACCGTGATACTCAACGACGGGCGCCGGCTGCCGGCGCAGGTGATCGGCGAGGACGACGACGAGGACCTGGCCGTGCTGGAGGTGGCCTACCCGGGCGACCTGGCCCCCGCCACCCTCGGCAGGTCCGCGGACCTGGCGGTGGGCGACCAGGTGCTGGCGATCGGCTCGCCGCTGGGCCTGTCGGGCACGGTCACCGCGGGCATCGTCAGCGCGCTGGACCGCGAGGTGCGGCTGGGCGGCGCCCGGCGGACGGCCGTGCAGACCGACGCGTCCATCAACCCCGGCAACTCGGGCGGGCCGCTGGTGAACGCCCGGGGCGAGGTCGTCGGCGTGAACACCGCCATCGCCTCCGGACGGGGCGGCGGCAACATCGGCATCGGCTTCGCCATCCCCATCGACCGGGCCGCCCCCATCGCAGAACGAATCATCCGAAATTAGGGTGCAGGGCATGCGACTGCTTGTGGTGGAGGACGAAGAAGACCTGGTCGACGCGTTGCGCGTGGGCCTCGTCCGCGCCGGATACGCCGTGGACGTGGCCTACGACGCGCCGGCCGCGCACGAGAAGTTGCAGGTCAACACGTACGACCTGGTGTTGCTCGACCTCAACCTGCCCGGCGGCGACGGCTTTCAGCTGTGCCGCACGGTGCGCGCGGCCGGAAAGGGCGTGCGGATCATCATGGTCACCGCACGCGACCGGCTGGACGACCGCGTGCGCGGGCTCGACGAGGGCGCCGACGACTACGTGGTCAAGCCGTTCGCCTTCCCCGAGCTGCTGGCCAGGGTGCGGGCGCTGCTGCGCAGGGACTCCAGCGGCGGCACGTCGGTCATCCAGGTGGGCGGGTTGAGGATCGACACGGCGCGGTTGGAGGTCACGCTGGACGGCCGGTCGCTGGCGCTCACCCCCAAGGAGTACGGCGTGCTGCACTACCTCATGACCAGGCCCGGCCACGTCGTGTCCAGCGAGGAACTGCTCGAACACGTCTGGGACGAGCACGCCGACCCCTTCACCAACACCGTGCGCGTCACGGTCGGCAACCTGCGCCGCAAGCTGCAGGAGGACGGCCTGATCGAGACCGTGATCAGCCGGGGCTACCGGCTCAAGGAGCCGACATGATCCACACCATCCGCTTCCGGCTCACCGTGCTCTACTCGGGCCTGCTGTTCGTTCTGGCCACGCTGGTGCTCGGCGCCATCTACTTCGCGGTCTCCAAGACCACCGAGCAGCGCCCGTACACCACCGAGTACGCCAAGGCGTACAACGGCGGACAGTACGTCGGCAAGCGGGAGGTGGTCTTCGTCGAGGAGGTGGAGAACGCCATCAACGTCCGGACGATGGCCACGTTGCGCGACTACTCGCTCTACACGCTGGCCGGCCTCTACGTCGCCAGCCTGGGCATCGGATGGGTGCTGTCCGGCCGCGTGCTGCGCCCGGTGCGGTCGATCACGCGTACCACGGAGGAGATCCAGGCCACGGACCTCAAGCGGCGCATCAACCTCAACGGGCCGCGCGACGAGCTGAAAGACCTGGCCGACACCATCGACACCATGCTCAGCCGCCTGGAGGAGGCGTTCCGGGCGCAGCGCCAGCTCATCGACGACGCCTCGCACGAGCTCCGCAGCCCGCTGACCATCATCAGGGCCAACGTTGACGCCGTGCTCGCCGACCCCGACGCCAGCGAGGAGGAGCGGGCCAGGGCCGTGGCCATCGTGGACCGCGCGACCACCCGCATGACCAGGCTGGTGGAGGACCTGCTGGCCAGCGCCAGACGGCAGGGCGGCGCGTTCGCCGACGCCGATCTCGACCTGTCCCGGGTGGTGGGGGAGGCGTGCGAGGAGTACACGGCCCCGGCCGCCGCCCGCGACCTGATGATCACCCGCGACCTGGGGCGCGGCCTGGAGATGACCGGCGACTCCGACGCGCTGCGCCGCGCGGTGGCCAACCTGCTCTCGAACGCCGTGCGCCTGTCACCCCCCGGCGGCACGATCAGGGTCGCCGCAGGCCGGTCGGACGGCTGGTTGTGGGTGGCGGTCCGGGACGACGGCCCGGGGTTGCGAGAGGCCGACCAGGAGCGCGTGTTCGACCGGTTCTGGCGCGGCGAGACCAGCCGCCGTGACCGCCACACGGGCCTCGGCCTGGCGATCGTCCGGCAGATCGTGGAGTCGCACGGGGGCCGGGTCGCGGTGTTCTCCCGGCTCGGGCAGGGGGCGACCTTCGTGTTGTGGCTCCCGCCGCGCGACGGCGTGCCCGGCGTGCCGCCCGAGGACAACCCGCTACGCTGACCGCCTCCGGCAGACGGCGCGGGTGACGAGGAAGGCCGCCACCGGCAGCACGAACACGGCCGGTCCAGCAGGTGGTGGTAGTCGCCGTCGCCGGTGAAACGCCGCTCCAGGAACGGGTAGAGGATCAGCACGCCGAAGAACACCGTCAGGATCAGCGGCGGCACCCACAGCCCTGGCTGGAGCACGTACCCGCCGATCGGGATCTCCCTCCCCGGGACGAGCCGCTGTGCGCCGTCCAGCACTCAGCGCGTACAGCGGCACCAGCGCCAGCGGGATCCCAGGCACCAGCGCGCGAACGGCAACCGGTCGTCCAGGTAGATCGACGCGGCGCGGACCGTCTTTGCCGATCCCGCGAGGATGCGAGCGCGCCTCTTGGGCTTGGTGGGAGTGGCCATGGGGGCCTCCTGGCGGGGCTGTGATCCGATTCTGCAGCGGCACTCGCGCTTTCCCAAGAATTGGTGTAAACCAATTGGTATAAACCAATTTGCACGATCAACCCATAAAATTGGATTAGACCTGTCGTGGGCCCTTCACCAGCACAAACACCGTTATATGAGAGGAGTGCAGTTTCATCATCAATTCCCCCGGTAGAGTCCGGGACAGAGGCGTTGGATTGGAGCTGTGGTGGCCAAGCACGTTTACGATTTCACCGAGGGCAACAGGAATCTCAAGGATCTTCTCGGCGGTAAAGGCGCGAATCTCGCGGAGATGACCAATCTCGGGCTGCCGGTTCCTCCTGGATTCACGATCACCACCGAGGCGTGCCGCCACTACCTGGCGGCCGGCGCCGTGCCGGACGGCCTGGACCAGGAGGTCGCCGGGCATCTGGACGCGCTCGAGAAGAAGATGGGCAGGAAGCTCGGGCAGGCCGACGACCCGCTCCTGGTGAGCGTGCGGTCCGGGGCGAAGTTCTCCATGCCGGGCATGATGGAGACGGTCCTCAACATCGGCCTCAACGACGAGTCCGTGCACGGCCTGGCCAAGCAGGCCGGCGGCAACGAGCGCTTCGCCTGGGACTCCTACCGCAGGCTCATCCAGATGTTCGGCAAGACCGTGCTCGACATCGACGGCGACCTGTTCGAGCGCGCGCTCGACGAGCTCAAGGGCAGGCGCCAGGACACCGACCTGGACGCGGGCGAGCTGCAGGGGCTCGTGAAGACGTACAAGGGGATCGTGCGCGAGCAGACCGGCAAGGACTTCCCCGCGGACCCCCTCGAGCAGATGCGCCTCGCCGTCATGGCCGTCTTCGACTCCTGGAACGCCCCGCGCGCCATCCTCTACCGCCGCCAGGAACGCATCCCCGCCGACCTCGGCACCGCCGTCAACATCATGGCCATGGTCTTCGGCAACTACGGCGACGACTCGGGCACCGGAGTGGCCTTCACCCGCGACCCCGGGTCGGGCCGGCAGGGAATCTACGGCGACTACCTGCAGAACGCCCAGGGCGAGGACGTGGTGGCGGGCATCCGCAACACGATCCCGCTGGAGGAGCTCGAACGCATCGACAAGCACTCCTACGACGAGCTCCTCGGCATCATGCAGACGCTCGAGACGCACTACAAGGACCTGTGCGACATCGAGTTCACGATCGAGCGCGGCAAGTTGTGGATGTTGCAGACGCGGGTCGGCAAGCGGACCCCGGGGGCGGCGTTCCGCATCGCCACCCAGCTCGTCGACCAGGGTCTCATCACCCTCGACGAAGCCGTCACGCGCGTCACCGGCGACCAGCTGGCCCAGCTCATGTTCCCCCGCTTCGACGCGGGCGCCGACAAGAAGAAGATCGCCAAGGGCATGAACGCGTCCCCGGGCGCCGCCGTCGGCAAGGCCGTCTTCTCCTCCGAGCGGGCCGTGGAGCTGACCGAGCAGGGCGAGGACGTCATCCTCGTCCGCCGCGAGACCAACCCCGACGATCTGGTCGGCATGATCGCCGCCAAGGGCGTCCTGACCAGCCGCGGCGGCAAGACCTCCCACGCCGCGGTGGTGGCCCGCGGCATGGGCAAGACGTGCGTGTGCGGCGCGGAGGAGCTCGACGTCAACATCCGTGACGGGAGCTTCACGGCGCCGGACGGGGTGGTCGTGTCGGAAGGCGACGTGATCTCCATCGACGGCACGACCGGCGAGGTGTTCCTCGGCGAGGTCCCGGTGGTGCCGTCGGCCGTGGTCGAGTACTTCGAGGGCGCCGAGCCCGGCGACGAGCTCGTCAAGGCCGTGGACCGCATCATACGGCGCGCGGACGCCGCCCGCCGGCTCGGCGTGCGGGCGAACGCCGACACCCCGGACGACGCCGCCCGCGCCCGCCGCTTCGGCGCGCAGGGCATCGGCCTGTGCCGCACCGAGCACATGTTCCTGGGGGAGCGCCGGCAGCTGGTCGAGGACCTGGTCCTGGCCTCCACGGACGAGGAACGTCAGGCGGCGCTGGACGCGCTGGAGCCCCTCCAGAAGTCCGACTTCATCGGGATATTTCGGGCTATGGAGGGTGATCCCGTCACCATCCGCCTGATCGACCCGCCCCTGCACGAGTTCCTGCCCGACATCGTGGACCTGTCGGTCAAGGTCGCCACATCGCCGGACGTCACGGAGAAGGACCGCAAGCTCCTGGCGGCCGTCAAGCGCCTCCACGAGCAGAACCCGATGCTCGGCCTGCGCGGCGTCCGCCTCGGCCTGGTGATCCCCGGCCTGTTCGCCATGCAGGTGCGGGCGATCGCCCAGGCCGCCAAGGAAGTCCCCGGCGCGCGCCCGGAGATCATGATCCCGCTGGTGGCGGCCGTACAGGAGCTGGAGTCGGTACGGGAGGAGGCCGCCAAGATCCTGGCCGAGGTCGGCGTGGAGGCGCTGATCGGCACCATGATCGAGGTCCCGCGCGCGGCCCTGACGGCCGGCCAGATCGCCGAGGCCGCCGAGTTCTTCTCCTTCGGCACCAACGACCTGACCCAGATGGCCTGGGGCTTCTCCAGGGACGACGTGGAGTCGTCGTTCTTCCACCGCTACCTGGACCTGGGGATCTTCGGCGTCTCCCCGTTCGAGACCATGGACCGGGAGGGCGTGGGCCGCCTGATCAAGATCGCCGTCGAGGAGGGCCGGGCCGCGCGGCCGGACCTGCACCTGGGCATCTGCGGCGAGCACGGGGGCGACCCCGACTCGGTGCACTTCTGCCACGAGGTGGGCCTGGACTACGTCTCGTGCTCCCCGTTCCGGATCCCGGTGGCCCGGTTGGAGGCCGGCCGCGCCGCCCTGAGCGACACCGACTCCGACACCCGCTGAGGTCTTCACCCCGGGGGTGCTGCGCCCACTGGGTTCGCCCAGGCAGCGCCCCCGCAACAGGTGGGCGACGAACGTGCGCTAATCCCGTTTGCCGCACATCGAGGTAGTTGAAGATCGCTGGCTTGCCGTGCTGATCTCTGCGCGGTATGACCTGGCTGGTGAGACAGCGTGCGGGGAGTCTGCCCCCGACCTCTTAGTGAGAGACGGGGTGCTGAGCTCACTCCACGGGGTGACCGGCACTACCAACAGGACATGACTGGCTACCGAAAGTCATGATCATTGTTACGGTAACGATATCTGACAAAGTCTCGCGAACCACGCGATCATGCAAGCCTTGCCGCCATCAATCGGAGCTGAACGGGGAGATCCTTCGTGGCTGGCATCCTGGAAACCGATCGCGTTCACGAAGCCATAGCGGAGCAGGTGCGACGTACCCCTGATCGCATCGCCGTGGTGGCAGGCCGGACCCGCGTCACCTATGCGGAGCTCTACACCCGCGCCGGGCGGATCGCCGGCGAGTTACGTCGTCGTGGCACGGGACCCGGCGACTCCGTGGGCGTGTGCCTGGACAGGGACGACTCGCTGATCGCGGCGCTGCTGGCTGTGTGGCGGGCGGGGGCCGCCTACGTGCCGCTCGATCCCGCCTATCCGGCCGACCGGCTGGAGTTCATCGCCGAGGACGCGGGGATGGCCCAGCTGATCACCTCTGAGGTCGTCGCCCGGAGGCAGGAGGCGGTCCTTCGGGCGTCGGGCGCCGAAGCCCTGCTCATCGAGTCCATCGTCGGCGACGGCGACGAGTCCATCGACTCGGGGGCCGGGAGCTCGGCGGATGCCGCGTACGTGATCTACACGTCCGGCTCGACCGGCCGTCCCAAGGGCGTGGTCGTCGAGCACCGCAACGTCATGGCGCTGCTGCGCTACGAGGCCACACGGTACCCGGACGAACTGGCCGGCATGCTCTTCGCCACGTCGGTGTGCTTCGACCCCTCGGTGACGCAGATGTTCCTGCCGCTGCTGTGCGGCGGGACCGTGATCGTCGCCGACAACCTGCTGGCCCTGTCCGCGCTGCCGGCCCGCGACGAGGTGACCACCGTGTACGGCGCCCCCTCCGCGCTGGTGGCCCTGCTCGGCGAGCCGCTCCCGGCCGGTGTCCGTACGGTGATCGCCGGCGGCGAGCCGCTCACCCGGGCGCTGGCGGATCGCATCTACGCCAACCCCGGCGTACGCCGCGTTGTAAACGTATACGGGCCGACGGAATGCACGGTCACCTGCACCTCCCACGAGGTACTCCGCGACGAGGAGGGCGAACCGCCGATCGGCTCGGCCTACGCCGGTTCCGTGCTCAGCGTGCGCGACCCCGGCGGGCGGCCGCTGGCCGACGGCGAGGTCGGCGAGCTGTGGGTGGCGGGGCCGCTGGTCGGCCGCGGATATCTGAACCGGCCGGCGCTGACCGCGGAACGGTTCGTGACCGACGACGAAGGCGTGCGCCACTACCGCACCGGCGACCTCGTCCGCCGCGAGAACGGGATCTGCTCCTACGCGGGCCGCAACGACGACCAGGTCAAGGTGGCCGGGTTCCGGGTCGAGCTGGGGGAGGTGCAAGGCACCCTGACCCGGCATCCCGGCGTGAACCACGCGGTCGTGCTGACCCAGAACGACGCCCGGGAGGTACGCCGCCTGGTCGCCTACGTCGAACCCTCGGCGGACGGGGTGAGCGAGGCGGAGCTGCGGCAGTGGATGCGTGAGCGGCTGCCCGACTACATGGTTCCGTCCAGGATCGCCCTCATGGAGCGCATCCCGCTCGGCCCCACGGGGAAGGTCGACCGGGGCGCGCTGCCGGCCCTGGAATTCGCTCCCGAGCTGGGCGCCTACGTCGCGCCACGCAACGACACCGAGCGACGGCTCGCCGAGATCATCGGCGCGGTGCTCGGCGTCGAGCAGGTCGGCGTCCACCACCACTTCATCGACCTCGGCGGCGAATCGCTGGCCGCCGCCCGGATCTGCGCGGTCATCGAACGGGAGCTGGGCGCGCGGGTTGCACTCACCACGTTCCTCGGCCGGCCGACGATCGCCGAGCTGGCCCCGCTCGTGGAGGCCGCCAAGGCGGAGGCTCCGCGGTCCGCCGCGCCCCGGCTGACCCGACACCCCGGCAGGGACCGGTATCCGCTCACCGCGGCCCAGTACGGCATGTGGCTGCTACGCGAGGTCAGCCACACCCGCAACGCCACCACCCTCGCCTTCCGCCTGCGCCTCACCGGCCTTGACTCGGCCGAGCCCGTCCGGGCCGCCCTGGATGCGCTCGTTCGCGAACACGAGGTGCTGCGCACCGTCATCGTGATCGGCGAGGCCGGCGAACCGGTGGCCGAGGTGCGGCCGCCGGCGCCGGTCCCGTTGGAGGAGCACGCGTACGCGTCCGGTCTGGCCGAGCGGCTCGCGGTCCACGGCTTCGACCTGTCCGCCGACGTTCCGCTGCTGCGCGCCGCCCTGCTCTGGCACGACAAGCGGACGGCCGAGCTGATCGTCGTCACCGACCACACCGCCTACGACGGCTGGTCCAACGCCACGCTCATGGAGGCGCTCACCGGAACCGTGGCCGAGCAGCCCGTCCAGGTCGGCGACGTGGCCCTGCTGGAGCAGGAGCTCGCGGCCGACCCGGACAGGATGGAACGGTTGCGGGCGTTCTGGGCCGAGGAGCTGGCCGGGGCGGCGCCGCCGTACGATCTGTCGACGCGCGCGCCGAGCGGGCCCAGCCGCTTCCGCGGCACCCGGCTGGTGCACAAGGTGCCGGCGGGGACGGCGGCCAGGGCGGGCGAGCTGGCCGCGGCGACCGGCACGACCCCGTTCGCGGTCTACTTCACCGTGCTCGGGCTGCTGGTGGCGGCCGAGACCGACCGGCCCGACGTGCTACTGGGCGCGGCCGTCGCCGACCGTGCCCACCCCGAGCTGGAGGGTATCGTCGGCCCGCTCGTCGACGTGCTCCCGGTACGGCTCCGCCTCGACGGCGACTTGTCCGTACGGCGGGCCATCGTCCAGTCCGCGGCCGCCACGACAAGGTCGCTCGATCACATCGGCCTCGCGCCCGGGGAACGGCTGGCCGTCTCCGGGATCGAGCGTCCACGGGGCACGATGCTCACCCCGGTCGTGCTGTCGTACCAGCCGCCTGCCGTGCCGGTGCGGCTGGAGCGCGACGGGCTCACCGTGGAGCTGTTCGGCGAGCTGAGCGGAGGCGGGGCGCAGGCGCCGTACACGGTGTTCGTGAACACGACGGTGGAGGGTGTCGAGATCCAGGTCGAGTACGACGTCGACCTCTTCACCCCGGAGGAGGCCGGGGGCTTCGCCGATCGGCTGATGCGGCTGCTCGAGGCCGCGGTGGCCGGTCCTGACCTGCCTCTGTCGGCGTTCGAGCTGGTCACCGCCGAGGAGCGGGCCACGCTGCTGGCCTGGGGCAGCGGGGCGCCGCTCCCCGAGCCCGGCTCGGCGACCGTCGTCCATGAGGTGCTGGAGCAGGCGGAACGGCACCCGGGACGGGTGGCCGTGGCGGACGGGATGGGGGAGCTGACCTACGCCGAGCTGGCGGCGGCCTCGGCCCGCATCGCCGCCGCCCTCCGAACCGGCCCGGCCGCCCCCCAGGGAGACCAGGTCGTGGCCGTGTGCCTGCCGCGTGACAGGCGGCTGCCTGCCGCGCTCGTCGGCGTGGCCAGGGCCGGTGCGGCCTACGTGCCGCTCGAACCGGACCACCCGGCCGAGCGGCTGCGGCACCAGCTCGCCGACTCGGGCGCCACGGTGGTGCTCGCCGCGGACGACACCGTCCAGGTGGCGCGCGAGCTGGCCGGGTCCACCGGCGCGACGGTACTGGACATCACCGACCTGCCCACGGGGGACGCGTCGCCCGCCACCACGCCGGACGGTCTGGCCTACGTCCTCTACACCTCCGGCTCGACCGGCCGGCCCAAGGGCGTCGAGGTCACCCACGCCAACCTGGCCGCGTTCGTGGCGGCGATGCGGGTCATGCCCGGTGTCCGTGACGACGACGTCATGCTCGGCCTCACCCCGTTCTCCTTCGATGTCTTCGGCTTCGACCTGTGGGTCAGCCTGTGCAACGGGCTCCGGCTCGAACTGCTCGACCGTGCCTCGGCCGTCGACGGCCACGCGGTGGCACGGCGCATCGACGACTCCGGCGTCACGCTGCTCACCGCCACCCCGACCACGCTGCGCATGCTGGTCACCGCCGGCTGGGCGGGCAGCGACCGGGTACGCGTCGTCAGCATCGGCGAGGTCCTCGACCCGGCCCTGGCCGACGAGATGCTGGTCAGGGTCGGCGAGCTGTGGAACTCGTACGGGCCAACGGAGACGACCATCTACTCCACCATGACGAGGATCAGCGCCCCCGTCGGTGACAGCGTGTCCATCGGAGGGCCGCTGCCCGGTGAGCGGGCCTACGTGCTGAACCAAGCGGGCCGCCTCGTCCCGCCGGGCGTCCCGGGCGAGCTGTGGGTCGGCGGCGTGGGCGTGGCCCGAGGCTACCGCGGCCTCCACTCTGCCGCGTTCGCCGACGATCCGCTGGCTCCGGGTGAGCGCCGCTACCGCACCGGTGACCTGGCCCGCTGGCGCTCCGACGGCACGCTCGACTTCCTCGGCCGCCGCGACCAGCAGGTGAAGATCCGTGGCCATCGGATCGAGCTGGGCGAGATCGAGGCGGCGCTGCGGGAAAGCGTGCCGGATGCGGTGGTCGCCGTACACGACGAGTACCTCGTCGGCTACCTGATCGGCGGGATGACCGAGGTCGGCGGGGTGGAGGCCGCGCTGCGGGAGCGGTTGCCCGACTACATGATTCCGCGCCGGTGGATGACGCTTGACACGCTGCCCACCACCTCCTCCGGCAAGGTCGACAGGGGCGCGCTGCCCAAACCGGACCGCGCGGCCACCCGCACCCTGGTCCCGCCGCGCAGCGACGCCGAGCTGCTCGTCGCCGAGGTCTGGCGGGCGGTGCTCGGCCTGGACGCGGTCGGCGTGGACGACGACTTCTTCGCCCTGGGCGGCCATTCGCTGGCGGCCATGCTGGTCACCGCCCGCCTCAAGGAGGCGCTGACCATGGAGGTGCCGGTGCGGTTGCTGTTCGAGCGGCCGGTGCTGGCGGCGTTCGCCTCGGCGGTGGAGAAGCTGTTGGTGGCGGAGCTGGAGGCCGGGCGATGACCGAGACACAGGAGAGCCTTCAGGACCGGCTGGCGGTGCGGCTGGCCGCCGCTCGCCTGGCCGCCGCCCGTGCGGCGCCGGGCATCCCTGCCAGGGCGGAGAGCACGCCTGTGCCGCCGTCGCCCGCGCAGGCGCGACTGTGGTTCCTGGACCAGCTCGCCGAGCCGGGCGACCGGGGCGTGTACAACGTGCCGACGGCCGTCCGGTTGCGCGGCCCGCTGGACACGGCCGCGCTGCTGGCCGCCGTACGGGAGCTGGTCGAGCGGCACGAGGTGCTGCGCACGCTCGTCGACCAGGACCGCACCGTCGTGGTCGGCGCCGACCGGGTGCCGATCACAGTGGCGGACCTGGACGACCCGGAGCGGCTGGAGCGGGAGGCGTACCGGCCGTTCGCGCTGGACGCCGAGCCGCCGGCGAGGGCCGTGCTCTTCCGACTGGACGACGACGAGCACGTGCTGCTGCTGACCGTGCACCACATCGCCTTCGACGCCTGGTCCAGGGATGTGGCGATCGCCGAGCTGGCGGCGCTCTACACGGCCGGGCTAGGCCTGGGCGAGCGGCCGCCCGAACCGCGCGTGCAGTACGGCCACTACGCGCAATGGCTCGCCGGGCAGCAGGCGGGCGACGTGACCTGGTGGACCGAGCGGCTGGCGGGCCTCGAACCGGTGCTCGACCTGCCGACCGACCGCCCGCGCCCGGCCGTCGCCGATTGGGCGGGCGCCGAGGTGCCCGTCAGGCTCGGTCCCGAACTGGCGGCCCGGGTGCGGGCGGCGGCCGCTGAGACCGGGGGCACGCCGTTCATGGTGCTGCTGGCCGCCTGGCAGGAACTGCTCGGCCGGGTCTCGGGCACCGACGACGTGCCGGTGGGCGTCCTGGAGGCGGGCCGCCTGCATCCCGACACCGAGAAGATGCTGGGCTGCTTCGTCAACACGCTGGTCATGCGGGGCGACCGGACGGGCGACCCGACCGGCCGCGAGCTGCTCGCCAGGGTCCGCGACAGCGCGCTGGAGGCGTTCGCGCACCGGGAGACGCAGTTCGAGCGCGTGGTGGAGGTGCTGCACCCGGAACGCAACCTGGCCACCACGCCGATCTTCCAGGCGGTGCTGAACGTCCTGGACACCCGGCCGGAGCCGCCGCACTTCCCGGGGGTGGAGGCGGAGGTGTTCGAGCCGCCGCTGCGGACGGTCAAGTACGACCTCAACCTGGCGCTGTCCAACGTCGGCGACGGCTACGAGGGCACGCTGGCCTACCGCGCGGACCTGTTCGACGCGGGCACCGCGCGGCGCATGGCCGGCTGGTACGTGACGCTGCTGGACGGCATGCTCGTCGACCTCGACGCCCCGGTGGGCGCGGTGCCCTTGGAACCGGTCACCGGCCCGCTGATCGCCGGACCGCGCCGGGATTTCGACCTGTCCAGGCCGTTGCACGCCTGGTTCGAGGACTGGGCGGCCCGCACGCCCGACGCCGTCGCCGTCGCCGACCCCCAGGGCACGATGACGTACGCGGAGGTCGAGCGGCAGGCCAACCGGATCGCGCACCGGCTGTCGGCGGCCGGTGTCGAAGCCAACGACGTGGTCGGCATCCTCGCCGAACGGCACGGGCCCCTGGTTCCGGCGATCCTGGGCGTGCTCAAGGCGGGAGCCGCGTACATGCCGCTCGAACCGGCCTACCCGGACGATCGGCTGGCGTACATGGTCTCCTGCGGAGCGCGGCTGGTGCTGGCCGAGCGGGCGCTGGCCGAGCGGCTGCCCGGTGCGCTGGTCCTGGAGGACGTGCTGGCCGAGGATCGGCCGGAGACCTCACCGGGCGTGCCCGTCGGGCCGGACCACCTGGCCCACGTGCTGTTCACGTCGGGCTCGACCGGGCGGCCGAAGGGCGCGGCGGTGGAGCACCGGGCCGTCCTGCACTACCTCCGTGCGGTGGCCGAGTGCCTCGGCGGCGGCCCGTACGCCTCCTGGGGCGTGGTCTCCACGATGGCCTCGGACCTGGTGATGACCTGCCTGTTCGGCGCGCTCCTCAGCGGCGCCACCGTGCACCTGGTGGACCAGGAGACCGCCACCGACCCTGACGCCTACACCGCCTACCTCGCCGCCCATCCGATCGACGTGATCAAGATGGTGCCCAGCCATCTGGAACTGCTGGCGGCGCACGGCGACCTGGCCCGCATGTTGCCGACCGGGCTGCTCATCCTGGCGGGCGAGGCGACCTCGTGGGAGCTGGCCGAGCGGGTCAGGGCCGCCCGTCCCGGCCTGGAGCTGCAGATCCACTGCGGCCCCACGGAGACCACGGTGTCGGTGCTGAGCTGCGTCGCACCGGAGACCCCCACGGGCTCCGCGAACGTCCCCCTAGGTCGGCCGCTGGCGAACGTGGACTGCTACGTCGTGGACCCGGCCGGCCGCCCGCTGCCCGCCGGCGTGCCGGGCGACCTGTGGATTGGCGGCCCCAGCCTGGCTCGCGGCTATCTCGGCCGCGACGACCTGACCGCCGAGCGTTTCGTGCCCGACCCGGTCACCGGCACCACCCGGTGCTACCGAACCGGCGACCGGGTACGGCTCAACGCCGACGGCATGGTCGAGTTCTTGGGACGGGTCGACGACCAGGTCAAGATCCGCGGCTTCCGGGTGGAGCTGGGCGAGGTCAAGAGCGCGCTGCACGACCAGCCGGGCGTACTGGAGGCGGCGGTGCTGCCGATCGGCGAGGCACACAACCGCCGTCTGGCCGCGTGGATCGCGCCCGCCACCGTCGACCTCGCGGCGGTTCGCGCCGGGTTGCGGGAGCGGCTGCCCGAGTACATGGTGCCGCCGGCCATCGTCGTCCTGGACACCCTGCCGCTCACCCCGCTCGGCAAGATCGACCGGGCGGCGCTGCCCATGCCGGAGGCGGCCACGGCGGCCGACCGCGTCCCCCCGAGCACGCCGACCGAGGTGCGGATCGCCGCGGTCTGGGCGAGCGTGCTCGGCACCGATGACCTGGGCGTCGACGACGACTTCTTCGCCCTCGGCGGCGACTCGTTCATGGCGGTACGCGCGGTCAGGGAGATCGATCCGGCGCTGCGCGTCATCGACCTGTTCACCCGGCCGACGATCCGCGAGCTGGCCGCCCATCTCGACTCCGGCTCCCGCGACGGAGCCGAGAGTGGGCTGCTGCACCGGCTCGCCGGGCCCGCGGTGGCGAGCCGTACCGTGCTTTGCGTGCCGTACGGCGGAGGCTCGGCCGCCGCCTACGGGCCGCTGGCCACCGAGCTGGCGGCCCGCCATCCCGGCACCGCGGTGCTGGCCGTCGAACTGCCTGGCCACGACCCGGCCCGGCCGGACGAGCCGATGCTCACGCTGCCGGAGCTGGTCGACCGGGTCGTGGCCGAGCTGTCCACGCTGAGCACCGGTCCTGTCGCTCTGTACGGCCACTGCGTGGGCTCGGCCGCCGCCACCGAGCTGGCGCTGCGCCTGGAGGAGTCGGGGGTGCCCGTCGCCGGGTTGTTCGTCGGCGGCAGCTTCCCGGACGCCCGGCTGCCCGGCCGGATCTCCGCCTGGTGGAACCAGAGGTTCCCGGCCAACAGGTGGTCCTCCGACCGGTCGCAACGCGACTTCCTGCGTACGCTCGGCGCCCTCGACGAGGAGACTGGCGACACCACGATCATGCTGCGTGGCCTGCGGCACGACGTGGAGGAGGCGCAGGCGTGGTTCAGCGGCGAGCTGGCCGCCGCGGGCGCGCGCAAGCTCGCCGCCCCGGTGCTGTGCGTGATCGGCGAACGCGACCGCTCCACCGAGCTGTACCAGGAGCGATACCGCGAGTGGGGCGCCTTCGCCGAGCGCGTGGAACTGGCCACCATCCCGCGCGCGGGCCACTACTTCCTCAAGCACCAGGCGTCGCGCCTGGCCGAGCTGATCGACGGCCACCTCGCCGACTGGTCGGCGGGCCGGTTGCCCGAGCAGGTCGCCGATGTGGAGGTGGTCGGCGTGCGCGCCCGCGATGATCTGCGCCGTTTCTACACCGTGGCGGTCGGTCAGACCGCGTCGCTGCTGGGCAGTGCGCTGACCTCGTTCGCCCTGGGCGTGTGGGCCTACCAGGAGAGCGGCCGGGTGTCGGACTACGCGCTGGTCTCGATGCTGGCCACGCTGCCGTCGCTGCTGGCCTCCCCACTCGGTGGGGCGGTGGCGGACCGGGTGAACCGCCGGCTGGTGATGCTGGCCTGCGACGCGGTGTCGGCCGTGGCGACGGCCGCGCTGGTGGCGCTGCTGGTCGCCGGGCGGCTCGAGGTCTGGCAGGTCGGTGCCATCTCCGGTGTGTTGTCGCTGGTGACGGCCTTTCACCGGCCCGCGTACCTGGCGGCGGTGGCCCAGCTCGTGCCCAAGCCGTACCTCATGCAGGCCAACGCGGTCGCGAACCTCGGCACTGGCCTCGGCATGCTCATAGCCCCGCTGGCTGGGGCGGCGCTGATCGCCATGATCGGGGTGCACGGGGTGGCGGCGGTGAACATCGCCACCTTCGTCATCGGCCTGTCGACGCTGTTGCTGGTGCGCTTCCCCGATCGGCTGTTCCGCCGGTTGGAGGAGACGTTCACGCAGGCCATGGCCGGCGGCTGGCGGTTCCTCATCCGGCGGCGGCCGCTGATGATCATGATCGGGTTCTTCGTGGTGGAGAACTACCTCGGCATGCTGGCCCTGGCGATCACTGTGCCCACCGTGCTGTCGTTCGGTGACGTGGCGGCCGTCGGCACGGTGACCGCGGCCCAGGGGCTGGGCGCGGTGCTCGGGGCGCTGGTCATGGTGTTCTGGGGTGGCACGGAGCGGCGGGCGATCGGGATGGTCGGCTTCGTTAGCGGCTTCGGCTTCGGCATCCTGCTGATCGGCCTGCGCCCGTCGGTCGCCCTGGCGGCCTTCGGCGGCCTGCTGTCGTGGTTGTTCCTCAGCATCCTGAACACGCACTGGTTGTCGATCATCCAGCTCAAGGTGGGGCTGGAACTGCAGGGCCGAGTGCTGGCCACCAACCAGATGCTGGCGGTGTCCATGACGCCGCTGGCCTTTCTCACCGCGCCACCGCTGTCCGACCTGTTCGGCCCGTTGCTGGAGCGCGGCGGGGCGCTGGCCGGCACGGTCGTCGGGGACCTCGTCGGCGTCGGCCCCGGCCGGGGCGTCGGACTGCTGCTCGCCGTGACGGGCGCGCTCCTGGTGGTGTGGGGCGCCTTGGGCCTGTGGTACCGGCCGTTGCGGCGGATGGAGGACGACCTGCCGGACGCGGTGGCAGGCGCCGAGATCGCCGACGACCTCGACAGCGTGCAGGAGGAGGCGGACAGGGAGCTGGCCCGCGTTCACACCTGATGCCTGATGCCTGATGCGGCACCACCCGACAGTGCCGCGTGAGCGAACTGTGAGGCAATGCTCCGACGATCGGAGCCCGTGTGAACGCCGTGAAAGGCCGCGAGCCGAGCCTTCTGCTGTGAGACCGGTACGAGCCGATCCGTAGGGAAGGAAACCAGCATGGACCACGAGCAGGTGAACGAGTTCCTGGGCCGGTTCGTGAGCGACCTGGCGGCGGCAGAGGCCGCCGGCTCCGTCGTGATCGGCTGGCGGCTCGGCCTCTACCGCGCGCTCGCGCAGGGCCCCGCGACGCCCGACGAGTTCGCCGAGCGCACCGGGTGCCACCCGCGTTACCTCACCGAATGGCTGCGCGGCCAGGCCGCCGGCGGGTACGTCAGCTACGATCCCGAGACCGGCCGCTTCTCGCTGACCGAGGAACAGGCGTTCTGCCTGGCCGACCCGGACGGCCCCCACTTGCCGGCCGCGTTCCTGATCGCGCTCGGGATGCTGCGCGCCGAACCGCGCATCACCGAGGCGTTCCGCACCGGTGAGGGCTTCGGCTGGCACGAGCACCACGAGGACGTCTTCGTCGGATGCGACGCCTTCTTCCGGCCGGGTTATGCGGCCGAGCTGATCCCGCACTGGATCCCGGCGTTGGACGGGGTCGACGCGAAGCTCACCGCCGGGGCCCGCGTGGCGGACCTCGGCTGCGGTCTCGGCTCGTCGTCGCTGCTCATCGCCGAGGCCTACCCGCGTACCATCGTCGCGGGCTCCGACTATCACGCCGATTCGATCGCCCTGGCACGCGAGAAGGCCGCGGAGGCCGGGCTCGCCGACCGGGTGAGGTTCGAGGTGGCCACGGCGCAGACCTTCACCGGGACGGACTACGACCTGGTGACGATGTTCGACTGCCTGCACGACATGGGCGACCCGCCGGCGGCCGCGCGACGGGTGCGGGAGGCGCTGGCTCCGGACGGCACGTGGATGCTGGTGGAGCCGAACGCCTCCGACAAGGTCGAGGAGAACTTCAACCCGGTGGGACGGCTGTACTACAGCGGGTCGACGTTCCTCTGCGTGCCCAACGCCCTCTCCCAGCCGGGCGGCCACGCGCTGGGCGCCCAGGCCGGCGAGGCGGCGATCCGGGAAGTGATCACGGAAGCGGGCTTCACCCGATTCCGGCAGGCGGCTCAGACCGTGTTCAACGTGGTCTACGAGGTCCGGCCGTGAGACGGGGTTCCCGCCGCCGTGTGCACCGTGGGTGCGGACGGCCCTGCGATGTCGTACACGACGTGCCCGTCCAGCGTCTCCTCCTCCAGCAGCCGCGCGACCAGGTCGTCCAGCGCCTCCCGATGGTGGGTGAGCAGGCCGAGCGCGTACTCCTCGGCCAGGCGCAGGAAGCGGGCGACCTCGCGGTCCACGATCCGCTGGGTGGCCTCCGCGTAGGGGTGGCCGGCGGAGCCGGTCACGTCCAGGTAGGCAGCGGAGACAGGGTAGGCGACGGGGCCGAGCTCGGGGGACAGGCCGTACTCGCGGACCATCCGCACGGCCAGCTGCGTCGCGCCGGCCAGGTCGCTCGCGGCGCCGGTCGAGGCCTCGCCGTAGACCAGCAGCTCGGCCGCGCGCCCGCCGAGGCGGACGGCGAGGGAGTCGTGCAGGTGCTGCTCGGTGTACAGGCGCCGCTCGTCCTCGGGAATCTGGTGGGTGGCGCCGAGCGCCATGCCCGACGGCAAGATGGTGATCTTGGCGACGGGGTCGGCGGTGGGAGAGAGTGCGGCCACGAGGGCGTGACCGCTCTCGTGCACCGCCACTCGCTCCCGTTCCTCCGGCAGCAGGGAGACGGTCTCGTCGCGGCGGCCGAGGACGAGCCGGTCCCGGGCGTCGTCGAAGTCGGCCGCCCGGATCTCCGCGCGATCGTCACGGGCGGCGCGCAACGCGGCCTCATTGACCAGGTTGGCCAGGTCGGCACCGCTGAATCCCGGGGTGGCCCGCGCGATGACGGACAGGTTCACGTCCAGAGCCAGCCGTTTGCCGCGGACGTGCACGGCCAGGATGCGGGTGCGGTCGGCCAGGGTGGGCAGCGGCACCTGGATCTCCCTGTCGAACCGGCCAGGGCGCAGCAGCGCCGGGTCGAGCGCCTCCGGGCGGTTGGTGTTGGCGAGCACGACGACCGAGCTGTCGCCCGCGAACCCGTCCATTTCCGCGAGCAGCTGGTTGAGCGTCTGCTCGCGCTCGTCGTGCCCGCCCACCCCGGCGACGGTACGGCGGGCGCCGATCGCGTCGATCTCGTCGATGAAGATGATCGACGGGGCGCTCCGCCGAGCCTCGTCGAACAGCTCGCGCACCCGCGAGGCGCCCAGCCCGACGAACAGCTCCACGAAGCTGCTGCCGGTCACCGCGTAGAACGGCACGCGCGCCTCGCCGGCCACCGCGCGGGCCAGCAGCGTCTTGCCGGTGCCGGGCGGGCCCATCAGCAGCACGCCCCGCGGGCCGCGCGCCCCCGCCAGCTGGTAACGCCCCGGGTCCTGGAGGAAGTCGACGACCTCCATGATCTCCTGCTTCACGCCTTCGTACCCGGCGACGTCCGTGAAGCGGGTGTCCGGCCGCTCGGCGGCGGCGGCGCGCGCCTTCGAACGGAGCAGACCGCTCATGCTCTGTGCCCGCCGCCCGAGCCACCAGAAGCCGCCGATGAGCAGCAGCGTCGGGAGCAGCGAGACCACCAGCTGGTAGAGGGTGTCGGTCTGCTCGTACGCCGACACCTGCACCTTGGCCGCCTCCAGGTGCGAGGACAGGTCACCGGTCGTCAGCGCCCAGAGCGGCGCCTGCGTGGTGAAGCGCTGCCCGTTCGTGAGCATGCCGGTGACGGCGCCGTCACTGCCGACGGCCACGGTCGCGACCTGGTGGCCGTCCACCTTGGCCAGCACCGTGCTGTACGGCAGGCTCTCGGTCGTCATCGCCTTCCCCACGGCGGGGCCGAAGAAGAACAGCGCGAAGAGCAGGAGGGCGAGCACGAACCACCAGCCGCGCCATTGCGGCGGCCGCGGCGGCGGGGTGGACGGCGGGGCGGGCGTGCGCGCGGGCTTCGGCGGTGGGCCTACCAGCGGGTGCCGATCGATTTCGGGCATGGCGAAGCTCCTGTACAAGCCGGCCGGTCAAGGAGAGCTCAGACCGCGGGGTCGAGGCGGTAGCCGGCGCCGCGCACGGTCTGGATGTTGTCGCGGCCGAACGGCCGGTCGACCTTGTCACGCAGATAGCGGACGTAGACGTCGACCACGTTCGAGCCGCCGTCGTAGGCGAAGTCCCAGACGTGCTCGATCAGATGGGTGCGGCTGAGCACCTCGCCGGGCCGCCGCATGAACTCCTGCAGCAGCGCGAACTCCTTCGGCGAGAGCGTGATCGCGGCCTCGCCGCGCCGCACCACGCGGCTGACCGGGTCCAGGCTGAGATCCCCGACCTGGAGCAGGGCCGGCCGCTCGTGCGGGTCGCGGCGGGTCAGCGCCCGCAGCCGGGCGTACAACTCCGACAACGCGAACGGCTTGGTCAGGTAGTCGTCGGCGCCCGAGTCCAGGCCGCGTACGCGGTCGGTCACGGCGTTGCGCGCGGTGAGCATGAGCACCGGGGCCCAGCGGCCCGCCGCGCGCATCCGCCGGCACACCTCGAACCCGTCGGGCGCGGGGATCATCGCGTCGAGCACGACGGCGTCGTAGTCGTTCTCCGTGACGCTCCACAGCGCGTCCTCGCCGTTGCCCGCGGCGTCGACCGCGTAGCCTTCGCGGCGCAGTCCACGGATCAGCATGCGGGACATGCCGGGATCGTCCTCCACGACCAGCACCCTCATGATTCCACCCTAGGCGAGCAGGTCGTCGATGGTGTGCCGGGCGCCGTTGATGGCGATCGCGAAGCCGATGTTCTGCGCGTCGCCGGCGGCGGCCGTGTTGATGCCCACGATGCGGCCGGAGGCGTCCACGAGCGGGCCGCCGCTGTTGCCCGGGTTGATGGCCGCGTCGGTCTGGATCACGTGCTGCAGGCGCGCTCCGGCGTCCGTCTGCACCGTACGGTCCAGCGCGGACACGATGCCCTCGGTCACCGTCGGGCCGCCCGGCAGGGCCAGGGCGTTGCCGATCGCGATGACGGGATCGCCGACCTTGAGGGTCGAGGAGTCCCCGAGCGGCGCGACGGGCAGGTCCGTGGCGTTCACCCGCAGCACGGCCAGGTCGGCGGCCGGGTCGCTGCGCAGCACCTTCGCCGTTGACGTCCGCCCGTCCCGCAGCGTGACCGTGATGGCCTGCGCGCCCTCGACGACGTGGTTGTTCGTCGCGATGAGGCCGTCGGCGCCGATCACGAAACCGGTGCCGGTGCCCTGCTCGGCGACCGGCTCCATGAGCGCGTTCACCCCGACCGAGCGGGTGCGCACGGTGACGATCGACGGCTCGATCTTGGCCAGGATGGCGGGGGCGTTCACCGCGGCCCCGGAGACCGCGGGGACGACGGCGGGTGCCGCGGCGGGCACACTGGCCCGGGCGACGTCACGGCCGCCCAGGTAGCCGCCGGCGCCCGCGGCGGCCACCGCGGCGACGATGGCGACGGACGCGGCCAGCACCCGGCCGCCGCCGCGCCGCGCCCGGTGAGCGGGGCCGTGCGGGGCGGGGGCGGGGTAGGCGTGCGTCTCCCGCGGCTCGAAGGTAGGAACGCTCATCACAGGCTCCTCAGGGTGATGATCCGGTGTTCGTGGCTTCAGACTGCGGTCCCGCCGATGAGAGAACGATGAGAGCCGCCTCGGCCCGATCGGGCGGATTGTGCCAGGCTGTGCACGTGCGGCTGCTACCAGGCTCGATGCGGGCCCGCGTGACCCTCGTCACCGCGGCGGGGGCCGCATGCGTGCTCGCCATCTGCCTCGCCCTCCTGTACGCCGCACTCGACCGCCAGCTGTGGGCGGCCATCGACGCCGGGCTCACCGCCCGCGCCGGCGACCTGGCCGTCGCGCTGGAGGTCGGCGACGCCGTCGCGCTGACCGACGACCCGATGGCCCAGCTCTACGCCCCCGACGGCCGGGTGGCCGCCGGCTCCGCCGCGCTGCGGGAGCGGCGGCTGCTCACCCCCGAGCAGGTCCGCCAGGCCGGGGACGGGGCGCTTGCCACGCGCACGTTGCCGGTCGGCGAGAACGGCGAGCCGATCCCCGTCCGGGTGCTGACCGACCGCCTCGGCACCGGCGTGCTGGCGGTCGCGGTGTCCGCCGAGCCCGTCCACGCCGCCCGCGGCCGGCTGGCCCTGGTGCTCTTCCTCGCCGCGCCCCTGCTGGTCGGCGCGCTGGCCGCCGGCGCCTGGGCGGTCGTGCGCGCCGCGCTGCGGCCTGTCGACGCCCTGACCCGCCAGGCCGCGATCATCTCGTCGCTGGAGAGCGACAGCCGCCTGCCCGCCGTGCCGGGGGAGGACGAGATCGCCCGGCTCGCCCACACCCTCAACGACATGCTGGCCAGGCTCGGCGTGGCCGCCGAGCGGGAGCGGGCGTTCGTGGACGACGCCAGCCACGAGCTGCGCACGCCGCTCGCCGTGCTGCGGGGCGAGCTGGAGCTGGCACTCGACGCCATCGGCGACGACCGCGAGGTCGAGCAGTCGCTGCGGGCCGCGCTCGGCGAGGCGGACCGGCTGTCGCGGCTGGCCGACGACCTGCTGCTGCTGGCGCGGGCCCGGACGGGCGCGCTCGTCGTCCGCACCGAGGCCGTGGACCTGCTCGACCTGGCCGCCGCGGAGGCACGCCGCCTCCGGCCGGCGCTCGGCGTGAGCATCGAGGCGTCCGGCGAGCCCGTCGTGGTGAACGCCGACCCCGAGCGGCTCCGGCAGGTCCTGGCCAACCTGGCCCGCAACAGCGCGGCGGCGGGCGCGACCACCGTGCGGATCCGGGTCACGGGCGACCGGGAGTCGGCGACCGTGGAGGTCGCCGACGACGGGCCCGGCTTCCCCGAGGGCCTGCTGGACGCCGCGTTCGCCCGCTTCACCCGGGGCGACGACGCCCGCAGCGGCGCCGCCCCCGGCGCGGGACTCGGCCTGTCGATCGTGCGGGAGGTCGTCATCGCGCACGGCGGCCTCGTCTCGGCCCGCAACGGCGCGCCCCTCGGCGGCGCGGTGGTCACCGCCCGCCTGCCGCTGAGCTGATGCGCCTTTCATCCTGCTCTCATGCGCGGCGCGGCACGATCGGGACATGCAGACCGATCACCACCTCGGCCGGTCCTGGCGCAGCCGCTGGGAGCGTCATCCGGGAGTCCGCACCGGCAGCCGGCTCACCCTCGGCGAACGGGCGGCCGACCGGACGCGGCTCGTCATGGGGTCGTGGCCGTTCGTCCTCACCTTCCTCGCCGTGCTCGTCGTCTGGATCATCGGCAACGGCCGGCGCGGCTTCGACCCGTACCCGTACATCCTGCTGAACCTGGTGCTGTCGTGCCTGGCCGGGCTGCAGGCGTCCGTCCTGCTCATCGCGGCCAGGCGCAGCGACCAGGTGGCGTCGGAGCTCGCGATGCACGACTACCAGACCAACCGGAGCACGGCCGCGGCCATTGCCTCGCTGCAGTCCGAGGTCGCGGACGTGTCGGCTCAGCTGGTCCGCGTCGAGGCGCTGATGAAGACGCGGCTCTAAGTCCTGGTCGCCTGGCCTGGTCTCGACTCAGCGGTGGCGGGCGGCGGCGCGGGCGTGGGCGTCGGTGAGCAGGGGACGTGCCTGCTCGCCGGGGTTGAGGATGGAGATCCACCCCTGGACGGCGTACACGGGGTGCGGCAGGACCCGGTCCGTGACCGTGTAGTCGATGCCGGCGTGGTGTTCGGCGTGCGCGGCCGGCGGGTAGCCGAGCAGCCGCTCGAACATGGCCCGCCCGGCAACCACGTTGAGCCGGAACACCTCCGGCCGGTTCAGGTCAGAGGCGGTGTCGAAGCCGGGGTAGTCCTTGGTGACGATCGTGGCGAACGGCTGCTGCCGCTCGGGCACCTTGCCGTCCGGGGCGTAGTAGACGAACGTGTCCCCCCATGCCACTTCCGGGGCCGCGGTGTCCGGTCCGGCGGTGAAGACGACGACGCCGGGCAGGCCGGTGACGAACTCGATGATGTCCTTCTCGGTCATGCCTTGAAGTCTGTCATTGAACGACCCAGTGAGACTTTTCCCGCAAAAGCCGAGGAAATCGGCCGATAACCCTCAATGGGAGGCAAGCTCCTGGACGGGTACGTAGTCGTGGCGCATGCCGTGGTCTCCCAGCCATCGGCGCAGCCCCGCCACGGCCGCCGGGTTGGCCGCCACCTGGGCCGCGTACTCCGACAGCGCCACCTCCTCGCCGTCGTCGAACAGCAGCCGCGCGGGTCCCGACCACGACAGCGTCCACTTGGCCTCCCCGAGCTGGATCAGCACGGCCTCCAGCGCCTGCCCCAGCACCCCGGCGAGCAGCGTCTCCGACGGGTTCCAGCCGAGCTCGCGCAGCCGCTCCTCCAGCTCCGCCTGCCGGCCGCGGGCGATCGCCTCGAACGCCGCGTCCAGGTACGGCCGCGCCGCCCCCATCACCCGCTGACCGGCCACCGCGAGGTCGTGCAGGGCCTCGGCATTGCGGCCGGCGTACATGCCGTGGGCCACCAGCTCGTCCCACGCCACCGGACGCAGCCCGGTCAGCGCCTCCGGCGTCCACATGGACTGCTCGACCGCCTGCACCGCCACGTTCGCGTCGCGCAGCAGGGTCAGGGCGGAGCGCGGGTCGGGCACGTGCGACGGCTCCGTCAGGTGCTCGATCGCGGCCAGCCGCTCCGCCAGACTCGGATGCGAGTCGTACGGCGAGACCTCCTCCGGCTCCTCGCCCAGCTTGGCGATCTCGGCCTGGCGCGCGGGATCGCTCATCATCGCGTGGAAACCACCGAACACCGAGGCGGGACGGGCCCCGCCCGCGCCCGTCAACGACAGGTAGTTGTTGACGTAGAGGTTCCAGCCCAGCGCGGTGGCGTGGATCTTGCGTAGGGCGCCGGCCATGGCCTGCCGGCCGCCGATCGCGACCGCGAACTGGTCGGCCTCCAGCTCCTGCTTGCGCGAGACGGCCTGCGAGACCCGCAGGTAAAGCTTGGTGTACCAGGTGAACAGCCGCTTGATGAACGGGTGGTTGCCCAATCCCTGCACGGTGGCGATGAGCGAGACGCGGCCCCGGTAGACGGGCGCGCCGAGGCGGGTGTGGGCGCCGCTGTAGTGGCCCAGCTCGTGCCCGAGCACCGCCCGCATCTCATCCACCGTGAGCGTTTGCAACAGCGGCAGGCCGACGAACATCCGCCGCCTCGTCGCCTTCAAGCCCAGCCAGCGGGTGTCCTCCGACACGGCCGCGTTCACCTCGGCGACCAGCCGGATCTCGTCGGGCGGCGCCGTGCGTACCCGCTGGGCCAGGTCCTCGACCGTCTGCCATAACACGGGCTCGTGCTCGCGCCCCACCGGCACGCCCGGCTGCTCCCCGCCTTGGCGGCGGCTCACCATGAGAAGAGCGCGGACGAGCGCGCCCGCCGCGAGGGTGAGCACGATCGCGATCTTGACGGTGTTCGCGTGGAAGTCGACGAGCAGCAGGACATCGAAGAAGATCGCGGCCGCCAGGATGAGGCCGACCAGGACGTAGAAGCCGGCGAGCAGGGCAAAGGCCAGCACCGCTCGAAACGCTGTGGTCATGGGGGAGGGCTCCCAAGGAAATGGTTTCTCGCGAGGCTCGACCTTAGCGGAGTCGGGAAACTGGATAAAATTACTGATACAGATGTCGTACTACGACGAGCATGACCAGGAGCGTTGGGTTCCGGAACCGCCCGGCAATCCTGAGCGAGCCGCGTTCGAACGCGACCGCGCCCGCGTCCTGCACAGCGCCGCACTCCGCAGACTGGCCGCGAAAACGCAGGTCGTGGGCCCGGGCGAGACGCTCGGCGGCGGCCAGCACATCCCGCGCACCCGCCTGACGCACTCCCTCGAGTGCGCCCAGGTCGGCAGGGAGATGGGGGCCACCCTCGGCGTCGACCCGGACCTGGTGGAGACCGCCTGCCTGGCGCACGACCTCGGGCATCCGCCGTTCGGCCACAACGGCGAGGTCGCGCTCAACGCCCTGGCCGCCTCGTGCGGCGGGTTCGAAGGCAACGCCCAGAGCCTGCGCCTGCTCACCAGGCTCGAGGCCAAGGTCCTCACCGAGGACGGCCGCAGCGCCGGGCTCAACCTGACGCGGGCCGCGCTGGACGCCTCCATCAAATACCCGTGGACGTGCGACAAGTCGCCGAAGTTCGGCGTGTACGACGACGACCTGCCGGTGTTCACCTGGATCAGGAAGGGCGCGCCGGAGGGGCGGGTGAGCTTCGAGGCGCAGATCATGGACTGGGCCGACGACGTCGCCTACTCGGTCCACGACCTCGAGGACGCCCTGCACTCGGGCCACGTCACCCCCGAGGTGCTCCAGTCGCCCATAGAGCGCCGCCACGTCTGCGAGATCACCCGCACCTGGTACGCCCCCGGCGCCGACCTCAACGAGCTCGAAGAGGTCTTCGCCAAGCTGATCGCCGACAAGCTCTGGCCGCGCCGCTTCGAGGCCACCCTCGCCGACCTGGCCGGGCTCAAGGCCCTCACCAGCGGCCTCATCGGCCGGTTCTGCCGCTCCGCCCAGGCCGCCACCAAAGAGGTGTACGGCACCCGTCACCGCGCCGACCTCGTCGTCCCCCACGCCACCCGGCTGGAGTGCGCGCTGCTGAAAGGCGTCACCGCCCATTACGTGATGACCACCAAGGACCACCACGCCAACCAGGCCAGGCAGCGCGAGCTCATCACCGAGCTGGCATCCTTGATCACGCTGGGCGCGCCGGGCACGCTGGAGCCCGCCTTCCGGCCCGCGTACACCGGGGCTCGCGACGACGCCGCTCGCGTCCGCGTGGTCATCGACCAGATCGCCTCACTGACCGACACCTCGGCCGTCGCCTGGCACCGCCGGCTCTCGCGCTGACCAAGGTTTGCCAATGAGGCAGGTCACCTGACACAACCCGCTTTCCCGATCTGCTCGGCGGGCGGATACTGCGCCCATGGCCACATATGTGATCGTCGGCGCCGGGCTGGCCGGAGCCAAAGCCGCGCAGACGCTGCGCGAGGAGGGCTTCGACGGCGAGATCGTGCTGATCGGTGCGGAAACCGAGCGGCCCTACGAGAGACCACCCCTGTCCAAGGACTACCTCCAGGGCAAGAGCGAACGAGAGAAGATCTTCGTCCACGCCCCCGAGTGGTACCCGGACAACGACGTGGACCTGCGGCTCGGCATTCCGGTCACCCGCATCGAGCTCGATCACCGCGTGCTCAGGCTCGGCAACGGGTCGCGCCAGCCGTACGACAAACTGCTCATCGCCACCGGCGCCGCGCCCAGGCGTCTGCCGGGACCCGGCCACTACCTGCGCACGGTCGAGGACAGCGAGACGCTGAAAGAACGTTTCGCGCAGGCCGAGAGCGTGCTCGTGGTCGGCGCGTCCTGGATCGGCCTGGAGACCGCCGCGGCGGCCCGCGCCGCCGGCCGCGCCGTCACCGTCGTCGAGCCCGAGCCCACCGCGCTCAACGGGGCACTCGGCCCCGAACTGGGCCACATGTTCGCCCGCCTGCACGCACACAACGGCGTCGACCTGCGCTTCGGCACCGCCGCCGCCGAGATCACCGACACCGGCGTGCGGCTCAGCTCCGGTGAGCGGCTCACGGCCGACCTCGTCGTGGTCGGCATCGGCGCCGTGCCCGAGGTCGGTCTCGCCCGCGACGCGGGACTCGAGGTCGGGCAGGGCATCCTCACCGACGCGGCCCTGCGGACCTCGCACCCCGACGTGTACGCGGCCGGCGACGTGGCCGAGCCCTTCCACCCCCTGTACGGCCGGCGCGTGCGCGTCGAGCACTGGGCCAACGCCCTGCACGGCGGCCCCGCCGCCGCCCGCTCCATGCTCGGCCAGGACGTCGTCTACGACGCGATCCCGTACTTCTACACCGACCAGTACGAGCTCGGCATGGAGTTCTCCGGCGACATCGAGGGCTACGACGAGATCGTCTACCGCGGCGACGTCGAGAGCCTGGAGTTCATCGCCTACTGGCTGCGCGACAGCCGGGTGATCGCCGGCATGAACGTCAACGTCTGGGACGTCGTCGACGAGATCCAGGAGCTGATCAGATCACGCGCCATCGTCAACCCTAAGGAGCTTGCGACGGGCCAATCGTGACCACGGTCGGGCCGTCGTCGTCGCCGGTCTGGGGCTCGGGCCGGTCGTCGTTCGAGACCTTCTTCGACGAGCACTGCACCGTGCATCGCGGCGTCTCGCCGAGCTTGCCGCGCAGCGCCAGCGTCTCCTCCCGGGGCGAGAGCGTGCGGTTGCCCGACTGCCAGGCGTCCAGGTAGTCCCACGGCTCGACCATGCCCCTGCGTACCCACCAGAAGGACGGACCGGTCTTCCACGAGATCGCGAAATAGAGGTTGGGGCCGGTGTCGCGGGCGTTGCCCGACCGGCCCACCCGGCCGAGCAGCTGACCTGCCCGCACCCGCACGCCGGGCTTGATGCCTTCGGCCACCGAGTCCAGGTGCCCGCCCAGGTAGCGCACGCCGTCGTCACCGATGATCGTGACGAACCGGCCCTCCCGGTCGGCGCCCGCGTCCGTGGACGGCCGCCACTTGTTCTGCACGTTCACCTCGTCGACGACGCCGCCGATGGGCGCCACGAACGCGCACCCCTCCCCGGCCCAGATCGTCGTCTTGGGCAGCACGAGGAGCCTGCGCTGGTAGGTCGTCTCGCAGCCCTTGACCGGGAATGTGTAGGTGTACTTCGACAACTTCGGCGGCGGCACCTTGACCGGGTCCTCGCCCTTCGGCGGCCGCTCGGCCGCCTGGTGCTCGGCCGACGGCGTGGGGGACGGGATCGTGGCCGTGACCTGCGGCGTGCCCGTCACCGAGGGGGTGGAGGGCGACTGGGCGCTCACCCCTGCCAGGCCGGTGGCCTGGGTGCAGGCGCCGGTCAGCAGCAAAGCGCCCGCGACGGCCGCCCATCGTCCGACATGCCCCGATCTCATGATCTCCACCCGCGTCACCGTTTCCACCGACAACCTTTACCTTTGTAGCCGACCGGGGACCCCCGCAGAGCCGGTTTCCCTCTTTAGCAACCCAGGGGTGAGGCCATTCTGGCCGCAGGTGCCGGGAACGTCGGTGGGGCCGAATAGACTCACCGCGTGGCTGGCCGGATCCGTGATGTCGACATCGCGCTCGTACGCGAGCGCTCACCCATCGCCGACGTGATCGGCGAGCACATCCAGTTGCGCAACGCCGGAGGCGGCAACCTCAAGGGCCTGTGCCCGTTCCACGACGAGAAGAGCCCGTCCTTCAACGTCACGCCCGAGCGCGGAATGTACTTTTGCTTCGGTTGTTCCGAAGGCGGCGACGTGATCACGTTCGTCGAGAAGATCGAGCATCTGTCCTTCAGCGAGGCGGTCGAGCGGCTGGCGCAGCGGGCCGGGATCCAGCTGCAATACGAGCAGGGCGGCTACGTCCCCCGGCGCGACCACGGTGAGCGGGCCAGGCTGATCGAGGCGCACAAGGCGGCGGCCGAGTTCTACGTCGGCAAGCTTTTCGGGCCTGACGCGGCTCCGGGCCGGCGGTTCCTGTCGGAGCGGGGGTTCGAGCGGGCCGACGCGGAGATGTTCGGGGTCGGCTATGCGCCCAACGAGTGGGAGGCGTTGACGCGGCATCTGCTCGGGCGTGGATTCACCGCCGAGGAGCTGGTCAAGGGCGGGCTGGCCAAGGAGGGGCGGCGGGGGCCGATCGACCGGTTCCGCGGGCGGCTGATCTGGCCGATCAGGGACGCGACGGGCGATGTGATCGGTTTCGGCGCACGGAAGTTGCTTGATTCCGATGATGGGCCGAAATATCTGAATACGCCTGACTCGCCGCTTTACAAGAAGAGCCAGGTCCTTTATGGGATTGACCTGGCGAAACGGGAGATCTCCAAACGGTCCCAAGCGGTGATCGTCGAGGGTTACACCGACGTGATGGCCTGCCATCTCGCGGGGGTGCCGACGGCGGTGGCCACGTGCGGCACGTCGTTCGGCGCGGAGCACATCAAGATCTTGCGCCGCTTCCTGCTGGACCAGGCCGAGTTCCGCGGCGAGGTGATCTTCACGTTCGACGGTGACGAGGCCGGGCAGAAGGCGGCGCTGCGCGCGTTCGCCGATGAGCAGAAGTTCGTCACGCAGACCTACGTCGCGGTGCAGCCCGACGGGCTCGACCCGTGCGACCTGCGGGTCAAGCAGGGCGACGCGGCCGTGCGGGATCTGATCGCGAGCCGGGAGCCGCTGTTCCAGTTCGCGATCAGGAGCACGATCTCCCGCTACGACCTGCGCAGCAACGAAGGCAAGATCGCCGCACTGGACGCGGCCGCGCCGATCGTGGCGGGGATCAAGGACGTCGGGCTGCGCAAGCGTTATGCCATCGACCTGGACCGGTGGCTGGGCTTCATGGATGAGCGGTTCGTCATGCAGCGCATCGCCGCGGTGGCCGGGGCGCAGCAGGGCCGCCCCCAGCGGGCGCCGCGGGCGGCGCCGGTCGACCCGAGCATCCGGGTGGAGGGAGAGCTGCTCAAGCTGGCCGTGCAGCGGCCCGCGCTGCTCGGGCCGCGCTTCGACGCGCTGGACCCGCAGGCGTTCACGGCGCCCGACCATGTGGTCCTGCACAAGGTCATCGTGGCGGCCGGGGGTGTCGCCGCGGCCGGATACGGCGGGCGGGAGTGGGTCGACCTGCTGCTGGAGCACGCCCACGAGGAGGGCGCCAGGCCGCTCGTGACGCGGTTCGCGGTGGAGGCGATCCAGGCGGACGCGCACACGGAGGAGCGATATGCGGGCGCGATGCTGGCCGCCATCGAGGCCATCGCGGTCGACCGGGCCATCGCCCAGGTGAAGTCGCGGATCCAGCGGCTCAATCCGGTGGAGGAGCAGCAGGAATACAACAAGTTGTTCGGTGAGCTGGTGGCGCTGGAGCAGCAGCGCCGGGTCCTGCGGGATCGAGCCGCGGGCAGCCAGTGAGGGTCGCCGTCGGCGGTGACGGCATCACGATCGCCCGCCGGCGGTTGATAACAGTTTGGCCGCGATCACAAGCGGTAAATCAGGGTGGTTGACCAGGGAACTTGGCCCGGTCCAACCGGCGATAAAGGGGATGGACAGCGCGATACGGGCAGCGAGACAGTCGCGTCCGACCGGGGGGTCGTGCCGGGCGCGTGAATCCTGATCGCGTAATTGACTTTACTTTCCTGATCAAACTCTTGCTAAACCTTATTCCGATCTCAATTCGGTAAGCACGGTCGTCTTACCTTCGGTGACAAAAATGGGTCTGCCATTTGATGGAACCAATACTGCAGACTGTCTCCCGTGGGTGCATCGGTGCTGCCAAGCAGTCCGCCAACGGTAGATCAAGTGGCGGACCTCGTCGCGAAGGGAAGGGAGCGCGGAAGCGTAACCGTCGATGACGTCGCAGCCGCGCTTGACCGATCCGAGCTGCCGTCCGACGCGCTGGAACGCGTCGTGCGGATGCTCGCCGAGAACGGCGTGGAGGTCCTCGAGCCGCAGGGCGACGAGGAATCCACCCGCGCCGATGAGGAAGACGTAGGCAAGCGAGCGCCGACCAGCGATCTCGTCCGTATCTACCTGCGCGAGATCGGCCGGGTGCCGCTGCTGACCGCCGAGGAGGAGGTGGAGCTCGCCAAGTCGATCGAAGCCGGCCTGTTCGCCGAGGACAAGCTGGCCAACGGGGTCTCGCGTCTGGCCTTCCCGGAGTTCAGGGAGCTCGTCTGGCAGGGCACCCGAGCCAAACAGCGGCTCATCGAGGCCAACCTCAGGCTCGTGGTGTCGATCGCCAAGCGGTACGTGGGCCGCGGCATGTTGTTCCTGGACCTGATCCAGGAGGGCAACCTCGGGCTCATCCGGGCGGTCGAGAAGTTCGACTACACCAAGGGTTACAAGTTCTCCACCTATGCGACCTGGTGGATCCGTCAGGCGATCACCCGGGCCATCGCCGATCAGGCGCGGACGATCCGCATCCCGGTGCACATGGTGGAGACGATCAACAAGCTCGTCCGCGTGCAACGCCAGCTCCACCAGGATCTCGGCCGTGAGCCGATCCCCGAGGAGATCGCCAAGGAGATGGACCTCCCCGTCGATCGTGTGGTGGAGATCCAGCGCATCGCCCAGGAGCCCGTGTCGCTGCAGTCGCCGATCGGTGAGGAGGACTCCGACCTCGGTGACTTCATCGAGGACGCCGACGCTGTCGTGCCTATGGAGGCCGCGGCCTTCATCATGCTGCAGGACCAGCTCGACGACATCCTGGCCACGCTGTCGGACCGTGAGCAGCGCATCATCCAGTTGCGCTTCGGCCTGGCCGACGGGCATCCGCGCACGCTGGAGGAGGTGGGCAGGGAGTTCGGGGTCACGCGGGAGCGCATCCGCCAGATCGAGTCGAAGACCTTGGCCAAGCTCCGCCACCCGACGCGCGCCCAGATGCTGCGGGATTACCTGGACTGACGTGCGAGACAGCGCTCGGTGAAGCGGGCCGGGGGCGACCCCGGCCCGCTCGCATGTTCAGGAGCAGCCCTCGAACTGCGGGACCGCGATCGTGCTCAGGTCCAGCCCGGACCCGTCGAACCACTTGTGCAGCAGCTTCGCCGCCGTCCCGTCCTGATACATGTCAGTGATCGCCCGGTTGACCGCCTCGCAGCCCGCCACGTCTCCCTTGCGCAGGCCCACCCCGGTGCGCTGCTCGTTGAACTGCGCGTTGTTCAGCCGCAGCCCCGAGCCGTCCTGCATGGCCAGCCCCGCCAGGATGACGTCGTTGGTGGTTACCGCGTCCACCTGCTTGTTCTTCAGCGCCGCCAGGCACTGCGCGTAGTCGGCGAACGGCACGAGCTCCGCCGCCACACTCCGCTCCGCGACGACCCGCTGGGCCGCGTTCGACCCCTGGACCTCGCAGATCTTGCGGCCCTTGAGATCACGCACGTTGTCGATCGTCTCTCCCTGCCGCGTCAGGATGTCCTGGTACGAGATGTGGTACGGCCCGGCGAACAACACCTTGGCCTTGCGGTCCTGGCTGATCGTGTAGGTGGCCACCACCATGTCGGCCCGCCCGTCGAGCAGCACCCGCTCCCGGTCCGCCGCCAGCACGGGGACGAAGAGAAAATCCTTGCCGAGCTTGGCGGCGATGTAGCGGGCCACGTCCACGTCGAAGCCCTCGTACTCCTTGTCTGCCCGGAGGAACCCGATCGAAGGCAGGTCCTGGCGCACCGCGATGAGCAGGACGTCGTCGTCGACGATCGACTCAGGCTCGCTGGTCCCGCAGCCCGCGACCAGGGTCGCCGCCAGGGCCAGCACCATCACCAGGACGCGTTTCACCGGTACTCCTTGAGTCGTGGCCACACCCCGGCGATCACCAGCAGGACGATCGCGCCCATCGCGACCTCCTCCAGCCGCCACAGGTTGTCCAGCGTGCTCTCGCCCATCGTGATCGCACGTTCGAACTCGTCGTGATGCTGGCCGATCAACGCCACCAGCGTCCGGTCATAGGTGTCGAACGTCGCTGTCACCGCACCGAACCGGGCGTTGACCGCCTCGATGATCTGGCCGCTCGCCACCAGGTCGCGGAATTTCTCGTCGGCGGACTGGAAGCCCTGGTACGCCTTCATGACGTCCTCGCCCGGCCGGCCGACCAGCTCGGGCCCCAGCAGGCCGAGGAAGCCGTCCGTGCCCTGGACGACCTTGAAGTGATAGTCATCCAGGTTGCCTGCCGCGACGTAGATCACTGACTGCGATTTGTCGAGGTAGGTGTGCTCGTAGGTGTCGGCCCGTTCCTTGTCGAGCAGGTAGCGGCTCTGGTCGCCCTGCATGCTGTTGCTGATCGCACGGGCCCTGGTCAGCGTCAGCACCGGATCGAAGCCGGCCGACTTGGCGTGCCGCAGCGCCTCCTGATCCCGCGCGAGTGCGCCCGCACCGGCGATCAGCGCCACCGCGGTCGTCACCGTGGCCACCAGCAGCGCCGGCCCGAACACCCGGCGGAAGCGCTTGGCGAGGAAGACCTGCAGCCAGATCAGGCAGCACAGTGCGAGCAGCCCGGCCACGACCACGGCGACGCGCAGGAGGGGCACCATGACGGCCTTCTCGTCGTAGGTGCGGCGCACGATCGTGCCGGTCTCCAGGGTCAGGTTGTAGGCCTGTGGCAGCAGCACCTTGCGCATCAGGTCGGTGGCCTGGCGGTAGATCGCCACGACCTCCTCGGGCGGCGGCCCCGGGGCGTGCTTCGCCCGCTGGTCGAGCAGCAGGGCCTGACCGGCCAGCCGCTCGTACTTGCCGAGCTCGTCGAGCACCGACTGCACGGTCCGCCGCTCGGCCGGGTTGTCGCCCGACAGCTCGAACGCCTTCAGCAGCGCCTGGTTGGCCTCCGACCGGCGGCTCTCGTATCGGGCGATCGCCTCGTTGCGCTGCCGGGTGTACATGTCGCCCATCACCAGCGCGTTGGCCACCTGCGCGTCCATGTCGCTCAGCGCCAGGTAGAGGCCGGCGGTGGCGACCACCTGCGGACCCGCGTCGTGGCCGATGACCTGCAGGCCGTCGCGGGCCGTGGCGCTGCCGACGGCGAGGGCCGCGAACAGCAGCGCCAGCGAGGCGACGGTGATGCCGGAGATGACCCGGATCCTGCCGGGCACGCTCCGGCGCACCTGCGGCGGGGCGGCCCGGCCCGGCGCCACCGTGCCCCGGCCGGGCACCATCACCGTCATGGCGTGCCCTCCCTGATCGTGATGACGGTCCACGCGCCCACGTGGATCCGGTCCCCTGGGGCGATCTTGACGGGCACGTTGACCTTGAGCGGCTTGCCGTTCACCTGGGTGCCGTTGGAGGAGCCGGGGTCGACCAGCATCCAGGAGCCGTCCGGCTGGGCCAGCAGCACGGCGTGCAGGTGCGAGACGCCGGGGTCCTCGGGCGGCCCGGTCAGGTCGATCTCGGGTTCAAGGTTCCTGGCCCGGCTGCGCCGGCCGATGCGCACCTGATCGCCGTACAGGCCGAAGGAGCGCTCGGGGCAGTACGGCGGGAACGCCACCGCGTCGGCGTCGGGACCGCCCTCGGCGATGACCTTTTCGTAGTAGGAGCGGTCGGCGGCCGTCACGGCCTCCCACCTGGCCCCGCCACCCGTCGCCAGGAGCGGGACGGGGGCCCCGTTGCCCTGCCCGCTTGCCGAGCCTTGCTCGGGGTGCAGTGTTGGATGTCCTCGCTGCGCTGCGGATCCGGCACTGCTGTAGTCGTGGCCGCACACCTCGCAGAACTGGCCGGCACGCGGCGTCTGGCAGATGGGGCAACTCTCGGCGGCGGGCTCGGCGACGGGGGCCGGGTTGGAGGCCGCGTTGGAGGTCGGCGGTGCGGCCGCCATCTGCGTGCCGCACACGTCGCAGTAGTCGTCGGAGCCGGACGCGTGCCCCTGCGGGCAGGTCGCCATCAGAATCCTTCCTTGCGCAGCCGGCTGGTGCGGACCGAGCCGGTGTCGAGCTCGATCTCGTCGGCCTTGTCGACGTTCCTGCGCAGCCTGGCCGTGCCGGTGGCGGGATCGACCTCCACCACCTTCTCCAGCAGCCGCGCGGTGTCCTCGCGGCCCGTCTCGGCGGCCAGCTCCCTGGCTCTGGCCAGGCGGGCGGTCGCGGTGTCGACGTCGCCCACCGCCCGCGCGCTGAGCCCGTCCTGGATCAGCTCGTGCAGCTCCGCCTGGCCGGTGTAGTGGGCGACCTTCCCGTTGATCCGGGTGGACTGCGCAAGGTCGTCGGTCCATTGGGCGAGCACGTTGCCACTGGCCACGACGTCGCCGGTGTCGGGGCGTACGAGCTTGACCCAGCCCGCCCTGATCTCCTGGCCGATCTGCCCGGGCGGCACCTCGACGCACACGTGGTATTCGCGCTCCTCGGCCCCCCAGGACCCGGTCGGGTAGTCGCCGGTCAGCGGGTTGACGTCGGCACGCTTGCCGGTCAGGTCCAGCAGCGTCGGCGAGACCTGCTTGACGAACTTCAGCCGCGCCGTCTGCGGCACCCACACCCGCAGCGACAGCTCGGCCACGGTCTTGCTCATGGACGTCTGCGTGAGTCGGCGGAAATACTCCGACAAATCCGTCTGGTTACGGACGAAGTCAAACGTGCCGAGCATGGCGTCGGCCACCTTACGCAGCTCGGCCGGCACCCAGTCGTCGCCGACCCCGAGGGAGTCGACCACGAACCTGCCGCTCCAACCCGCCAGAACGGAGCTGAAGACGTCGTCGCTCTCGTTGTTCTGGCCGTCGGTCATCAACAGCGCGTGCTTGATGGCCGAGGGGTGGGCGGCCAGCATGTGCCCGGCCAGGTTCAGCCATTCGCCGATGGCGGTGCCACCGTGGGCGAGCAGCCGGCCGATCGCCCGCTCGGCCTCCGCCTTGGTGGCGGCAGTGGCCTTGACCAGGCGCGGACTGCCGCCCGGGTAGACCATACCCGCCTTCTCGGTCCCGGCGATCACCGCGAAGAGCACGCCGTCGCGCAGCGTCCGCACGGCCGTGGCGGCCGCCTGCCGGGCCTCGCGTATCTTGCCGCCGCTCATCGAGCCCGACGTGTCCACGATGATCACCTCGGCGGCCTCGGAGGACACGACCTGCGTGGTGACGCCGCCCGTGGAGCCGACGGTGAGGATGGCGTGCACCTCGCGGCCGTCGAGGGGCAGGTACTTGTTCTGGTCGATGTTCAACGTGAAAGCGGGCTGATCACTCACGGGCTTCTCCTAAGGGGATCAAGGCGATCGTCACGTTGTCCTGGCCGCCGGAGTCCAGCGCGTGCCGCAGCATCTCCCTGGCCATCTCGAGCGGGGTGCCGGCGCTGGGGAAGGCATAGCCGTCCAGGTAGCGCCACAGGCCGTCGCTGCAGACGAGCAGCAGGCCGGGCGCGTGGGGGGTGAAGGTCCGTACGTGGAGCGTGACGCCCTCGGCGTCCGCGCCGAGCCAGGCGGTGATCTCGCCGGTCTCGATCGCGTCGTCCTCGGTCAGCAAGCCGCCGTCGGGCAACGAATAGGCCCGCGTGTCACCGGCCCACCCGAGCGTGATCCGGTCCGGCTCGACCACGGCGGCGACGTACGTGCAGGCGGGGGCGTCGTACACGGAGGTCGCCAGCTTGGCCACGGCCCGGCCGGCCAGGTCGAACGCCTCCTGCTGCGACGCCCCTCTGGCCAGCGCGGTGGCCGCGGTCTCGACCGCCACCGCGGACGCCTCGTCGGCCCTGGGCGAACTGCCCACCCCGTCGCACACCACGGCCACGATCGTGTCGCCGGAGGCCATGAGCGCCATCGCGTCCTCGTTGCGGCTGCGCCGCAACCCTCTGTCCGTCACGGCCGCCGCGCCGTTGTCCAGCACGGTCTCCGCGTGGTCCCGGCCGGTGGGCTGGCGCAGGCCGCACCGCTCGCAGTAGCCTTCCGCGTCCACGGCGCCCGCCCCGCAGGACGCGCACGTCGGAGCTCCCATCGGGTGACCGCAGGCCTCGCAGTAGATGTCGCCCGCGAGCACGGGAGCCTCGCAGACGGGACAAGAGGCGACTTTCTCGTTACCGGTCACACCCAGGTCCTCGGTCGCACGGCGTTCGCCTGGTCAATGAGGGCGTGCCTTTCCTGCCGGGAGGCCGCCACGACGGCGAGCCTGCGGTAGATGGCCTCCAGCTGCCTGCGCAGCCCGGGCTCGGTGAACCGTGCCCCGGCCAGCTCCAGGTCCGGCGGTGGCGCGTTCGTCTCCAGCCAGGCCAGCCCGCCGTGCAGCAGCTCGGCGGTGAGCAGGTCACGGCGGCGCGAGTCCAGGTCGGCCAGGCTCGCCAGCCGGCCTGCCGCGGCCACCAGATCGCCGGGCTCCATCGTGCTCGGGTCGGGGCGGCGCACCGCGGAGGCGGCCAGCGCCATCTGCGCCGCCATCCGGTAACTCGACGTGGCGGGCACCTCGTCGAGCACGGCCATCCTGCCGGTCCTGGCCAGCCCGAACGCCGCGCTCACACAGCCGTGGTCGGTGCGCCAGACGATCTCGTACCAGGAGGCCGCGGCCTGTTGCCCCGCGCACTCCAGCGCGAACGCCAGCGCCAGCTTGGGCGGCAGCTCGCCCGGCAACATCGACACGCACGCGTCGAACATCGACGCGGCCGCATCGGCCTGCCCCGTGGCCAGCGCGAGCACGCCGCGGTACCAGGTGACCCGCCAGTCGCCGGGCAGCTGCGCGGCCAGCCGCTCCAGCGCGATGGGCGCCTCCGTCGCGCCGTACTCGGCCAGCAGCCTGGCCCTCATCAGCTCCGTCTCGGGCGTCGGAGGCATCGCGTCGAGCTGGTCGAGCAGCTGCTTGCCGTCGCTGCCGAGCAGTCCGGCCAGCACTCCCGCGGCCGGGTCGGCCGGGTCGACCAGCGGCACCGGCAGCCGGCGCGCGGCCACCCCGGGGTCGAGCGGCTCGAGCACCTGGTCGTCCTCCTCCGACAGCGCCGTCCCCACCGCGCCCCGCTCGGGCCCGAACAACGTCGACGGATTCGGGTACGGCACCCCTTCCTCCTCGGCGCAGACCTCGCGCAGCACGCCGAGGAGCTGCTCCTCCATCTCCCACGCGCTCTGGAACCTGTCGGCCGGATGGGCGGCGGTGGCCCTGCGCAGCAGCCGGGTGAACGATGGATGCCCGCAGTCCTGCGGCAGCGGGGCGGCCACGCCGTTCGCGACCGGGCTGAACCCCGGGATCGCCAGCACCGCCAGCGTCCTGGCCACGGTGTAGAGGTCGGAGGTCACCGACGACGGATGGGTCTCCAGCTCGGGGGCGTGATAGCCGCGGGTGGCCCACGACGTGCCCGGCGGCGAGCCGAGCGGCTGCACCGCGCCCAGGTCGATGAGCTTGAGCCCCTTGCCCACCCTGATCACGTTGGCCGGCTTCAGGTCGCAGTAGACCAGGCCGGCCTCGTGCAGATAGCCGAACGCCTGCAGGATCTCCCGCCCGTAGATCAGGGTCTCGCGCAGCGGCAGCGGGCCCTGGCGGCGCAGCTCGTGCAGGGACTGGCCGCCGACGTACTCCATGACGATGTAGCCGAGCCCGGCCGAGCGCTGGAAGTTGAAGACCTTGACGATGTTGGGGTGGTCGACGGTGGTGAGGACCTTCCGCTCGGCCTCCGCCGCCGCCAGCGCCTCGGCGTCGTTGGTGTTGAGCAGGCCCTTGAGCACCACCCACCGGCCGTCGAGGTATTCGTCGGCGGCCAGGTAGATCCAGCCGAGCCCGCCGTGCGCCAGGCAGCCCAGCACCCGGTACTGGCCCGCCACCAGGTCGTCCTTGTCCAGCTTCGGGGTGAAGGAGAACAAGGTGCGGCAGTGGGGGCAGAACCCGTCCGTCAGCCCCGGGCGGCCCTCGCGGGAGCGGCCGACGGGCTTGCCGCAGTCGGGGTTGGCGCAGAAGCGCTTGTCCTCGGGCACCTCGGGGTCGGTCATCACGGCGGTGGCCGGGTCGCGGTAGGGCACCGACGGCAGGTCGGCGATGGTGGCCAGCACCCCGGCCCGCGACCTGCCGCTGCTGCTCGTCGGCCCGCTCGTCGGCCTGCTCACCGGGCTGGTCTGCGGTGACGAAGGCTGGGTACGGAACGAGGCGGGAGGCGCGGGAGAGCTCTCCGCGGTGCCGCACAGGTCGCAGTAGCCCTCGTCGATCGTGCCCGTGCAGCCTGGCTGCGCGCAGCGGCTCATGGTTTTCCTCCGTGTATCGCGCGCTGGTAGTCCTCGACGGCGGCCGCCGCCTTGGTCAGGTCGCAGGGGGCGCTCCACAACAACGTGCGCGCCCGGGCGAACAGGCTGGAAGCGGCCGGGTCCTCCGCCATGCCCTTGCGCACCGCCATCGCCTGGCAGGCGCCGAGCCGGCCGCGCAGTTCGTCACGCCTGCCGACCAGCCCGTACAGCGCCTTCGCCGTGGCCTGGGCCTGATCGACCGCCCTGCGGACGTCGCTCTCCAGCTCCGCCAGCCGCTTGGCCCGCAGCACCCAGGTGTCGGCCGACACGTCGAGCGCGTCCAGCGCGCCGGTCAGGGCGTCCACCCTGCTCCTGGGCTGGGCCTGCGGCGGCAGGGCGATCTTGACGACGACCGCGCCGTGCGCCAGCCTGGCCTCGCTCTCGGCCGCGCGTACCCGGTCCAGCCCGGCCACCAGGTCCTCGCGGCGGCGGGCGTACTCCTGCTTGACGACGATCGCCAGCTCCAGCTCCGCCAGTGAGTCGGCCAGGAGCCCGGTGAGCCGGTCGAGGCCGGGCTCGACGGCGGCGCCGAGCGGGTCCTCCACCAGAGCGGCGCGGATCCGCTTCAGCTCGGCTTCCAGGGCCCCCAGGCCGGCGGCGCTCTCGCCGAGGTCGTGCTCCAGCTCACGGATGCGCCGCAGCTCGCTGTCGGCGGCGTCGAGGCGGGGGAGCAGGGCGTTCCACTGGGCGTCGATGTCGTTGAGGGCGGAGGTGACCTCCTGGAACGCGGCGTCCATCCGCGTCACGGTCTCGTCGAGGGTGAGCCGCTCGTCCGCCTGCGGAAGCAGCGTGCGTTGCTCGACCGGTTTGGCGGCGGCCCGCACCACCACGGACGCGCCCGTGAGCAGCTCGGTCAGCTCGGTCAGCTGCTCGGCGCTCAGTTTGCTCCGCGAGGCCTGGATGTGCTCGGCGTCGCGTAACACGGCGCGGTAGACGTCGTTCAGTCCCCACAGGCGCGCCAGCGCCTCCTGTGCCGCGGCCCAGCGGCGTTCGGTCGCGCCGCGTAAGGAGGCCCCCTTGAGTAACTGGTATGTGGTATGGGATTCGAGATCGAGCAGGTCGCCGGAGATCCGGTCGCGTTCGTCGGCCCGAGCGCGCAGCGCGTGCTCGACGCCTTCCCTGCTCATAGGTGGTCCCAGGCTCATCACGCTCCCCGTGAAGAGGCCCCCCGTGCCCCGGTTATACCGGCTCAACGGAGGGTCTGGCCGCTTAAGTTCCTTTAGCTCGGGGGGACCCCTGACTTGTCCCTGATTCAACCCTGTCTCGCCTGCAATCCGCTTAAAGGATCTCTTAGCGTTGCGGACATGGGACGAATTCTTCTGATCATCGCGGCGGTCGTCGCCGCACTCGTACTGCTCGGGCCTCTCGTGGGGTTCGCGCTCACGCTCCTCAAATGGGGCCTCATCATCGGCGCCGTGGCGCTGGGTGTCATGTTCCTGTCGAAGTGGGTGAAGAGGACATAGCTTCCTGAGGGATCCCCAGGCATAGTTGGGTGATGGAGGCGCGGCCGGCGGTTGACGATGCCGCGCTCGGGCGCGAGGCCATGGCCGTGCTCGAGGCGAACTGGACGGGCACTGGCACCGTGCCCGCGCCAGGGCTCTATCCGCATCAATGGAGCTGGGACTCCGCGTTCGTCGTCATCGGCCTGGCCAGGCACCGGCCCGACCGGGCCCGCGACGAGCTGCTCAGCCTGCTGCGGGGGCAGTGGGCGACGGGGATGGTGCCGCACATCGTCTTCCACACGCCGGAGGCGTACTTCCCGGGGCCCTCCGTATGGCGCTCGCAAGAGCACGAGGCCGCGCCGCGCGTGCTCACCTCGGGGCTGACCGCCCCGCCGCTGCACGGGCTGGCGCTGTGGTGGCTCTACCAGCACACCGGCGACGAGGCGTTCGTCAGGAAGGCGTACCCGGCGCTGGTCGCCCAGCACGACTACCTCGCCTCGGCCCGCGACCTCGGCGGCGCGGGGCTGGCCGCGATCGTGCACCCCTGGGAGTCCGGCATGGACGACAGCCCGGCCTGGGACGAGCCGCTGGCCGCGCTGCCCGTCATCAGGTACGGCTACCGCCACCTGGAACTCGACGAACGCCACCCCGACAGCGATCACGACCGGTACGTCTGGCTCGCCATGCGTTACCGCGACGCCGGCTACAGCCCCGGCTACCTGCGTGACGAGCATCCGTTCGCGGTCGAGGACCCGATGTTCAACGGCATCTGGCTGGCGTCCTGCCAGGCCATGGCCGAGCTGGCGCCGCTCGCGCACGCCGATCCCGCACCCCACGTCGAGCAGGCCGAGCGCATCAGGCAGGCCATGCTGGAACGCCTGTGGGACGGCTGCTTCTACGCCAGGGACCTGCGGTCCGGACAGCTGATCAGAGTGTCCACGGTGGGCGGGTTCGGGCCGCTGCTCGATCCCCTGCTGCCCAGCGAGCACCTGAACGCCGCCGTCGAGATGCTGGAGTCGGCCAGGTTCATGGGCGCCACCGGGTATCCGGTGCCCAGTTGCGAGATCCGCGCCGCCCAGTTCGACCGCACCCGCTACTGGCGCGGGCCCTCGTGGGTGAACACCAACTGGCTGCTGCGCCGCGCCGCGGCCGTGCACTCGCTCGACCACCTGGCCCAGCAGCTCACCAACGGCACGCTGCGCCTGGTCAGGCAGGCCGGCTTCCGCGAGTGCTTCGACCCCTTCGACGGCAGCGGGCGCGGCTGCAGGGACTTCTCCTGGAGCGCGGCGCTCACCCTCGACCTGCTCGCCGATACCGTGGTGGAATGAGCTTTTTCCGCCGCCTGCCCGCCGACGTGCGCAAATCGTTGACGACCGAGCCGGGGGAGCGGGTGCTGACGTTCGCCACCGGTCAGGCCGGCGGCTACCTGGTGGCCACTGATCTCGCCCTCTACCTGCCCGACGGGACGCGGGTGCCGTACGAGACGATCGACAAGGCGTCGTGGAGTGAGGAAGGGCTGAGCGTCATCACCATGGACGGCCTGTCCCACGTCGAGCGCATCGACGAGCCGCGCATGTTGCCCGAGACCATCCGCGAACGCGTCAACTCCACGATCGTGGTGAACAAGCACGTCAAGCTGCCCGGCCGAGGCGGCGTGCGGCTGGTGGCCAGGCGCCGGCCCGGTGGCGAGGTGCTGGGGTGGACCCTCGTCTTCGACGAAGGCCTCGACCCCGAGGACCCCGGCCTGCGGGCGCAGGCCGAACAGGCCCTCGAGGGCGTACGGCGCAGCATGGGTGTATGACGTCGCACACACCCATGCCGCTCCCTAATACGGGATCCCGCTTTCGCGGGCTTTCTTCTCCATGTCGTCGGCCGCGGTGGCCTCCTCCTCCGGCCAGCCGGTGCCGCCGTCGTGTTTGTGCGCGTCATGGCTCAGGAACGGGATCCGCTGCTGCAGCGTGTCACCCATCCTGGACCTCGCCATTCCCGCGTACTTCGATGCCTGCGCGCCGACCACGCCCGCGACCTCCTGGACCCGGGGGTTGTCGGCGACGCGCTGCGCCGCCCGCTTGATCTGTTCGTACCGTTCGCGACCGGCCCGGCTGCCCAGCACGTAGCCGATCGCCAGGCCCGCAGCGAATGTCATCCGATATCGCATTTCGCACCTCCGCTGTCTCCGGGCCTACCCCGCTGACGATGCGACACGCACTCCCGGAGTGCGCTAATCTATTCCTGCGCACGACGAAGGGGCCGGAAGCCCTGGTGATCAGCGCAGACGGTGTCGATCCCGCGTAGCTCAACGGCAGAGCAGCCGGCTGTTAACCGGCAGGTTATAGGTTCGAGTCCTATCGCGGGAGCCACTCCTCGAGGCCCTTCCCAGATCCGGGAGGGGCCTCGAGTCGTTCTGGGAGCGATCCAGGGAGCCACTAGCCGGCTTGGTCCCCGTTGCCGAAGACGGCGTCCATGGTCTCAGCGCCGGCCGACGATGACCGGCCTGATCTGGTGTCGATAGATGGTTTGCGTGCTGATGGGGGATCGAGGTGCGGCGGGGGCACTCCGGCTCCAGGCAGCCCCGCTACCGCGAGGGGTGGGACGACGGCATGCGGGGAGGCCAGGAGGAAGCTGTCGGCCATGGTCTCTGATCGCGAACGTCGCAGATGGAGACCGGGCGAGGAGAACGCCATACCCGCGATATACCGGCTTGTGCTGAGCTGACCTTGAACGCAATCAGTTCCACGACACGAGGGTGCCTCTGCGATGGGGTTCCTCATGACCTGGGAAGTGATCATGGAAAGCTCTTGGATTTCACGCGGCGTCACCGCCGTGGCTATGGCGGGCATCACTCTGCTGGGCGCGACCCCCGCGTCGGCAGCGAGCTACTGGAACTCATCCGCGCCGACGGCCGCCACGTCGGTGCGCAGCGTGTATGAGAAGACGGTCACCATCGGCTCACGCACATTCACGATCCAGCTTCGCGTGGGAAAGTGGGGCTCGAACAGCTATTTCTGGGCCCGCGCCCCCAAAGATTCCGATGCGTATGGTGTGAATCTCTACATTTCGGTCTACAACCCTTCGACCAAGAAGTGGGAGTGGCGGATGGAGGGAGTTAGCAAGAAAACGGCCTACACCGACGCACACCGGTCCATATCCAAGTACGCTTACCGAGCCTGTGCATCCGATAGCATGATCGGGAGCCGTTGGGTTTGCACCAGCACCTGGTGGGTGTGATGACCTGATCGCAAGCGGCGGATCAGATCCGCTCAGGTAGACAGACCGCCCTGGCCGGCCAGCAGCGCCGCTGAATCCGTGTGGACTGATCAAAGCAGCAGAAGTCTTGTTCGAGTCCTATCGCGGGAGCCACTCTTCAAGGCCCTTCCCTGATCCGGGGAGGGGCCCTGCGTTTATGGGGACATATATCGCTTTATGGGGATCATAGGTCACTGAAGATCTCTTCGGGTGTCTTAAGCCCTGCTTCAGGCGCGACGTACGACCCTCCAGGTGTTCACACATCACCTCGGGGAGGAGATCCCATGTTGAAGCGTCGCCTTGCGATCGTCGGGACGGCGGCCGTGCTCGGACTGGCAGGCATGGCGGGGACCGCGCTGGCTGACGACGACCTGGTCAGGGTGCACCCGGAGCCGGGCCACCACGGCGCGGTCAAGGTGCACGCCGAGCCGGCCGAACCGGTCTTCGTCAGCGGCAAGCTGACGTGCTGGGTCAGCGGCGGCAAGGCCGTGAAGTTCTCCAAGGCCAAGGTCGCCGAGCTGATCGGCGAGAAGGTCATCGATCCGGAGGATGCCTGGGACCTCGCCGCGGACGGCGCCACGGTCATCCCCGCCGACCGGGTGTCGATCAGCGTGCCCGCCAAGGAGCTTCCGCGCAAGGTCGTCGGCAAGCGCTGGCACCAGCGCCGCGTCATCCACCTCACCTGCGTGTGGGACGAGTTCGCGGCGAGGTAGTGCGTCGTGCCCCCGGGAGCTCCGGGGGCACGCTCGCATTTCACGCTTTGTGACGTGACGAGCACATGATTTTTCATTTGGCGGGACAAAGGCGGGTCGGGCGGGAAAAGATGGAAGCTCCGGTCCCCTGGGCCGGAGCCGCGGGTAGATCGAGACGGAGGCGAGGAAAGGGCGCCCCCGCCAAGGACGTGCCGCCGACCCGGAATCGGTGGGGCGATCCGCTGACGGAGAAGTGCTGGTTGCCGCGTGCGTACCTGGATCACGTCCCTGCGTCCCTTCGACGCGCCCGCCGTCCGGCCATGGATGGAGCGAAGCACCGACCTGCGCGAGGCGGAGCGGTTCCTCAGGCTCTACCATGCCGAAAATCCCTCCGCTGGAGGCCTGCATGCCCGGCTGCGCGACGTCGCCAGGGAGGTCGCCCGCACGGGCACCTACACGCACACGTTCGAGGAGCTCGAATTCGGTGCCCGGGTGGCCTGGCGCAACAGCAGCCGCTGCATCGGCCGGCTCTACTGGCGCTCGTTGCGGGTACGCGACCGGCGGCAGGTGAGCACCGCCGAGGGCGTGGCCCTCGAATGCGTCGGCCACTTACGCGAGGCCACCGGCAACGGCAAGATCAGGCCCACCATCACCGTCCTGCCGCCCGACACTCCCGCCCTGCCCGGCCCCCGCATACTCAACGACCAGCTCGTCCGCTACGCCGGACATCGGGGTCGCGGCGGCCGGATCGTGGGCGACCCCAAGAACGTCGAGCTCACCGACATGGCCAAGGCGCTGGGGTGGCGCGGCGACACCGGCGGCCGGTTCGACGTGCTGCCGGTGATCATCCAGCCGGCGCTGGGGGATCCGCTGCTGTGCAACCTGCCCGGCGACGCCGTGCTGGAGGTGCCGCTCGTGCATCCGGAGTACCCGTGGTTCGCGGAGCTGGGGCTGCGCTGGCATGCGGTGCCGGCCATCTCGGACATGTGCCTGGAGATCGGCGGCATCTGTTACCCCTGCGCCCCCTTCAACGGCTGGTACATGGGCACCGAGATCGGCGCGCGCAACCTCGCCGACACCGACAGGTACGACCAGCTCGCCGTGGTGGCCGAGCGGCTCGGCCTGAACACCTCCACCGAGCGTTCGCTGTGGCGCGACCACGCGATGGTGGAGCTGAACGTGGCGGTGTTGCACTCGTTCGAGCAGGCCGGGGTGACGATGACCGACCACCACACCGAGTCGCGGCGTTTTCTCACCCATCTGGAGAAGGAGGAGAAGGCGGGGCGGGTCTGCCCGGCCGACTGGTCGTGGATCGTGCCGCCGCTGTCGGGCAGCGCCACTCCCGTCTTCCACCGCTACTACGACACCAGCGTCCTCACCCCGGCCTTCGTCCACCACCGTTAGCCGCCATGGGGGAGGAGGGAAAGGGCGTGGGCGTGCGCAGGTCCCGGACGTTGGGGCGGCCGTCCCAGGCGAGGTCGCGGTCCACGGGGACACGGTACTTGCCGTTCTGGCCTAGAACATGGTTCGGTTAGGGCATGGCGGAACTCGTGCTCTCAGCTGTCGACCAGGGCGTGCTCACGCTCACCTTCAACCGTCCCGACACGCTCAACGCCTGGACGGACGCGATGGGGCGGCGCTACTTCGACCTGCTGACGGAGGCGGAGAAGGACCCCGCGGTGCGGGCCGTGGTGGTCACGGGCGCGGGCAAGGGGTTCTGCTCCGGGGCCGACTTCAAGACCCTGAACGCGATCCAGACCGGCTCCTACGACGAGACCCCCGATCCGCGGCCCAACACCTTCCCCACGACCATCGGCAAGCCGATCATCGCGGCGGTCAACGGGGCGTGCGCGGGGCTCGGCATGGTGCACGCGCTCGTCTGCGACCTGGTCTTCACGGCCGAGTCCGCCAAGTGGACCACGGCCTTCCCGCGACGCGGGCTCATCGCCGAGTACGGGCTGTCGTGGGTGCTGCCCCGGATCATGGGACAGCAGCGGGCCATGGACGTGCTGCTGTCGGGCCGGGTGTTCACCGGGCGGGAGGCGTACGAGCTGGGGTTGGTCAACCGGGTGGTGCCGGGGGACGGGGTGGTGGCGGAGGCGCAGGCGTACGCCCGGGAGCTGGCCGTGCACAGCTCGCCGGCGTCCATGGCAGTGATCAAGCGGCAGGTGTGGAACGACTGGGACACGACTTTGGAGGAGTCCGCGAAGACGGCCGTCCAGGAAATGCTCGTCTCCTTCGCCCGCCCCGACTTCGCCGAGGGCGTCGCCAGCTTCCTGGAACGCCGCCCGCCGAACTTCCCGCCCCTTTGACACCGACCCGCATGCCGATCGGCGTGCGGGGCCGGAAGGTTCTACGCCACGCGGTGGGCGCCGGGGGCCGGGGTGGCGGGGAGGAAGCGGGGCGGCTGGAAGCCGCGTTCGGCATAGGCGGCCACGACCGACTGCTGGACGCTCTCCAGGCGATCGTCGGACACCAGGGCGATGGCCGAGCCGCCGAAGCCGCCGCCCGTCATCCTGGCGCCCCGGGCGCCGCCCTTGACGGCGGCCTCCACCGCCACGTCCAGCTCGGGAGACGACACCTCGTACTCGTCCCTGAGCGACAGATGCGAGGCGTTCAGCAGCGCGCCGATCTCGGTGACGGCGCCGGCCCGCAGCAGGCCGATGAGGGCCTCCACGCGGTGGTTCTCGGTCACGATGTGCTGGGTGCGCTTGCGCTCGTCGCCCTGCAGCAGCTCCAGGGCCGCCGCCAGGTCGGTCACGTCGCGCAGGGCCGGGACGCCGAGCTTCCGGGCCGCCGACTCGCACTCGGCACGGCGCTTGGCGTACTCGCCGCCTGCGTGCGTGTGGTGGACCTGCGTGTCGATGATGAGGATGCTCATCCCGTGCGAGGCCAGGTCGAGCGGGATGTTCCTGGAGCCGAGCGAGCGGCAGTCGAGGAAGAGCGCGTGCCCCTCCTGGCACAGGGCTGAGGCGGCCTGGTCGAGGATGCCGGAGGGCACGCCGACGAAGCCGTTCTCGGCCTTCTGGCTGAGCAGGGCGATCTCCATGGGCGTCATGCCCAGGTCGTGCAGGTCGTTGAGCGCCGAGGCGACGGAGACCTCGAGCGCGGCGCTGGAGCTGAGGCCGGCGCCCGGCGGGATGGTGCCGTCGATGGCGATGTCGGCGCCCGCGACGCGGTCGCCCAGCATGGCCAGGACGCCGACGACGTAGCGGGTCCAGCCCGTGGAGTCGTCGTGGTTCTCGATCGTGACCGGGTCGCTGTGGCCCTGGAGGGAGAGGAGGCGGATGGTCTTGTCCGTACGCGGGGTGACCGCGGCCGTCACGCCCCACGGCACCGCGAACGGCAGCACGAAGCCGTCGTTGTAGTCCGTGTGCTCGCCGATCAGGTTGACGCGGCCCGGCGCGTGCCAGACGGTCTGGGGGGACGCGCCGTAGGCGGCACGGAAAGCTTCAACAACGCGCATAATCCAACACTCCTCAACAAAGGCCCCAGCGTAGACTAGCGCCATGGAGGAGCTCCTGGATCCAGGGCTCGGCCAGGTCCGGGTGTTCCTGATGCACGACGACAACAAGCCGCGCAAGCTGAAGCACAACCTGGGCCATCGCCGGCTGCTGACGTTCGGCGGCGCCTACTCCAATCACATCAGGGCCGTCGCCGAGGCCGGGCGCCGGCACGGGATCGAGACGATCGGCGTCATCCGGGGCGAGGAGCATCTCCCGCTCAATCCGTCCCTGGCATACGCCAAGAGCTGCGGGATGACGCTCACCTATCTCGACCGGGCTTCCTACCGGCTCAAGCACACCGAGGACGTCCAGGCGCGGCTGCGTGCGCGGTGGGGTGAGGACGTGGCGATCCTGCCCGAGGGCGGCAGCAACGCGGCGGCCGTGCGCGGGTGCGCCGAGTTGCCGGGGGAGATCGGTGTGCCGTACGACGTGGTGTGCTGCCCGGTCGGCACCGGCGGCACGCTGGCCGGGATCTCGGCGGGGCTGCCCGAGGGGAAGCAGGCGATCGGGTTCGCGGTGCTCAAGGGGGCCGGGTTCCTCGCCGGGGAGGTGGCCAGGTTGCAGCGGGAGGCGTACGGACGCACGTGGTCGAACTGGAAGATCAACCTGGACTACCACTTCGGCGGATACGCCAAGACGACGCCAGCCTTGGACGCATTTATCGCGAAATATCAGGTCGAAGGCGTCTACGTCGCCAAGATGCTCTACGGGGTCGTCGACCTCGCCCGCCAGGGCATGTTCGCGCCCGGCACCCGCATCGTCGCGGTCGTCACCGGTCAGCCCTCCACCCCCGTGGCCAGGTGAGAGGCCCCGACCGGCTTCGACTCGGGCGAGCCGCGCTGACGCAGATAGATCGACAAGACCACCATCGAGAGCACGGCCAGCAGCTCCGACTGCCAGTTCTGCAGGCTGCGGTCCCAGAACTCCGGCGAGGTGACGTACTCACCCCATGAGAGCGGATCCCGCAGGTCGCTGAGCCGCTCGGCGTTGTACGCCGCCTGCCCCGCCACCGACTGCGCCAGCCACGACAGCAGGAAGAGCAGCCCCATCACCAGCCCGAGCGAGTTGCTGTACAACCACAACCGCACCCCTTTGGCCTTGGCCCAGGAGGGGGACTGGGACGTGGCGTGCGCCCCGACCTGCTGCTGATGGTCCGACTCCGCCCCCATCGAGTCCAGCTTCTTCGACTCGGGCGAGCCCTTCTGCACGAGCCACACGGTGAGCACGATGAACAGGAAGAATTGCAGGTATTCCGACTGCCAGTTCTCGGCCACGTCCACCGCGAACGTCGAGGACGTCACGTACTGGAGTATCGTGACCGGCTCCCCGCCCTCCGCCAGCTGCCGGTCGTTGAACTGCAGCGCCCCCGCCACCGCCTGGCCGCCCACCGCCAGCAGGAACATGATGAGGAACGCCAGAGCCAGCGAGTTCTCCTTGAGCCACCTCACAGCCTCGACCACCCCACGGCGAAGAACCACGCAAGACCCACCACGATCACGAGCGTGGTGAGGATGAACATCACGCGCATCAGTCGTCCACCTCGCAGTCGTAGGGAAGGTCGCGCACCGGCTTGCAGCCCGCGGCCTTGACCCGCCACCCGCTGCTGAAGCGATGCAGGAAGAGCGTGTCGCCGGCCATCCGTACCTGTGCCTCGTCACCCCACACGCTCACGGAGGTGACCACGCCGCCGGGGCCGAACCTGAGCTCGCGCAGCGCGTCGGCGCACGACTGGCCGGGGTCGGGGAGCTTCTCGGCGGTCTTGGGGGCGAGCATCCCGCACGCGGACTCATCCTGGTTCGCGGCGATCAGAGCGTGGAAACGCTCCGCCACCCGCGCGGGAGAGGCCGTGTCCGCGGCGCAGCCGGCCGCCATGGCCAGCGACGCCAGCAGGATGAGCAGGCTTCTCATGGGACACCCGCTACCCAGCCGTTAACCAAACATGCTGGCCCGGGTCAGGCCCCGAGCTGGTCGAGCACGGGGGACACGAGCGCGTTCAGCTCGCGTGCGAGCACCGTCACCGCGCGGTGGGCACTCTGCTCGACCTCGTCGTGCGGGCCCTCCGGCTCGGGAGGCAGGTCCTCCAGCGGCACCGGCGCCTCGACCAGCAGCGAGGCCCGCAGGAACGGAATCCTGGCGAGGTCCTGCTGTGACGGCTCGACGTATTGGCCGAAGGTCTCCTGCCAGCCCAGCCAGCCCCGGTCGCGCCACCAGGCCCGCGAGCGGGTCAGCTCCTCGGGCAGCGGCGAGACGAGCCTGACGCGGGCGTAGAGCGTCCCGTCCCAGGTGTTGCGGTGGCAGGTGGCCTCCAGGATCCGGCGGTCCCACCGTACGTACCCGGGGGTGAGCGACGGCGGCGTGGCCAGCCGCCACGCGGCGCACGCGAACCTGACGGGCGCGATGTCGCCCCACTCGAACTCCTCCAGGTTCTTGCGCACGTGCACGGCATAGCGCCCGTCACGGTCCCTGTCGAACTCCTGATCGATCCAGAACGCTTTGGCCATGGGATCTACGCTACGGCGCTTCGGCGCTCCGGAGGGCGAGGAGCGGAGATCTCGGAATGTCCTGTGACCCGCGCTGCACATGTGTAGCTTTTTCACATTGTTAGCTGACTTTGGGGTGATAATGGCGTCAGAACAGCTCGACGCGGCCATGAGTTGCTGGAAAGCAGGAGAACTCGACCGGGCTGCCGCGCTGTTCAGGCAGATCGCGGCCACGGGCGACCCGGAGGCGTCGCACCTGCTGGCCGGTCTGCTGCAGGAGCAGGGCGATCTGGACGGCGCCGAGGCGGCGCACCGGTCGGTGATCCAGTCGGGTGACCCGGTGTTCGGGCAGCGCTCCGCCATGGCCATGAGCATGATGCTGATCACGGCGAAGGAGTGGCCGGCCGCGCACCGGGTGCTGATGATCGCCTCGGACGGCGCGGACTTCGAGGTGGCCGCGCTCGCCGACACGGCGCTGGTGCTGGTGTGCACGCAACTGGGCGACGCGCAGGGCGCGCAGGAGGCGCTGGAGCGGGCCCGCCGGTGCGACAGCCCCGCCGTGGCCGAACTGGCCGCGCGGCTGGAGCTGCCGGAGTTCGACCAGGACCCGGCGTCGGCCCGCGAGCTGTACGAACAGGCCGAGGACGAGGACGACTACCGCACGTTGCTCACCTGCGGCGACCCCGACGTCGTGTCGCTCTCGGCGTTCCAGCTCTACCAGCTGTACGCCGAGGAGAAGGACTTCCAGGCGGCCCGTGCGGTGTGCGAGCACGCCATCGCCGCCGGTCACCCCGACCATCTGGCCATGGCGCACAAGCTGCTCGGCGCGGTGCTGGTGGACCTCGGCGAGTACGCCGAGTCCGCGGCCGCCTACCGCGTGGCCGCCGAGGACCCCCGCCCCGATGTCCGGCTGCCGTCACTCATCGAGCTGGCCAAGGTCACCGCCCAGCTCGGCGACGAGGACGAGACGAAGGCGATCTTCCGCCGGGTGATCGCCAGCGGGCAGCGCGAGTACGCCGTGCAGGCCCAGGCGTGCCTGGCCCAGATGCACACCGAGGCAGGCGAGGTCGCCGAGGCGCTGGCCGCGCTGCGGACGGTGCTTCAGGCGGGCGAGTACGAGTGGGCCTCGGTCTGCGTCACGCTGCTCGCCCTGCTGCTCGACCAGCATCCGGAGGCGTACGACGAGGTCATGGAGCTGGCGCGGGGCGCGGCCGAGCACACGGACCCCGACGCCGCGTTCAAGGCCAGGCTCCTGCTCGACCACGACGACCGGCGGCAGCCGCTCGCCGACCCGGTGGAGGAGCAGGCGGTTCAGGACATCGACGCGGCGCTGGAGCGCCTGCGGGCCGGCGACCTGACCGAGGCCAGGCGGCTGCTGCGCGGGGCCTGCGACTGCGGCGCGGCCGCGCCGTCCATCCGGGCCATGGTCGCGCTGGCCGAGCTGGAGCTGGGGGAGGGCGACCGGGAGCAGGCCGAAGAGCTGCTCACGTACGTGGCCGAGGGCGACGACGTCGTGCAGGGCTTCGCCGCCGCGTTCCTGCTGCACCTGCTGCGGATCTCCGGCGACGACCTGCACCCGGTGCTGCGCGCGGTGATCGACCACCAGCGGCTGGGGCGGGAGGAAGGGCTGACCCGCTACCACGAGACCACGAACCACCCCGACCCCGCCGTGGCGGCGATCGGCACGGCGGTCTTCGCGCAGGTGCTGGCCTCCTTCGGGTACGCGCTGTCGGAGACCTCCAGGCTGCTGCACGACGCGGCCGGGTCCGGGGAGCCGCTCGCCCTGTCGTACGCGGCGACGCTGGCCAAGGAGATCCTGCCGGACCGGGACGAGGCCGTGGCGCTGCTGCGGCGGGCCCGGGTGGAAGGGCATCCGGTGCTGGCTCCTTGGGTGGGGTACGTGCTGGGCGGGCTGGTGGAGGAGCCTGCCGAGGCGCGGGCGGCGTACACGATGGCGCTGGACAGCGCGCACCAGGGGCTGCGGGGCGAGGCGGCGGCGTCGTTGGCGGCGCTGTTCGAGCAGCAGGGGGATCTGCTCGCGGCCTGCCGGCTGTACGAGCGGCGCATCGCGCGGGAGGGCGGGGACGAGGCCGGGCGCAGCGCCTGGTTGCTGGGGCTGACCTGGGTGCGGCTCGACGACCTCGCCGCCGCGCGCGGCGCCTTCGAGGTGGCGACGGGTGAGCCCGCGTCCATGGGGCGGTTCGCCAGGTGCCTGCTCGACCGGGACTTCGACGGCGCGGCGGAGGCGTTCGCGGCCGTGCCGGAGGGCGGGAACGCGTTGCTGACGAGCATGCTCGCCATGGAGAGCGCGCACGCCTGGCAGCGGCGCGGCGAGACGGCCGCCGCCGACGCGGCGCTCTCGCTGGTGGCCTCCGCCGGGCATCCCGGGTTCCGCCAGGAGGCGGCCTGTTACCTGGGGGCACTGCGTGACGAGGCCGGGGACAGGCACGGGGCGATCGAGGCCTGGGAACGGGCGGCGGAGGGCGACAACGAGGACCTGGCCGTGATGGCGCTGAGCGATCTCGGCCGGGTGCGGCAGCGGCTCGGGCAGCTCACCGAGGCGGCCGACGCCTGTCGGCGGGCGTTGCGGGACGGAGGCGGGCGGCGCCAGACGGACGTGACGATGCTGCTGGCCGAGGTGCTGGTGGCCGCAGGCGCGGCGGAGGAGGCCCGCGAGCTCCTCACCGCGGCGTCCGCGGACGGCGAGGTAGGCGGGAGTGAGGCGCGGTTGCTCGGTGAGTTGCTGGCCAGGACCGGCGACCTGGCGGGCGCCAAGGCGGCGTTCGAACGGGCCGTCGCCGCCGAGCCCGAGTCGGCGGGCGGCACGCTGGTGACCGCCGCCCGGCTGCTGGGAGAGGCGGGCGACGCCGAGTACGCCCGCGCCGCCTACGAGCGGGCCGCCGCGCAGCACGAGGACGGCTGGGCCGCGGCCGTGGCCCGGGTGCGCCTGGGCAGGGGCACGGCCGAGGATCGGGGATGGGTGCTGGCCGCCGACGGCGACCGGCCGGGCGCGATCGCGGCGCTGGCCGAGGTCGTGGGCTCGGCGGCGCTGGCCGAGCTGGTGCTCGTGCTCGACGACGGCGACGTGCCCGAAGCCCGCCGCCTGCTGGCGGCGCTCACCGGTGACGACCGCCGCGACGGCCTGGTCCAGGCCCTGCACGCCGGAGCTCGCGCCAGGGCGAAGAACGACGAGGCGACGGCCAGACGGCTCTACCGCCTGGTGATCGAGCTGGCCGACCGGGAGACGACGCCGGAGGCCGGGGAGACGGCCGCGGACGTCCGGGAGACGGCCGCGCAGGCGTACCTGTCGATGGGGGCGAGCTGGGCCGAGGACGGCGAGCACGGCCGCGCCGAGCTGTGCTTCCTGCCCGCCACCGAGCACCCGGCGACGGCCGACGCCGCCTGGCACAACATCGCGATCGTCCGGGAGCGCCGCGGCGACCTCGACCGCGCCGTGGCGGCCCTGCGTGCCGGGATGCCCGCAACCGCCGCCGCGCTCGCCGAGGTGCTGGACGAGCGCGGCGACGCGGCAGGCGTACGGCAGGCGCTGGCCGGCGGTGCGGCGGACGGCGACCTGGAATGCCTGCGCCTGCTGGTCACCCACCTGGTGGGCGAGCGGGAACACCAGGCCGCGGCCGAGGCGGCCGAGCAGGCGGTGGCCACCGGCGACCCCAGGACCGTGGCCACGGGGTACTGGGGATGGGGCGACGCGTGCCGAGGGCTGGGCGATCCGGCGGGCGCGGCGGAGCTGTACCGCAAGGGCATCGACACCGGCTTCGAGCCGCTCGTCCCGGGCCTGCGGACGAACCTGGCGAAGGTCCTGTACGACATGGGCGACCGGTCAGGGGCGTACGAGCAGGCGCAGGCCGCCACCGAGGCCGGGGAGCCGGAGGCCGCCGCCATCGGCCACCTCATGATCGGCTGCTGGCGGCACGACGACGGCGACGTGTTGCGAGCCGCCGAGGCGTTCGCCGCCGCCGCGGCCACCGGTGCGGAGCCTGCCGCTGAAGCGCTGGGGAACCTGCGGGCCCTCGCCCGCCAGGAGTTCGAGCGCGGCGCGCACGACGTGGCCGTGCGGGTGCTGGAGCTGATGGGGGAGCCGGGCGCCGAGGTGGCGCGCGAGCTGGGGACGGAGTGTCCGGACCCGGCCGCCGTACGGGCGTACTTCGAGCGAGCGGGACGGGGGTCGTTCACCGAGCTGGACGTCGCCGACCGGCTGGCCGCCCTGGGGGAGCGGGCCGAGGCGCGGGCGATCTTCGAGCGGCTCAGCGAGCACGACGAGCCGGAGGTGCGTTTCGTCGCCGGCGGCAGGCTGCTCGAGCTGCTCGACGGCGAGGGCGACGACGACGCGTTCTACGACGTCGCGCGGCGGCAGGCGGCCGACGCCGACAGCCCGGTCAGGGGAGTGTTCGGCAGCCTGCTCGGCATGCTGCAGGGCGGCCGGGGCGACACGGCGGAGTCGTTGCGCACGTTGCGGGAGGCGGCCGCCGGCGGCGAGCCCATCGCGCTGTCCACACTCGCGCAGACGCTGGTCGGCGCCGGGATGGTGGAGGAGGGGCGGGCGACGTACCTGCGGGTGCTCGACGCCGGCGATGCCGGGCTGGCCGTGCGGGCGATGGTGGCGATCGGCCAGACCTACCACGACGAGGACGAGGAACAGGCGCGCGAGTGGTACGTGCGGGCCGTCGAGGCGGGCGAGGGGCACATGAGCGCGCTGGCCGCGATGTACCTGGGCGCGCTGGCCAAGCGGAACCGCGACTTCCCCGAGGCGCTCACCTGGTACCAGCGCGTGATCGACGCCGGTGACCCCGAGTCCGGGATGGCCGCCGCGCACCTGGGCGAGCTGTGCTACTGGCTCGGCGACCGCGACGGCGCCCTGCGTTACTACGAGCTGACGCTCGGGCTGACCGAGCAGGCCGACCTGGTTGCCGAGGCCGCCTGCCGGCTCGGGGAGATCCGGTACGAGCGCGGCGACCTGACGCTCGCCCGCCGGCTGCTGGAGGCGGCGGCGGGCACCGGCGACCCGGCCTTCGCCCCGCAGGCCGAGCTCCTCCTGGACAAAATCGAGTGACTACCTGCACTGGAAGACCGTTCCTAGTGGAGTTGGCCGGCGTTGGCCGCATCGCCACGAACCGGGCCCAGGCTGGGTCCGGGTGCACCCCGAACGGTCTTGGGTGCGGGGAACAGCGCGAGTTGGTCGCTTGGGCCCCGATAGGTCTTGCCGCCCCCGGCGGGCGTGCCTGCGGTCCTGAGCGGGGTCGCGGCCCCCTGCGCTGACGGGCAGGATGCGGTCTGGCCGGTAGCTCTCCGCGCCGCCATCCTCTGGTGGCCGGCGGTCACACCTGGCCGACGCCGGATCCCGTGTCCGAAAGCGCGTCGTCCGATCGCCACCGCGGCACCATGATGCCGGGTGGCCGTGGTCAGCTTGGTCTGCTGCTGGAGTGGGCGTTGCCAGTGCTGGCTGCCCCATTTGGAGGTGTAGGCAGGATCGACGGCGACTACGAGCAGGCCGCGATGATAGGCCATGCCACGCAGCCGTTCGCGGAAGCGTGCGGTGGGGATGCCGGCGACGGTGCGGCGGAAGGTCTTCCCCCGCTTGCCGCGTCCCATGGTCTCACGGCCGGTGGCGCGGGCGTCGTCGAAGCCGAGGTTCTCGATCGCGATCCCGGCGCAGCCGTGCTGGTGGGCGAGGCGGATCAGTTCGCTGATCGCCTGCCGCAGGCGGCCGTCCCGCTGGGGGGCGGGCCCGCTCAGCGCGGTCGGGATGGTGATGGGCTCGCCGATCGGATTACCGCAGGCGTCGACGACGCAGGCGGCCAGGTGGTCGCCGTTAAGGTCCACGCTCAGCAACCGCGACCAGGAGGTGGCCAGCTGGTCCGGGGGGAGCAAGGTCGGGGTGTCGGCGGACCAGGAGGCGTCTAGATACCAGCGGTCCCGGTCCGAGTGGTGGGTGATGTCGTAGCGCACCGCCCGGTTGGCCTGGACGCGGTCCAGCCATTGGTCGCGGCGGTGGTGAAAGCGCACCGTGCCGGTCAGCCGGTAGCGGCCTCTGGGGGCGTTGGCCAGGTGCCGCAGCGGCTCGGGCAGCACGATCGTCACCGTGCCGTCGCCGGGGTCGACGGTGATGGTGTAGTTCCCGAACGGCGCACCCGTCTCTCCGTCGGCGGTCAGGAACATCCGCCGTGCCTCCCACCGCCGACGCCACTGCCGCTCGGTGAGCTTAGCGTCGGTGAGGTTGTGTCGGGCCTTGGCCAGACGGCGGCCGCCTACCGTGATCGCCGGCCGGCCCTTGTCAATGTGGTCTTCCACGCGGGCCAGCCGGGCGGTGAGCACCTGCAGTCGGCGCTGCTTTTGCCACCGCTCATCCTGGTCGGCGTAGCCGCGCACCCGGCCTTGGCGCTTGCCGCATGCCACCGTCAGCCGTTTGCTGATCGTGGCGATGGCGCGGCGGAGGCCTGCGCGTTCATCGTGCAAGGATCGCAGGGACAGCTGGTACTGATCCTCTGAGGTGCGCGTCATCGCCCCGGCCCACCGCGACGAGGACAGCGCGGTGAGCCGCCTTTTCCGCTCGGCCCGCTGGTTCCGCGGAGCCTTGACATCGCCGATGCGGATGCGCTCGGCCAGGTCGGCACGGGCGTGGCGGCCAAGATGACGGCCGACGGCGGTCAGGACCTCGACATCACGCTCGGACAGTCGCAGGCGATCCCGGATGCGTGCCCCCGCGGGGGCCGCGACGGTGAACGGTGCCACGATCGTCCGCAGCCCCTTCCCGGTGCTCTGACGCCTGCCCATCTGTCATACCTTCGCCGAGGTGCGCGTCGGCTGGACCGGCAACGCGATCAGCCCGTGTGGGGCAGAAGCGTGCCGGTATGCCTGCATGACCTTGTCCTTCCTTCCCAGGCCATCACATTGAGTGATCGATAGATTACCTTAATGGACCAGTGCCGGGTAGAACATGTGAGCGAAATCTGGAGCGCCAGCGTTCGCGTCCGCAGCCTCGGCGAGGCCCGCCCTTGGCTGCGGTAAGTGTGGCTATCGAGCACGGTGATCGGGGGCGGACGGGAAGGACATGAGCGCGATACAGCAGCTCGGCGCCATTGCAGCAGCCACGACGCCAGGAGTCCTGTGCGGCAGGCACTAGTGCCGCATCAGGCAACGTTTGCCCTGTCGACGACGGCGCGTAGGCGCCGGTCGTCGGCGTGGCGGTTTCGCCAGATGATGTAGCGGCGGATCATGCTGCCCTGCTCTTTGTGGCTGGCGTGGTCGGTGCCGTCGAGGGTGAAGTAGCGCAGGGCGGTGAACTGGGCCTCGATGCGGTTCAGCCACGAGGAGTTGGTCGGGGTGTAGGCGATCTCGACGTTGTTGGCCTCTGCCCAGTCCGCCACCCGGCGGCACCGCTTGGTGGTCAGGTGCGGGGAGTAGTTGTCACACACAATCGCCAGGCGGACTGTCGGCGGGTAGAGGGTGCGCAGGTAGCGGCAGAATTCCAGGAACTTCGATCGGTTCTTGGTCTTCTTGATGTGGCCGTAGAGCTTGTCCTTGGCCAGGTCGTAGGCGGCGAACAGGTGCCGCACTCCGTGTGGGCGGTTGTAGGTTGCCCGCCGCCTGCGGCGTGGTTCACGGTCGTGGTCTTTGTGCCTGCCGCCGAGTTCGGCCCACTGCCGGCCCGGGTGCGGTTGCAGGTTCAGCGGGCCGAACTCGTCCAGGCAGAACACCATCTCCGGCTCGCCGTCCTCAGGTATGACCTCGCCGTCGGCGATGGCGTACAGGTGCTCGACGCGGGCCTTCTTGGCGGCGTAGTCCGGATCGCGGGAGGTCTTCCAGGTCTTTATGCGTTGAAACGAGACTCCCTCCTCGCGGAGCAGGGCCCGCAGGCCCTCGTGGCTGATGTCGTCGACCACCCCCTCGGCGACCAGGAAGTCGGCCAGCTTGGCCAGGCTCCAGGTCGAGAAGGGCAGGCCGTGCTCGGCCGGCTTGGACTTGGCGATCTTCTTGATCTCCCGGCGCTCGGGCAGGGTGAAGGTCCTCGGCCGCCCGCCCGTGTACTTCGGATAGAGGGAGTCGAAGCCGTCAGCGTTGAAGTTGTGGATCACATCCCGGACCCGGTCCGCGCTGGTGAACGTCACCTCGGCGATCTTCGCCACGGGCATGCTCTGCGCGGATAACAGCACCATCTGCGCCCGGCGCCAGGTCACCACCGACCCGGTGCCCCTACGGATGATCGGCAGCAGCCGCCTGCCCTCGTCGTCATCGATCTCACGGACCCGCACGCGCTCTGCCACCGGCACAGCTTGCCGGACGCGCGCGCCGGAGTGGAATCCGGACGGCGCGTTACCTCACCACAGCACAAGGGTCGCTGATGCGGCGCTAGCCGAGATTCAGAACCTCATCGTCCGCGTGCGTGCCGAACTCGGCGACGCGCACCTCCGCGATGTGCTCGTACCGGCTGATCCGGTCGGTCCACTCCGCGTCGACGCCGAACGCCACCTGCGCGAAGCCCACCCGCCTGACGGCCTCGGCCAGGCCCGGATCGCCAGGTGCCAGCAGCCGCACCGGCGCGTCAAGCGCCACGGTGTGCGGCGGCACGAAGTACTCGTCCGGCAAAACGGTGCGCGCATGGACGAGCGCGCCGACAGCGACAACCGAGCCGGCCCCCAACCGTGCGCACTGCAGGACCGTCGCCGCGGTCGCCACATAGGCGCACCTGCCGACCTCGCAGCCCAGCAGCGTGGCATGCGGCCCCACGAAGACGTGATCGGCGACAAGCACCGGCTGATCGCCGGCGACCGCAGATCCGCGCAACACCGCGTTCTCGCAGATCACCGCCGCCTCCCCGACCTCGATCCGAGACTCCTCGGCATCGAGCACCGCACCGTACATCACCCGCGCCCTCGGCCCCACGCGGACATCACCGACGAGCGTGGCCGTCGGGGCGACGTAGGCGGTGGGATGGACCTGCGGTTCATGCCCGCGGTGCCGGATGCGGATTCCCTGCGGTTCAGCGATCACGAGCGGATTCTCGCCCGACCGACCGCGAGCATGCTGGCGGATTTCAGACGTCGCGTTCGCCGATCATGTGCCATCCGTGATCTGAGGCACTACAGGGCGAACGTTGGCTGATACGGCACTAGATCAACCCAGCTACGTATGGTCGGTATCGCGCGCGTGCTCTCCGGACCTGAGCGGGGCGAGCGGCTCAAGCCAGGCGAGATCCTGGTGACGACGCTGACGAACGTGGGCTGGACGCCGATGTTCCCGCGTGCCGCCGCCGTCGTGACCGACATGGGTGCCCCGCTGTCGCACGCCTCGATCGTGGCCCGCGAGCTGGGCATCCCGGCCGTGGTCGGCACCGGCAACGCGACCATGCGGGTGCGCGACGGGGATCGGATCAGGGTGGACGGCGAACGTGGCACGGTCGAGTTGCTCGGGTGAAAAAACTGTGCCAAGTCCGCCGCCTGCCGCCCCTGGGGTGTGGTCACTTGGGTGACCATGATCGAACAGTGGATCCTCGAGGACGAACGCGAGCTCGAAGCACGCTGCGCCCGCTTCCGGGCGGCCCGGCTGGCCCTGGACCGTGGCGACGACCAACTCGGCGAGGAGGATGAGACCGACACGGCGGCATAGGCGGCCCGAGCTGCCCCGCCCTCTCGTGGCCGAGCTGGAGCGGCGGCTGGGCACCGCCGTGACGGGCCTCTCGCCCCGGCGGGGCGGCTTCTCGCACGGGGTCACCGGCGTGGCCGTGCTCCAGGGCGGCGGGGAGGTGTTCGTCAAGGCCACGCCGGGCCACGCCGCCTTCGCCGGCGACTACCGGTTCGAGGCGGCCGTGAGCGCGGCGCTGCCGAGCGGGGTGCCGGCGCCGCGGTTGTTGTTCTCCTGCGAAGCGGCCGGCTGGGTGCTGCTCTGCTCGGAGGTGGCGCCCGGCCGGGTGCCCCACGAGCCGTGGCGGGCTCATGAGCTGTCGGCGGCGCTGGACTCATCGACGCGCACGGCACGGCCCGGCTCGTGGACTGGGGACGCGCCTGTGTCGGCCCGGCGTGGGCGGATCTGGTCTGCCTGCTGCTGGAGTCGGAGCTGGGCGCCATCGACCCGGAGGAGGTCTTCACCAGGCATCCCCTCGGCGGGCAGGCGCCGCCGGAGCGGGTGGACGCGCTGCTGGTGGCGCTCCTGGGCTACTGGACGCGGACCGCCGCGATCTCTGCGCAGGAGCCTCACCTGCGTGAACGGCGCGAGCACTCGCGGCGCGCGGCACTCGCCTGGCTGCGTTCACGCTGGAGCAATGAAATACCGGTATAAGTCACGCATGCGCGAAATCAGCACCGCCATCGACATCCAGGCGTCTCCCGACCAGGTGTGGGCGGTCCTCATAGACTTCGCCGGATACCCGGCGTGGAACCCGTTCATCAGGGAGGGCGCCGGCGAGGCGGTCGTGGGCAGCAGGCTCACGTTACGGATGTATCCCGAGAACGGGAGCCCGATCACGTTCAAGCCCAAGGTGCTGGCCGCCGAACCGGGCAAGGTGCTCAGGTGGCTCGGTCACTTCATCGTGCCGGGGTTGTTCGACGGCACGCACGAGTTCACGCTCACGGCCACCCCGGACGGCGGCACACATCTGACACAGAGCGAGAGCTTCAAGGGACTGCTCGTGCCCTTCCTCGGCAAGATGATCGAGGGCACCCGGAGGAACTTCGACAATCTCAACGAGGCACTGAAGGAGCGCGTCGAGAGCTGACCGGGTCATCCGGAGCGGCTGGTGATCAGGTGGTGGCCGCCCGGACTGAGCGAGTTCACGAACAGGCGGTCTCCTCCGGGCAGGGCGGCGAGGCGGAACAGCAGGTCCCGTACGCCGATCCGCCACCGGTTCGACGGCGCCATCCACTTCACGAACCGCCGCCCGAACCGCTGGACCTCGCCGATGGCCGGCGCCATCCGCGCCTGGTAACGGGCCGCCGCGGCCGGCACGTCCCCACGGCCTGCGGCCAGCTCGTCGGCGAGGACCCAGGCGCCTGCCATCGCCATCGACGCCCCGTGCCCGGCGAACAGCGACACGGCCTGGCAGGCGTCTCCCACGAGCACGACCCTGCCCCGGTGCCAGTGCGCCATCTCCACCTGGGTCACCTGGTCGTAGTACAGCTCCGGCGGGTCCGGGCAGCGCGACAGCACCTCGGGCAGGATCCAGCCGAGGTGGCCGAAGTGCCGGCCCAGCGCCGCGGCCGGATCGGCGGGCAGTGCCGGGTCCGGCTCGCGCCGCAGGAACAGCAGGGCCAGCCGATCGTCACGCAGCGCGTACGCGCCGGCCATGAGGCCCGGCTCCGTGAGCATCTGGTAGCGCGTTCCGATCCGGCGGTTCAGCGCCTCGTCATTTACCATGTACGCCGCCACCTGGTGCCCGAGGTAACGAGGGGCCACGTCGCCGAAGACCAGCCCGCGCACCCGCGAATGCGCCCCGTCCGCGCCCACGAGCAGGTCCACGTCGCGCGACGTGCCGTCGGTCAGCCGTAACGACACCCCGTCGGCGCCCTGCTCGACGGACTCGACGCTGGCTCCGTACACGATGGGCGCCTGCACGTCGTCGGCGATGGCGCGCGCCAGGTCCCCGCGGAGCAGACTGACCACCTGCTCCATCCCGGACGTCAACGTCAGATGGCTGGTCTGCCTACCGGTCCGGTCGACATAGCTCAGCTCGTTGACCGGGTAACGGGCCTCCATCAGCCGCTGCCGCAGCCCCATGCGCTCGGCGACCTGGAACCCCGGCCCGTAGAAGTCGATCATGTAGCCGCCGTCGCGGAACGCCGCCGCGCGCTCGACCATCTCCACCTCCCAACCAGCGCGCTCCAGATGCCAGGCCATCGTCAGCCCGGCGATGCCGGCGCCGCAGACGAGAGCTTTCACCGGTTGCCTCCCTTTCCTAGCCCGAGCCCGAACATGGCCCGCAGCGGACCCGCAAGCGCGGCGATGTCGAGGCCGGGATCCAGCGCGCGGTGCAGCATGATCCCGTCCACGGCCGCTGCCAGCATCGCGGCCGCAGCCTGCGCGTCACCCTGGTAGCCGCGCTCGGCCAGCCACGACGCGACACACGACCGGAATGCGGTGATCTGCTCGCCCAGCCTCTCGCGCAGTCCGGGCAGTCGCGTCGATGCCAGGAACATCTCCACCACCAGCAGCGAGGCGGGATCCACGCCGCTGTAGCGCGCCAGCTCGCCCAGCAGCCAATCCACCCCCTCACCGATGTCGGCGTGCGCCGTCAGCTCCCCGGCCATCTGGTCGAGCAGCCCGCCGCTGAACCCGGTCCCCGCCGCGACGAGCAGGTCCGTCACCGACGCGAAGTGGTAGTGCACCACGCCCGGCGCCACCCCCGCCCGCTCGGCGACCAGCCTGGTCGTGACGCCACCCCACCCGAGCTCGGGTACGAGTGCGACGGCCGCGTCGAGCAGCCGCTGCCGGGTCTCCTGACCGCGAGCCGCGGAAGGAGAGGCCATGTGCTCACCTCTTTGGACGACCGCCTTGGGCAACTGTCCAAACTGTACAACACGCCACCGGCGGTCGTCAGCCGTAAATCTGTTGCCGGCGTGAAGCGCGTTCTGATGTGCTGGCGTCAGAGCGGCTGCTGCACGCCGCCGGCGTCATCGACGAGATCGGCAGCGTCGACGACGGCAACACCCAGACCGACACCCTCGCCCTGGAACGACAGCGCGGCATCACCATCAAGTCCGCCGTCGTCTCCTTCGCCATCGGCGACACCTCGGTCAACCTGATCGACACCCCCGGCCACCCGGACTTCATCGCCGAGGTGGAGCGGGTGCTCAACGTGCTCGACGGCGCCGTGCTGGTCGTCTCCGCCGTGGAGGGCGCGCAGGCGCAGACCCGCGTGCTCATGCGGACGCTGCGCCGGCTCGGCATCCCCACGCTGATCTTCGTTAACAAGATCGACCGGCGCGGCGCGCGCTACGACGGCGTGCTGGACGACCTCGCGGCCAAGCTCTGCGTCCCGGTCGTGGCCATGGGCTCGGTCGCCGGGCTCGGCACGGGCGGTGCCTCGTTCACCCCCTTCGCCGACGCGTCACGGCTGCTCGACGTGCTCGCCCACCACGGCGACGAGTTGCTGGCCGCGTACGTCCAGGACGAGAGGTCGATCTCGGACGCCAGGCTCCGCGCCGAACTCGCGGTCCAGACGGGCAAGGCGCTGGTGCACCCGGTGTTCTTCGGCTCGGCCGTCACGGGCGCCGGCGTGGACGCCGTCATCGCCGGCGTCCGCGAGCTGCTCCCCGCCGCCGGTGGGGATCCCGAGGGGCCGGTCTCGGGCACGGTCTTCAAGGTCGAGCGCGGCCCGGCAGGCGAGAAGATCACGTACGTGCGGATGTTCTCCGGCACGGTACGCACCCGCGACAAGCTGCGCTTCCAGGGCGGTCGCGCAGGCAAGGTCACGGCGATCAGCGTCTACGACCACGGCGGCGCCACCCGGTGCCAGGAGGTCGTCGCCGGGCAGATCGCCCGCCTGTGGGGCCTCGCGGACGTCCGGATCGGGGACACGCTCGGCGAGCCGGCCAAGGGAAGCTCCGAAGCACACTTCGCGCCGCCGACCCTGGAGACCGTGGTGGTTCCGGCCAGGCCCGCCGACAAGGGCGCGCTCCATCTCGCCCTGGCCCAGCTCGCCGAGCAGGACCCGCTGATCGGCCTGCGCCAGGACGATGTGCGGCAGGAGGTCTCGGTCTCGCTCTACGGCGAGGTCCAGAAGGAGGTCATCCAGGCGACGCTGCGCGACGACTTCGGCCTCGACGTCGCCTTCCGCGAGACGACCACGATCTGCGTCGAACGCCTGATCGGCGTCGGGACCGCGTTCGAGCTCATCGGCAAGGACCCCAACCCTTTCCTGGCCACCGTCGGCCTACGCATAGAGCCCGGCCCGCCCGGCAGCGGGGTGGAGTTCCGGCTGGAGGTGGAACTGGGCTCGCTGCCGTACGCGTTCATGAAGACCATCGAGGAGACCGTGCACGAGACCCTGCTGCAGGGCCTGCACGGCTGGCAGGTGATCGACTGCGTGGTCACCCTGACGCACTCGGGTTACTGGGCGCGGCAGAGCCACATGGGCGGCGTCTTCGACAAGAGCATGTCCAGCACCGCGGGCGACTTCCGCAACCTGACGCCGCTGGTCCTGATGGCCGCCCTGAAACGGGCCGGGACCAGGGTGTACGAGCCGATGCACCGCTTCACGCTGGAGCTGCCCGCCGACACCCTCGGCCCGGCGCTGCCGGCCCTGGCCAGGCTGGGCGCCGTGCCGCCGTACGCAGGCGTCATCCCTGATCGAGGGCGAGATCCCGGCGGCCAGGGTGCACGAGCTCGAGCAGCGGCTGCCGGGGCTGAGCCGCGGGGAAGGCATGCTGGAGAGCACGTTCGACGGCTATCGGCCGGTACGCGGCCCGTCCCCGGAACGGCCGCGTACCGACCACAATCCGCTCGACCGCAAGGAGTATCTGCTGCACGTTGTGAGACGTGTCTAGGAGCCGTCCTTGTCGGAGTCGGCGGCGAAGACGATGACGCCGAGGTAGCCGTCGTCCTCCTTGGTGACCTTCATGAGCATGCTGTCGTCGTAGATGTTGTCGTTGTCGTTGAACGTGTCGCGCCCCGTGTGCTCGGAGTACGGCGACATCGCCATGACCGTGCTGTTGAGCTTCTCGTCGAACATCATCTGCGTGGTCAGCACCCGCTCGCTGCTGAAGTGCACCATGGCGTGGATGTGGATCGTCCGCCCCCGGTACCAGCCCGGCCAGATGGTGGTGAACTCCACGATGCCGTCGCTGTTGGTGACCTGCGCGCCGCGCAGGTAACGCTTGTCGTCGGTCGGCGTCAGGTCGGCCATATCGCCCTCGCCCCCGCCGCCCGTGCCGGCGCTCGGCGGGGCCCCGGTGGGCGCGCCGCTCGGCGGGGTGCCGTTCCCGCCGCCTGTGCCGGTGGACTGGGCCTCCGCGCCGGAGTAGAGGCCGGCCGCGTCGCAGTGCCAGATCTCCACCACCGCGTTCGGCAGCGGCTTGCAGGTCTCGCTGTCCTGCACCTTGATGGCGACCCGCAACCGCACGCCCTGCTTGTCCTCGCGAATGTCGCCGCGGATCTTGTCCGCGTCGAAGTAGTAGGGGCCCTGCGTCGTGGTCTGAGTCAGCTTGCAGGTGCTCGCGTCGGTGAAAAGCGAGGTGAGGTCGCTGGTCGTGGTGGCCTCCGGCGTCACGGTGGCCCCCGTGGACGTCGTGACGGCCGTCGCGCCCGTGCTCGTGTCCGCGCCGCTGCCGCACGCGGCGAGCAGGCCGCCGAGCCCGAGCGAGCTGATGCCGCTGATCAGCCGCCGCCGGCTGACGCGCTGACCTTCGTGATCGTGTCCCATGGTGTTCCCTCTCTGGCGCTCTGTTCTGGCGGACCTCACGGTAGGAAGCGCGTCCTTGAGGACTCATGGGTGAAAGGTGAGAGTTCGGTGAGATCACCGCTGCCGCGGCCCGTGCCACTCGAAGAGCAGGACGGTCGCGTCGTCGTGCAGCCGGCCGTCGTGGTAGGCCAGGATGTCCTTGATCAGCCGGCGCAGGGTCTCGGGCACCGGCAGCCGGGCGGTGCTGTGCCGGATGATGAAGTCCACGAAGCGCCCGGTGCCGAACTCCTCGCCCTCCCGGCCACCCGCCTCGATGATCCCGTCGGTGTAGAGCAGCAGCCGGTCGCCCGGTTCGAGCTGCTCGTGGCAGGTGGTGACCGGCAGTTCCAGCCCGAATCCCAGCGGGTGGGCGGGCGGGCACTCCAGCGTGCTGACCCACCGCCCGCCGCGGATCAGCACAGGCGGGTGATGGCCGCGGTTGACCCAGGTGAGCAGCCCGGTACGCAGGTCGAAGTCGGCCAGGATCGCGGTGAGGTACCGTGCGCTGTCGCCGAACTCGGCCAACAACAGCGCCTCGATCGCTTCGCTGTTGCCGGCCAGGTCCATGCCCTCGCGGCGGTGATTGCGGCAGGCCGTCATCGCCAGGTTGGCCGCCAGACCGGCTGCCAGGTCGTGCCCCATGGCGTCGAAGATCGACAGGTGCACGCGGTTCTCGGCCATGGCGTAGTCGAACGCGTCCCCGCCGATCTCATAGGCCGGCTCCATCACGCCGCTGATCGTCACCTCGGCGTCGGAGAACGTCAGCGGCGGCATCAGGTGCCAGAGCATCTCGGCGGCGACGTTCATGGAGCGGCTGCGGACGAGTCGAGGGTAGATGTCGCTGTAGGAACGCCGGCTGCAGATGATCAGCGCCAGCAGGGAGGCCAGCCGGCGGATGGCGCGCTCGGCCTCCTCGTGGGGGATCCTGGCGTGGACGCACAGCACCCCGAGGCGTTCGGCGCCGTTCATCAGCGGCGCCCACCAGCGGTCGACCCCGGATTCACCGGGCTTGTGCAGGATGCGCATCTCCCGGAAGGCCCGGCCACCGTACGTGGAGTCGATGCGCAGCTCGGCCGGTGGGTCGTCCGGTTCCGGACCCGCGCCCGGTGACAGCAGCCGCCGCAACGTGCTCTGCTGCAGGTCGGCGAGGTAGATCAGCACCTCGTCCAGGCCGGCCTGCGGCGCGTGCTCGGCCATCAGGCCGGGCAGCTGCTCCAGGGTGGCACGATGGCCCGCCTCCAGCAGGGCGGTCATCATGCGATCGATCTGGTGCGGGAGCTTCATCGCGGTTCGTCGCCCATTTCGCCGTCGCTAGAACGCGATTATCCGCACCGGCACCTCTCCATCGTTCCAAGCGGCGGTATGGGAGACCAAAGAGTGGACTTCACCGAATGAATCAGTATCTCGAGTGTAGTAATACGTTTGCTGTAGCATCAGTGCGCTATGGCTGAGGAGCTGGGACGCCGGGAACGCAAGAAGCAGGCCACCCGCCAGGCGCTGATCGCCGCGGCCGTGCGGTTGTTCGAGGAGCGGGGCTACGAGCAGACCACGGTCGCCGAGATCGCCGAGGCGGCCGACGTGTCCACGCGCACCTTCTTCCTGCACTTCCCCGCGAAGGAAGACGTGCTGCTGGCCAACACCGAGGTGCGGGTGGACCTCGGGCTGCGCGCCATCGAGCGGCGGCGGCCGGGGGAGGCGGCGGCCGAGGTGCTGGCGCAGGCGGTCGAGGAGATGATCGTCAACGCCTGGAGCACCGACCTGCCCAGCGGGTTGGCGGCGTTGCGGGCCGGCCTGGTCACCTCCTCCCCGGCGGTGCAGGCCCGGCTGCTGCAGCGGTTGCTCGCCGCCCACGCCGAGCTGGCCGAGGCGCTGCGGCAGGCGTACCCGCAGGAACTCGACGAGGTGGTGGCCGCCGCGCTGGTCGGCGCGGTCATCGGGGCGGTCGGCGCCGCCGGGCTCGCGGGACTGCGGCGGGGGGACACGCCCGACCAGGTACGCGACGCCATGAGCCGCGCGGTCGGCATCGCCCTGCGCTAGTCCTTGACCGAACGAAAACCCCGAAAGCCTTTTCGGTGATATGAAACCGTAACCAAGCGCTCGTTAGCTGATCAGCGGCCACGTGCCGGTAAATGCCCAGCTCATAGCGTATGCACACAGTTGCAGTAGCCGATTGACAGCCCCTACCACCCCGTTTTACGTTCCCGAAAACCTTTCAGGTTCACTGCGTCGTTCCGGGTCAGTGATGTTAGCGCTAACACACTAAGGGGCACACTCTCATGACACGACGATGGGCGGCGGCCCTCGCCGCGGCACTCCTGGTCATCCTCGGCATCCCCCATCCAGCGCTCGCCGGCGCGCCGATCACGACCGCGATCTACACGGCCGACCCGGCCGCACTGGTCGTCGGCGACACCCTGTACGTCTACACCGGCCACGACGAGGCCCCGTCCGGCGGCACGAACTTCGTCATGCGCGACTGGCACGTCTTCAGCTCCACCGACGCCACGACCTTCACCGACCAGGGCGCCAAGCTGTCGATCTCCAGCTTCCCGTGGGCAGGCGCCGACGCCTGGGCGGGCGAGGTCGAGCGCGGCGCCGACGGCAAGTACTACTGGTACGTCTCCATCAACGGCAACGGCCCGGGCTGGATGAACATCGGCGTGGCCGTCGGCGACACCCCGACCGGCCCGTTCCGCGACGCCATCGGCGGCCCGCTGGTCAGCGACAGCACCCCCAACTCCTCGCCGCTCAACATCGACCCGACCGTCTTCAGGGACGACGACGGCCAGGTCTACATGTACTGGGGCTCCTACTGGGGCGTGCGAGCCGCCCGCCTCAACTCCAACATGACCTCGATCAACGGCTCGGTGATCACCCCGAGCGGCGTGTCGAACTTCTGGGAGGCCCCCTGGATGTTCAAGCGCAACGGCGTCTACTACCTCGCCTACGCGGCCAATGACTCCGGCTGCTCACAGCCCAACTACGCCTGCATCCGCTACGCCACCGCCAGCAACCCGCTGGGCCCGTGGACCCACCGCGGCGTCGTGCTCGACCAGGTCAGCTCGACCACGAACCACCCGGCGATCATCGAGTACAAGGGCCAGTGGTACATGGTCTACCACAACGCCGCCGCCCCGGGCGGAGGCAACTTCCGCCGCTCTGTGACGCTCGACAAGCTCTACTTCAACGCCGACGGCACCATGCAGAAGGTCGTCCAGACCGGCGGCCCGACCACGCCGGGCAACCTGGCGGCCAGCGCCACCCCCTCCACCTCCTACGTCTCGCCGTGGGAGACGCTCGCCGCGATCAACGACGGCTACACCCCCGCCAACTCGGCCGATCACAGCCACGGCGCCTACGGCAACTGGGACCACCAGGGCACCGAGTGGATCGAGTACCGCTGGCCCACCGCGCAGACGATCTCCCGGTCCGAGGTCTATTGGTTCGACGACAACCTCGGCATCGACCTGCCGGCCTCGTGCCAGGTGCAGTACTGGAACGGCAGCGCCTACGTCAACGTGCCCGGCGCGTCCGGCTGCGGCGTGGCGGCCAACACCTTCAACACCACGACGTTCACCCCGGTCAGCACGACTCGGCTGCGGCTGAACATGACCTCCAGGTCCGGCTATTCCACCGGTGTGCTCGAATGGAGGGCCTTCTCATGAAGCGCGCCTTATTAGCCCTGCTGCTCGTCGCCGGGTTGGTCGTCGCCGGTCCGCCGGCCGCGGCCGACCAGACCATCGGCTTCCCTGCCTTCGGCGGCCCGGCCGTCCCCGCGGCGCCCGGCTCGTACACGACCGGCAACATGATGCAGGCCATCTACGACGCCGAAAGCTCGGGCACCGACTTCTGGATGGACCGGCTGCTGGCCCGCCCCGGCAACGACCCGGCCGGCACCTGGCTCATGACGCGCGGGCGGGCGTTGTTCATGAAGACGCACACGCCCGGCACGCTCGGCTTCGCCGGGCAGGCGGCGTACTGGGAGAGCATCAGCAACAACAACGCCTTCACCGTCGCCGTCACCCCCGGCACCTTCACCGAGCAGGTGAGCTCGCGCTGGCAGGCGCCCAGCCACTGGAAGAGCCGGCACACCAGCGGCTCGGTCACGATCGACCAGACCAAGTTCATCACCGAGAACAACGTGGCCGTGGCCAACCTGGCCATCACGAACGGCGGCTCCAGCTCGACGACGCTGCAGGTCAGGGCCACCTCGCCGTACGCGGCGACCGGCAGCGGCAGTGAGCTGACCGGCCAGGTCAACGCCTACAACAACCTCACGACGATCTTCCCCAGGCTCACCGGCGACGGGTTCACGGTCTCCAGCGGCGGGCTCAACAGGTCCGTCACCGTCGCCGCCGGCGCCACCGTGACCGTCAAGGTCGTCATGGGCTTCGTCACCAACGAGATCCCGGCCTCGCGCACCGAGTACGACGCCTACGCCGGCTACCCGCCCGCCACGGCGTTCGCCACCCACGTGCGCGCGTACAACCGGTGGTGGGCCGAGAACGTGCCCTACATCGACGTGCCCGAGCCCGGCATCAAGAAGAACATCTACTACCGCTGGTGGCTGATGCGCTACAACCACCTCGACGCGGACATCCCCGGCCAGACCTTCCAGTTCCCCACGTCGATGGAGGGCGTGCTGGGCTACAACAACGCGATCGCGCTGACCCAGCCCATGCACATCGACGACCTCAAATACCTGCGCAACCCGATCTACGCCTACGGTGACTGGCTGAGCGTCGGCCAGACCTCCAAGAACGGCCGTTTCCTGGACAACCCCGGCGATCCCGAGAACTGGTCCAACAGCTACACCCAGTACATCGGCGAAGCCGCCTGGAAGAGCTACCAGATCCACGGCGGCCAGCCCGCCATCGCCGCCAACCTGGCCCGCTACGCCGAGCAGGACGTCAAGGGCCAGCTGTCGTTCTACGACACCGACAACAACAAGCTCATCGAGTACGACTGGGGCGCCCTGACCGGCAACGACGCCGACGCCGTCTCCTTCCACTGGAAGCCGGGGCGCATGGACCGCGCCGAGGCCGCCTACCAGTACAGCGGCGCGCTGGCCGCGGCGCAGGCGTACGAGGCGATCGGCAACACCACCAAGGCGAACGAGATGCGCACGCTCGCCACGCAGATCCAGAACGCCATCGTCAACGTGTTGTGGAACCCGAGCAGGCAGCTGTTCGAGCACCGGCTGAAGTCCACCAACGAATGGGTGCCGTGGAAGGAGATCAACAACTACTACCCGTTCGCCGTCGGCGCGATCCCCAACACCTCCGCCTACAAGCAGGCCCTGCGCCTCTTCGACGATCCGGCGCAGTACCCGATCTTCCCCTTCTACACCGCCAACCAGGCCGACAAGGCGGCCTCGGGCACGGGCAGCAACAACTTCTCCACGATCAACTCCACCGTGCAGTTCCGCCTGCTCTCCTCGGTGCTGCGGAACTACTCCAACGAGTGGATCGACACGACCTGGTACAAGAAGCTCCTCTACTGGAACGCCTGGGCTCAATACGTCAACGGCAACACCCAGTGGCCGGACGCCAACGAGTTCTGGGCCGACTGGAACGGCTCCTCGATCACCTACCGCTCCTGGATCCACCACAACATCCTGGGCAGCAGCAACTGGACGGTCATCGAGGACGTCGCCGGGCTGCGGCCGCGTAACGACGCCAAGGTGGAGCTCTCGCCGATCAACATCGGCTGGACCCACTTCACCGTCAACAACCTGCGCTACCGCAACGCCGACCTGACCATCGTCTGGGACGACCCGGCCGACGGCGTCGTGCGTTACCCCGGCGTGCCCCAGGGCTACTCGATCTACATCAACGGCAGCCGGGCGGCCACGGTGTCGTCGCTGGTGCCGTTCACCTGGGACCCGGCCACCGGTGCCGTCACCACCAGCGGCACCGTCACCCACAACGTCGCCGTCCCCGCCCTCCAGTCGCCCACGCAGGTGAACCACACCAGCGCCCGCATGGTCGACCTGCTCGCCAAGGCCGGCGTCGACCTGACCGCCAACCTGACGAACCTCGCCGCCGACGCCACCCCCACCGCCTCCACCACCGCCTCGGGCAGCACCACGGCGGGGGCGAAGGACGGGTTCCCGATCAACGAGCCGTTCTGGGGCGGCACCACCGCCGGGCAGGACTGGTACGAGCTGAACTTCGGCGCGGCCCGCACGTTCAACGAGGTCCGGCTCTACTTCAAGGACAGCCGCCCGGCCAGCTCCACCTACCGGGCCCCGGCCTCCTACACCGTCCAGTACCACAACGGCAGTGCCTGGGTGGACGTGCCCAGCCAGGCCAAGACCCCGGCCACGCCGCGGGCCAACTACAACGTGGTGCAGTTCTCCGCCGTCAGCGCACAGCGGATGCGGGTGCTGGCCACGGCCGCCTCCGGAGCCAGGACCGGGCTCACCGAGATCAAGGTCTTCAACCGGGGCGGGGTCCAGCCGGAACCCAACCCCAACCTGGCGCTGCAGGCCACGCCGTCGGCGTCGTACACCTCCTCGTGGGAGAGCGTCGCGGCCGTCAACGACGGGATCGACCCGCCGTCGTCCAACGACACCGTGAACCCGCGCTGGGGCTGCTGGCCGCAGACCGGGCAGCAGTGGGTGGACCTGACCTGGTCCTCGGCGCGCACGCTCAACCGGGCCCAGGTGTACTTCTTCGACGACGACCAGGGCATCGACATGCCGGCGTCGTGGAAGCTGCAGTACTGGAACGGCAGCGCGTACGTGGACGTGCCCGGCGCGTCGGCGTACACGCTGACGAAGAACGCCTACAACAACGTCACCTTCACCGCCACGAGCACGACCCGGCTGCGGGTGCTGCTCACCGGCAACGGCAGCAGCTCCGTAGGCCTCCTGGAGGTCAAGGCCTACGGAACGTGATGCGTCGAGCCGGAAGGGCCGCTCGCGCCCTTCCGGCTCGCTGCCCGCTAGAGGTGGCGGCCCGCTCCCGCGCCCGCCGGGACCAGGGCCTTGAGCGCGTGGGCCGGGTGCACCTTGCCGACCAGCGCCGGGGTCCAGCCGGCGTCCGTGCCGAGAGCGGTGCCGTTGGCCTCGTTGCAGGCGGCCACCAGATCGGCCGGGGCGCCGTCGACCAGGTTGTCCTTGGCGGTGATCACGGTGCCGCCGAACACCGACAGGACCTTCGCCGCCGCGATGCCGTCGAAGGCGTTGCTCTCGGCGTAGACCTTCGAGCCGAAGCCCACGCCGATGCTGTACCCGTGCGTGGCGCCGCCCGTGTAGTAGTTGTTGTAGACGTGCACCTGGCCGAAGCGCACCCGGGGCGTGCGCTGGCCGAGGCCCTCGAAGTAGTTGTGGTGCAGCGTGACCTTCAGCTTGTCCGCTTCGGCGTACCTGGTGGGGTTGTCGGTGTTGCCGATCAGCGTCACCTTGTCGTGGCCGCTGAGGTGGTTCCAGGAGAGGGTCACGTAGTTCGCGCCGCGCACCACGTCCAGGAGCCCGTCGTGGACCTGGTACGGGCGGCCGAAGTAGAGCGGCTGGCCGGAGTCCGGGTTGTCGCCGTCGTTGAGCGTGTTGTGGTCCAGCCAGACGTGGGTGGAGCCGGACACCTCGACGTTGTCGAACGAGGCGTTCCAGTTGCCCTCCGCGCCGTCCGTCGGGTCCCACTGCGGGAAACAGTCCGAGGTGTCGGTGATGGTCAGGTTGCGGACGATGACGTTGTCGGCGTTGTTGATGCGAAGGCCGAAGCTCTTCAGCGCGGCGTCCCGGCCCGCGCCGACCAGGGTGACGTTGGAGCCGATCGTCACCGTGACGTGGGCGGCCATCTTGTTGTACGACGCCCGCCGCGCGTCCTCCAGCGGCCCTGACGGCACGCTGGTCCTGCCCCACACCGCCGGGTCGTACGCGGCCAGGTAGGCGGGCAGGCTGTAGCCGTTGACCGCGTAGTCCGCGCACGTCAGCGGGGCGCCGGAGTCGTCGGTGTCGGCGTCGATCGCGCCCTTCACATAGATGATCTTGGGCGTGTTGTCGGCCGGGTCGCCGAGCGCGGCCCGCAACTGCGCCCTGGTCGAGACGACGTGCACGTTCTCCGGCCGGGCCGCCGAGCCGCCCGTGGTGCCGGTGGTGGCCGCCGCCCAGCCGTCATTGCGGGGGAGGACCTCCCGGCCGAGGCCGTGCCCGGGGTGCGGGCGGTGACGGCGCACGGGGTTCCAGCCATCCGTGCCCGCCAGGTAGCGCTGCGGCGTGAACGCGTCGGCCTGCTCGGGGGCGAGCTGCGGCCGGTTCTCGTTGACCGTCACGCCCGGGCCGTGGTTGCGGTATTCGGACAGCCGGGCCTCCCGCCAGTTCAAACCGGACATGTCGGTCCAGGGCGCGTCCTTGAACTGCTGTCCCAGCCACGACTCCCGCACCAGCACCTGCCCGCGGGCCGTCGCCGACCCGCCGGCCGGCCACGGGCGGCCCAGATGGTACGTGCGCGCCGGGGCGTTGCTGGTCAGGTGGCTGCGGTAGATCAGGAAGCCGTACGGGTTGCTCAGCTCCGTGCTGGCCGCGGTGACGTAGCCGTTGTTGTCCGCGCTCCCGCGGTTGAGCGCCTTGATCACGCAGTTGTCGAAGACGGCGGTGGCGCGGCCGAAGATGAAGTCGACGTCGCCCTCGACGTGGCAGTCGCGGAAATACTGCCGGGCGGTCGTGGTGGCGGACGGGGTGTTGGCGTAGAGGGTGTCCTGGTTGCCGATGAACCTGACGTTCTCGTACACCTGCCGGTCGCCTGTCGTGCGCACCGCCACGGCCTGGCTGTTGCCCTTGGCGGCCTCGTCGTAGGAGTTCTCGAAGGTGAGGTTGCGGGCCGTGAAGTCGGGGGCGCTGATCACGTACGAGGCGCTGCCCGAGGTGCCGTACGTGCCCGAGCCGTCCGGTTTGGGGGTGGAGGCCGAGGCGTCGAACGTGAGCACCACCTCGCGCGGGTCCCTGGTGTCGCCCACCAGCGAGATGTGCGGCTTGTCGGCGGGGATGACCACTTGCTGCTTGTACGTGCCCTTGCGGACCAGGATGGTGACCGGCCGGGCGTTGCCGGACGGCACCGCGTCGACGGCCGCCTGCACGGTCGTGTGGTCGCCGGTCCCGTCGGCCGCGACCACGATCGTGGCGCGGCTCTGAGCGGCAGCGGGCGGCGTCATCGCCATCGCGAGCCCTGCCAACGGAATGAGTAACAGAAGTCGCATACGCAACCTCGCAGAGTGTGCGGCAATCGGTTGCAAGAAACGTTCGCGTAATGCCGCTGGCACGTCAATGGATGCAGTAAAACTGCATGTTTGCTGCAACAAGCGGTTGCAGCCACTCTCGCGTCCCTGAGACATCTTGACCGAGTCGGCGCGCCGCATCTACAGTCCGCCTGACATTTATCGGCACATCCCTGAAACTTTCATCTCCAGCCCCGCAGGAGCACTGTGCGCACCCTCCGAGCCCTCGTGGCCGCCGCCCTCTTATGCCTCGTGCCGGTGCTTCCGGCGCACGCCGCGGACCTCACGTACGACTTCGAAGACGGCACGACGCAGGGCTGGGGCCCACGCGGCGGCGGCGTCTCCGTCACGGTCACCACGGACGCGGCGCACGCGGGCGCCAACAGCCTGCTCACCACGGGGCGGACCGCCACCTGGCACGGGGCCTCGATCGCCCCGCCGCTCGTCAAGGGCGTCACCTACCGCGTGACCGCGTACGCGCGGCTGGTCACCGGGCAGCCGGCGAGCACGATCGCGCTGACCGTGCAGCGTACCCCCACCGGCGGCGAGACCACGTACGAGCGCGTCGCGGCGGCCACCGTGACCGACGGCGAGTGGGTGCGGCTGGCGGGCACCTACCTCTTCACCGCCGACTCCACCGACCTCCAGGTCTACGCGGAGAGCTCCGACGCCACCTCCCAGTACTACCTGGACGACATCGTCATCAGCCCGCAGGGCGACCCCACCCGCGAGCCGATCACCACCGACTTCGAGGACGGCACCACGCAGGACTGGTCGCCGCGTGCCGCCGCCACCCTGGAGGCCGGCACGGCCGCCGCCCACGGCGGCGCCCGCAGCCTCGCGGTCTCGGGCCGGTCGGCCTCCTGGGACGGGCCCGCCCTGAACGTGCTCGGCCGGATGGGCAAAGGCGACAAGTACGCCCTGTCGGTATGGGTGCGGCTCGGCCCCGACACCACGGCCGGCCGGCTCGGCCTGTCGATCGAACGGCGCACCGGTGGCACGCCCAGCTACGAGCGCATCGTGCCGCCCAAGGACGTGCCCGCGGGGCAGTGGGTGCAGCTCGCCGGCACGTACACGCTCGCGTACGACGTGGACTTCCTCAGCGTCTACCTCGAGTCCGACAGCGGCGCCTTCTCCTTCTACCTGGACGACTTCGCGATGACCTACATCGAGCCGAAGCCCATCCAGACCGACATCCCAGCGCTCAAGGACGAGGTGCCCTTCATCATGGGGTCGGCGCTCACCAGGCCCGACACGCTCGGCGTGCACGGCCAGCTGCTGGCCAGGCACTTCAACGGCATCACCCCCGGCAACGAGCTGAAGTGGGACGCCACCGAGCCACGGGAGGGCGAGTTCGCCTTCGCCGACGGCGACCATCTGGTGGACTTCGGCGTCGAGCACGACATGACCGTCCGCGGGCACACGCTCGTCTGGCACAGCCAGACCCCGGCGTGGGTGTTCGAAGGGGCGGACGGCAAGGAAGTAGACAAGGAGACCCTGCTGCGGCGACTGGAGAACCACGTCCGCACGCTCGTGACCCGCTACAAGGACAAGATCGCGGTCTGGGACGTGGTCAACGAGGTCATCGACGAGAACCAGCCGGACGGGCTGCGCCGCTCCAAGTGGTACGAGATCGCCGGCCTCGACTACATCCGCACCGCCTTCCGCGTCGCCCGCGAGGCCGACCCGGACGCCAAGCTCTTCATCAACGACTACAACACCGAGTTCCCGCGCAAGCGCGAAGCCCTGTACGCGCTGGTCAAGCAGCTCAAGGACGAGGGCGTCCCGATCGACGGCGTCGGCCACCAGCTGCATCTCAACATCGAGCAGCCGCCCGCCTCGTACGTCGAGGACACCATCGAGCGCTTCGCCACGCTCGCCGTGGACCAGCAGGTCACCGAGCTGGACGTGAGCATCTACACCGACTTCGTCTCCTCCTACCCGTCGATCCCGCCGGAGCTGCTGGTGGAGCAGGGCCACCGGTACAAGGCGCTGTTCGACGTCTTCCGGCGGCAGGCCTCCAAGCTCAGCTCGGTCACCGTCTGGGGCGAGTCCGACGACGTCAGCTGGCTGAACACCTGGCCGATCCCGCGGCTCAACGCGCCGCTGCTCTTCGACCACGACCTGCAGGCCAAGCCCGCGTACTGGGCCGTCGTGGACCCGTCCAAGCTGCCGCCGCTGGTGCGCAAGCTGGAGGCGCCGACGGGCACGGTGAAGGTGGACGGCAAGCGGGACCTCCAATGGGATCTGCTGCCGGACGCGCTTCTCCCGCGGGTGGGCGGCGTGTCGGCCGGCTTCCAAGCACGATCGGCTCCTGGCGGCCTGTACGTGCTGGCCGAGGTCACCGACCCGACCGTCTCCGGGCAGGACAAGGTGACGTTCACCGTGGACGGCACCACGTACACCGTCACGCGGGCCGGCGGTCCGAAGGCGGCTGTGCGGCGGACCACGACCGGCTACCGCGTCGAGGCGCTGGTCAAGAAGGGCACCGACGTGGACGTGACCGTGCACGACGCCGGCACCGCGATCTCGTGGACCGGCAAGGTGACCACCGCGCCCGCCGTCAAACTCACCTCGGCCCCCCACCACACGCCGCCCGTCCTCGACGGCGTCGCGGAACCGGCCTGGCGGGAGGCGCCGGAGATCCGCACCGCCACCTGGATCCAGGGAACCTCCGGCGCGACCGCCAAGGTCAGGTCGCTGTGGCACGGCTCGGTCCTGTACGTCCTGGCCCAGGTGGCGGACCCGACGCTGAGCGAGGAATCCCCGAACCCGTGGGAACAGGACTCCGTCGAGATCTTCGTCGACCCCGGCAACGGCAAGACGAAGGGCTACACGGACGACGACGGCCAGTACCGGGTCGGCTTCTCCGGTCGCGTCACGGTCGGCGGCACCTTCGACGCGGCCGGCGTCAAGGACAACATCTCGGCCGTGGCCAAGGTGGTGCCGGGCGGGTATGTCGTGGAGGCGGCCATCAAGCTGCCCACGATCACGTTGGCGGAGGGGACGCTGCTGGGCTTCGACATCCAGGTGAACGACGCGACGGGCGCGGCCCGTACCGGTGCGGTGACCTGGAACGACGCTACGAAGCGCAGCTACCTGGACACCAGCCACTGGGGCGTGCTGCGCCTGCGCGACTAGCCCGTCGGCAGCCGCGCACCGTTCCTCGCCATGAACCGCGCCATCGACGTCAACCGCATCCGTCCGGTCATCGACCGCGTGTTCGCCTTCGACGAGGTATCTGACGCCTACCGGTACTACGCATCCGGCAACGCGTTGGGGAAGGTCGTCATCCGGCTCTGAGCATTCCTCGCCACCAACATCAGGTCGAGTGGGGCGGCGAGGAGACGATTCCGCGGATGGCGTCTCGATCCCAGAGCAACAAACGATCTTGGCGGATGGTGTCGCTGTTCCGGAGCTAGGGTCGGCCGTCAGGCAAGGAGACCATCAGTACGTGGCGTACTTGACGTACTTATCCCTGAGAGGCATCCTGGAGGCACGCTCCAGTGGAGGTGCCAGCATGACCGCCGTTCATTTCGACAGCTACACAGAGGCCCGTGCGCATCTCAAAGCGCTCTTGGACGCGGCTGAACGCGGCCGTGTCGCCACGGTGCGTCGAGAGTCCTCTACGACCGCCCTTGTGGACGTCGATAGGCTGCGCCACTATCTCGCCGCGGTCACTCCATCTCGCGCCCAGGTGGTTGCGGAGGCCGACGGTTGGTCGATCTTCATTCCTGGGTTGCCGATCGCAGCCGACGGCCGGACCTTCAATGAGGCTGTCACGGAAATGGTCGATGCGCTCCGCGACTACGCGGAAGACTGGCAAGACCACTTGCTCGATGCCCCTAACCACCGCGAGAACTGGGGGCTGGTGCAGTTGATCAGCCTCAGCGATGACGATCAGTTGCGCGAATGGCTGGTGGGGAAGGCCCGATGACCTGGCCCCAGCCCACACGCGAGGACCACGATCGGTTCTGTCAGATCGAAGGCTGGCGTCCGGTACGGAACGCCCGCGGGCGAACGGGGACCCACCATGTCACCTACGAGCTGGACCTTCCCGATGGCCGGATCCTGAGAACGCGGATCTCCCATCCGGTCGATCGAAGCACCTACGGCCAGAGCATATGGGGTCACATACTGCGTGATCAGCTACAGGTGGACGAGGCAACGTTCTGGGCGTGCGTCAAGGACGGTGCCTTGCCCGATCGCGGAACACCCAAGCCACCGTCAAACGCGTTGCCCGCCGATCTTGTTCATCTGCTGATCTCTAGAGTGGGTCTGGATGAGGCCGACGTCGCGGCGATGAGCAAGGAGGACGCCGTTGCGAGGCTGCAAAAGTACTGGGCTGAAGGCGTCTGATCCCTTCGATCGCACACGGCCCAAAGGAATGAGCCGAAGACCTCTTCGGCCGCGGGCGGGCATCAGGCGGCCCACCACCTAGCCAGCAACGGGTGGGCTTGATGGCGCCGGAGGCGCGGGGGTACGCCGAAGGCGCCTGAAGGAGGCAGCCTGAGCCCTTCCGCGCGAAGCGGCCGGGCAAGGGGTGGCGGTTGGCCCGGCTATGCGCGGCGGGCCGGGGGGCGGACCGAGTCGCGGACGACGATGTGGGTGCCCAGGACGACGTGCTGGCGGTCCTGGCGGTTCAGCGCCAGGCGTACTGCCGTCCGGCCCAGCTCCTCCGTGGGAATGTGCACGGTGGTCAGGCCGGGGGTCAGGTCGGCGGCGAAGGGGATGTCGTCGTAACCGGACAGCGACACGTCCTCCGGCACGCGGAGGCCGGCCTCGCGGAGGGCGGCCAGGACGCCGATGGCCACCATGTCCGTGGCGGCGAAGACGGCGGTGAACTCGGCGCCCAGCGCGAGCAGGCGGCGGGCGGCGTCGTAGCCGTCGGCGCGGTCGAAGCCCGCCGGGACGACCAGGTCCGGGTCGTGGGGCACGCCGAAGGACTCGTGGGCGCGCATGAAGCCGCGGACCCGGTGGAGCCTGGTCGTGCTGAGGTCGTCGGCGGTGGCGCCGACCAGGGCGATGCGCCGGTGCCCCTGGGACAGCAGGTGGCTGGTCATGGCGTAGGCGCCGCCCTCGTTGTCGTACTCGACCACCGTGGTCGGCACGTCGTCGCCGAGGGGCGGCCGCCCGCACAGCACGAGGCGGGAGCCGGCCTTGTCGAGGGCGTGCGCGAAGTGCGACATGCGCTCGCGGTAGGTGTCGTCCAGCGTGCCGCCGCCGACCAGGATGACCGCGTCGGCCCGCTGCTCGCGCATGGCCTCGACGATGGCCAGCTCGCGGGCCGGGTCGCCGTGGGTGGTGCACACCATGCACAGCCGGCCCTCGGCGGTCGCCTGCTGTTCGACGCCCTTGGCGACGTGAGCGAAGGAGGGGCCGGTGACGTCGTCGAGCACGAACGCCACCATCTTGGTGCTGGCCCCCGACAGTGCCCGGGCGTGCACGTTGAGCACGTAGTCGAGCTCGCGCATGGCCCGCAGCACCCGTGCCCTGGTGGCCTGGGCGACCGGATAGTCACCCTTGATCACGCGGGAGACCGTGGTGGCCGAGACCCCGGCCCGCGCGGCCACGTCGCGGACGGTGACACGCTCGTCCGCCGCGCCCACTTCCTTGCGGCTTGCTTTTCGCGACAAGGCCGGCCCTTCATGGTCATTGACGACTGGCTGAGCATGGGAGGTCCGCGACCTCAACGCAGTCTATGGCGGGAGAGATCAGGTCGGCATCCCCATGCGGATACGCTCGCCCTGCGGAGGGCGTCGTGCCCGGCGGCGCGGAGGTGTTCCGCGCTCGTGGCGGTCGACGCCTTGGGGCGGGGGAGCACGGGCAGATGCCTCCATTCTGGCCGTTATAGAAACCGATACCTACCGTAGGTGCGAGCGTGGGCCGCGGTCAACGGGGGTGGGGTGCTTCCATCTCCCCAGGCGACCTCAGCAGGTAAATCACGCTACGCCTATCGACAAGTGTAACGTATATGTAACGCGTTCTTGTGGTGCGCGCCTCTCCGGCCGTAGCGTTCCCTGGCGACCGGTTTCTATCAATGGAGGCAGCCATGACACGGACGGCCATCCGCAACCCCGTCCTGCCCGGCTTCCACCCGGACCCGTCCATCCTGCGGGTCGGTGCGGACTACTACATGGCCACCTCGACGTTCGAGTGGTATCCGGGTGTCCGCGTCCACCACTCCCGCGACCTGGTCAACTGGCGGCCCCTGGGCGGCATCCTCACCGACCGCCGGCTGCTCGACCTGTCGGGCGTGCCGGACTCCGGCGGCGTCTGGGCGCCCGACCTCACGTACGCGAACGGGCTCTTCCACCTGGTCTACGGCGTCATGGACAACTACGCCCACGGCTACAAGGACATCACGAACTACCTGATCACCGCCCCCGCCATCGAGGGCCCGTGGTCCGACCCGGTCAAGCTGCCCGGGCGCGGGTTCGACGCCGCGCTCTTCCACGACGACGACGGGGCCACGTACCTCCTCAACATGGTCTTCGACTCGCGCCCGGGACGCGGCTTCGCCGGGATCGAGCTCCAGCAGCTCGGCGGCGGAGGAGGAAGCAAGCCGCGGCTCATTCTCGAGAACCGGAACGTCACCGAGGGACCCCACGTCTACAAGATCGACGGCTGGTACTTCCTGATGGTGGCCGAGGGCGGCACCGGCTACGAGCACGGCGCCACCGTGCTCAGATCCCGCACGCTGGACGGCCCGTACGAGCCGGACCCGGCCGGGCCGATGTTCACCGCCCGCCACGACCCCACCCTGGAGCTGCAGAAGGCCGGGCACGGGTGCCTGGTGCAGACCCAGGACGGCGAGTGGTACGTCGCGCACCTGGCCGCCCGCCCCTACACGCAGCGCGGCCGGTGCGTGCTGGGCAGGGAGACCGCCATCCAGCTGGTCGAGTGGGCGGACGGCTGGCCGCGCGTGGCCGGGGGAGTGCCCGCGGTTGACGTGCCCGGGCCTGCCTTGCCGCCGCATCCGTGGGCGCCCGGTGAGCAGGACCCGGCGGAGCGCCACTGGAGCACCCTGCGCCGCCCCGCCTCGCCGGACTGGGTGAGCTTCGACGGCGACCAGGTGACGATCACAGGCGGGCAGTCCCCGTACGGGCTGCGTGCCCCCAGCCTCGTCGCCCGCCGGGTGACCGGCATGAAATGCGCGTTCGAGGCGAACGTGACGTTCGAGCCGGACACCGTGCACCAGTCCGCCGGCATCACCGCCTACTACAACTCCCGCAACTGGTACCACCTCGCGCTCACCACCGACGGCCTCATCCTGACCGGCAGCGACCAGGGCACGCGGACCGTGCATTACACCGGGGAGAGCGCGACCCGGCTGGGCGTCGAGTTCGACGGTCCGGCGCTGCGGTTCTCCGCCGACGGCCGGCCCCTCCCCGTGGAGCTGGACGCCACGATCCTGTCCGACGAGCATGCCGACGAGATCATCGGCGGCCAGATCAGGTCCTTCGGGTTCACCGGCGCGTTCGTCGGCCTGTGGGTGCAGGACCTGGCGGGCGAGGGGTGCCGGGCCACGTTCTCCGACGTGACCTACGACGTCTGATCAGTTCTGGGCCTGGCACGGAAGGGCGTAGGGGCGGCCGGGGAGGTGTTGCGCCCATTCCTCCCTGGTGATCGACGTGCCCGCCGACTGGCAGACGTTCTCGCTCGCCTGCTCCACGTTCAGCCCCCACAGCTGGGTGGCCACGTCGGACGTGCCGGCCAGGACGGTGCCGTCAGGGCCGAACTCCACGTCGTCCACCGCGCTCGCGCCGCCGAGCACCGCCCACAATGACGGGCGGGCGCGGTCGGCGACGTTCCACACCCGGATCGTGCGGTCACGGGAGGCGGTGGCGAGCGTGCGGCCGTCCGCGCTGAAGGCGACGGCCGACACGTCCGCCACATGCCCCGGCAGGGTGGACAAGCGTTTGGGCTGCTCGGGACGGGCGACGTCCCACAGGCGCGCCGTCCCGTCCGACGCCGCCACGGCCAGGGTCTTGCCGTCCTTGCTGAACTGCAGGTCCAGCACGCCGCCCGGGGCCGCGGCGAACTCCCCCAGCCGGCGCGGCTGGACCGGCTTGGACACGTCCCACAGCCGTACGGCAGAGGTGCCCGAGCCGGTCGCGAGGACACGCCCGTCCGGCCGGAACACGGCCACGTCGAGCCGGTCGTCGGCGGCGCCCGGCGTCGCCACCCGTTTGGGGGCGGTGGGCGTGGACACGTCCCACACCATCGTCCTGCCGTCCCGCCCGGTCGTCACCACGATCTTGCCGTCCGGACTGTACGCCGCCGACCGCAACCCGCCCGCGTGCCCCTGGAGCGTCGCCACGAACTTCGGGTTGGCGGGCCGCTCCACCTGCCACAACCGCGCCGTGCGGTCCAGGGACGCCGAGACCACGTAGCGGCCGTCCGGGCTGAACGCCACCGCCACGACGGCGTCAGTGTGCCCGCGCAGCGTCGACACGGGCGTGGCCGACGCGGGGTCGGAGACATCCCACAGCTTGACGGTCTTGTCGTCGGAGACGCTGGCGAGCGTACGGCCGCCCTTGGCGATCGCCACCCCGTTGACCAGCGCGGTGTGCCGGGCCAGCCGGGCGCGGGCGGCCACCCTGGCGGGGTCGGCGACGTTCCACACGCGAGCCATGCCATCGGCGGAGGAGGTGGCGAGATTCTGGCCGTTCGGACTGAACGCCACCCCGGTCACCGCGCCCGCGAAACCGGTCAGCGTGGCCGCCGGCTGCGGGTCGCTCGGGGTCGAGATGTTCCACAGGCGGGCGGTGCCGTCGGCGGAGGCGCTGGCCAGGACGTTGCCGTCGGCGCTGAAGGCCAGGTCGCCGGCCGCCTGCGCGTGCCCGGTCGCCGTGCCGGTGAGCTTGGCGGTGGCGATGTTCCACAGATGCAGCGCCCCGGTGCTGGAGGCGGTGGCGAGGCTCTGGCCGTCCTGGCTGAAGGCCACACTCCTGACGCCGCCGCCGTCCGGGGCCGTCAACGTGGCCAGGCTGCTGGGCTTGGCTGGCGTGAGCACGTCCAGGAGCGTGACGCCGGTGGACGACGTGACCGCGATCATGCGCCCGTCGGGGCTGAAGGCCACCTCGGTGGGGTCGGTGGTCTGCTTGAGTACGGAGACGGGTTTCGGCTTGGCGGGGTCGGCGATGTTCCACAGGCGTACCGACTTGTCGGCGCCCGCGGTGGCCAGCAGGTCGCCCTTCGGGTTGAACGCCACCGAGACGACCGGCTCGCCGTGGCCCGTGATCGTGGACAGGGCACGCGGGCGGGCGGTGTCGGAGACCTCCCACAGGCGGGCGGTCTCGTCGGCGGAGCCGGTCGCGAGGATCTTGCCGTTCGCGCTGAACGCCGCCGCCGTCAGGCCCCTCGTGTGGCCCTTCACGACGCCCGCGCTCTTGGGGCGGAGGGGGTCGGCGACGTCCCACAGGCGGGCCGTGGCGTCGCCGGAGGCGGTGGCGAGCACCCGCCCGTCAGGACGGTACGCCACCCGCTCGACCGCAGCGGTGTGGCCGACCATGCGGGCCGGGAGCGGGCGTGACAGCGTGCCGAGGAGCGCGCCGCGGGCCTCGGGGGTGGCCGAGACACGGTAGGCGCTCAGGGCCAGCTGAGCGGCGAGAGAGGTGTCGGGCAGGCTGTTGGCGGTGGCGGCGAGCTGACGGGAGAGTGCCTGGTCGCGCTGGCCGGTCGCCTGCTGGGACTGCGTCGATGCCCGGCTGGACTGGCGCAGGGCCAGCACGCTGCCGGTCGCGGCCAGGAGGAGGAGCACGGAGAGCGCGGCGATGACGGCCCGGCCGATCAAGGCCCGCCGGCGGTGCCGCCGTGCCGACGTGTCGAGGAACGCCCGCTCGACGGGCGTCAGTGGCCTGTTCGCCGCCGCGGTGGGATCGATGCCCGTGAGCGGTCTGTTCGCCGCCGCGGTGGGATCGGCGCCCGTGAGCGGTCTGTTCGCCGCCGCGGTGGGATCGGCTCCCGGATTCGGGCCGGCCGAGGCGGCGAGGGCTTGGGCGGCGGGCAGGCGGCTGTCGGTGTACAGGTAGGCCGGGTCCTGGCCTTCCCGATGCCAGGTCGCCGCGTCCTCCGACAGGCGGCTGCGTACGAGCAGGGCGGCGCGTTCGGCGTCCACCCAGCCGCCCAGGCGGGGCCAGGCGCGGATGAGCGTCTCGTGGGCCAGCTCCGCCTCGCCCCCGGCCACGGTGACCAGCCGCGCCCTGGCGAGTTCGGCCAGGATCTGCCCGCCGACCGACGGCGCGTCGGGAGCCAGCTCGGCCAGCGCGACTCGCCGCGCCGTGCCGCCGATCCGGTCGTCCACGCGTACCAGCCGGATCAGCAGCTCGCGCGCCACCGGCTCGAACTCCGCGCCCAGCCCGCGCAGCGTGTCCTCCGCGCTCATCGCCAGCGCGCCGGTCACCCCGCCCGCCGACCGGTAGCCCGCCATGGTCAGCACGCCGCCGGACCGCCGCTGCCACGTGGCCAGCAGGGCATGCGAGAGCAGCGGCAGCGGCCCGCCCGACCGCTCCAGTGCCGCCTCCTCGGCGCGCAGATCCTCCAGGATCAGGTCGGCCAGCCCGGTCTCCACGCTGAGGCCGGACCGGACGGCCGGCTGCTCGATCACCGCGCGGAGCTCGGCCGCGGTCATGGGCGTGACGACCTCGGGCCGTCGCATCGCCTCCACCAGCCCGGGGTACGCCGCGCAGCGCCCGAAGAACTCGGCGCGTACCGCGATCACCACGGCCGCGGCCTGCGACAGCTCGGTGAGCGCCTGGACGAACCGCGCCCGCGCCGCCCCGTCGGGGCAGGCCGTGAACACCTCCTCGAACTGGTCCACCACCAGCAGCACCCGCCCGGGCAACCCCCGCCGCGCCCCGCTGGGATCGGACTCGATGATCGCGCGCAGCCGCGCCGGGTCGCCGCCGCCGAGCTCGGCCAGCTCGCGGGCCAGCGCGCCCAGTGGGTCGGCGCCGGGCGCCAGCACGACGCACGACACGTCCTGCTCCTGCCGCAGGGCGGGGATGAGCCCGGCCCGTAACACCGACGACTTCCCGCTCCCCGACGGCCCGGTGAGGATGAGCGGGCCACCCTCGAACGCCTGCGAGCCGATGACGACCGGCGGGCCGCCGGCCCGCAGCGCCTGTCGTACGCGCGTGGTCAGCGACCTGGTCAGCTCCTCGCGCCCGAAGAACATCTCGGCGTGCTCGGCACCGTACGCGGCCAGGCCGCGATACGGACTGGACAGGTGCCCGGGGGAGCCCATCGGCGGGCCCGAGCGGTTGGGCGGGCCCTCATGGGCGGGGTTGGCGGCGAGCGGCGCCCGGTCGCCCACGTCCGTCGCCTGCCGGCGCGGCCGTGGGAACCCGGCCGCGGGCAGCGTGCGGGCCAGCCGGTGGTAGAGGTGGTCCAGCGTGAACGCCGGCGGACCGTCCGCCTCGCCCTCGTTCAGCAGTCTGAGCAGGGCGCCGCTGAGTGCGGTGTGGCGGACGCCGGGCAGCGCCCAGGCGTTGTCGTCCCTGCTGGTGGAGGCCAGCACGTACGCGCTGCGCCCCAGGCTCTCGAAGACCCGGTCCGCGGCCTTCGCCGGCGCGGGCCGACCGGCGCCGGTGAAGCAGCAGTCCAGCACCACGATGACCAGATCGGCCGGCGACGACGACAGGATGGTGCGCACCATGCCGTAGGGGAGCGCCTGGTAGCCGGGCATCCCCTGGCCGAGGTCCACGGTGGCGCGGGTGGCCAGGTGCAGCTCGCCGTCGGGGGTGAAGACGCCGTGGCCCACGTAATAGAACACCAGGACCGACGTGGCCTCCCGCGCTGCCCGCTCCAGGGCCTCACCGAGGTTGGCCGGGGTCGCCGGGTCCAGCAGCACGGTGAGGCCGGCCGGCGCCAGGCCCGCCCGGTCGACCAGGCACTGGGCCACGTCGTTGACGGTCGCGGGAACGGCGAGGGCCTGCGGCAGGCGCGACTCCGGGCGATGCGCGCCCGTGCCCGCCACGAGGACGCGGACGCCGTCGGACGACAGCAGCAGGGGTGGACCGTTCCACCGGGGTCGCACCAGCCGCGTCGTCTCCACTGACGCAGATCCGTCCTCGGTCATCGGCGCTCCACGGCGTGGTCGGCCACAGTTGTCGAGGTAGTTAGGGTACGGAACTCTGGGTCCGCCGTCGAGTCGAATCGATCTCCGCCGCACTCCGTCTCCGGCTCCGGCCCAGGGCGCCGTCATGCTTCTGGCTCAGGACGCCGGTCAAGGGTCCCCGTCCGGGGGCGCCGGGGCGTCAGGCGTGCGGAGGCTGCGGTCGTCCGGACCCGCACCAGCGCCGGCCTCACCAGTTGGCCGGCAGACCCGGGGTCGTGGCGGGCAAGGGGTGGCCCGGCGGGTGGACGACGTACGCGACGCCACCACTGCTGGAGCTGCGCAGCCAGACGTTCTCGAAGTCCGCCCGCGGATAGACCCGCCGCACCGCGTCGTTGCTCGGCGACGCGGGATCGTTGGCGATCACGTCACCCGTCGCCGTAAAACCGACGATCACCATGAGGTGCCCGTTGGTGCCGTACCCGGCGCCCGGCAATTCGCTCTTCTTGAAGGACTGCGAGGTGATCACCGGCACCCCGGCCTTGATCAGCAACTCCAGCTCCGTCAGCGACCGCAGCCGGGTGACGAACCCGTCCATGCCGTACCGGCCCGCGTAGGCGGTGTTGAACGGCCAGTTGCCCGCCCCCTGGTACGCGTGGTCGTAGGTGTACCGGGCCGCGTAGTCCACCTCCGGGTTCGGGTCGGACGGATCCACCCACGCCGTGTCCTGCGCGCTCGGCCACTTGCCCCAATAACCCAGCACCATCGTGGTCGAGGTCGGGCTGCACCACGCCTCGCCGCCGCCGTCCCATTCGGGGTAGTGGCCTTCGTGCACGTTCTGGGAGCGGCGCGGCACGTTCAGCTCCGTCCCCCAGGCGCCGCCGCCCGGGCTGACCGGGACGGTCTTGCGCTCGGGCACGTTGGAGGCCATGGCGCCGGACGTACGCACCCGCGGCGTCACCGACGAGCCCGGCGTGCGGTAGAGCGTGAGGCGCAGCTGATAGGCGCTGATCTGCTTGCCCGCCGCCGCGACGAACGTGTCCACGGCGACCGTGCCGTCCGCGTCGCCCTGCCCCGACACCGACGTGCGCCGGATGTCACCCTCGGCGTACGCCCAGCGGCCCAGCGAATACCACTTCGTCAGGCCCTCGGTGTTCCTGGCCCGGGCCTCCGCCTGCAGCCAGCTGCCCTGCGGCAGGTCCGCCGTCCAGGAGGCGATCAGCTCGGTCGCGGGGAACCCGATGGCCCGCTCGGGCCCCGTCCAGCGCGCGTACTCCCAGGTCTTGGTGCCGAGCGCGTCGGTGTAGGACATGGTGCCGGCGGCCGAGCCGAACGACAGGTCGTCGCCGGCCGTCGTGCCCTCCGACGTGCCTGCCGGGAAGTCGGCCCGCTGGAAGACCACGTCCGCCTGCGTGGCCGGCGCCGGTTTCGCGCTCGCGGGCGGGGCGAGGGTCGTGATCATGAGGAGGAACGACAGGAACGTGGTCAGCGCACGCATGGACCCACCTTCTCGCAAAGCGCTCGATGAGCCCCGAGAGTAGGCACCACAGGCATACCAGGCATCGGCAAATCTACGTATCGCCCGGGCGGCGAAGTTGCGGAGCGCGGGCCCGCGGCTTCTCAGGCACGCCGGGCAGATGGGAAGGTGACGATGCCCGGAGAATGACCTGACGCGAAAGCGAAGAGACATGCGGAAATATGTGATCATGGGCGTGCAGGGCAGCGGCAAGGGCACCCAGAGCAAGCTGCTCGCCGACGATCTCGACCTCGTGCACATCAGCGTCGGCGACATCTTCCGCTGGCACGTCAAGAACCACACCAAGATCGGCGCCCAGGTACGCCGCCTGGTCGCGGCGGGGGAGCTGGTGGGGGACGACCTGGTGGAGGACGTCGTCAGGGAACGCCTCCAGTTGCACGACTGGAACTACGGATTCGTCATCGACGGGTTTCCGCGCAACCGGCGGCAGACGGAGTTCTTCCTGGAGAGCTACGACATCGACGGGGTGATCCACCTCGACCTGCCCGACGAGGAGGTACGCCGGCGCGTCCTGGCCCGGCGGCTGTGCTCGCAGTGCGGCATGGACTACAACCTGATCGCGCACCGGCCGGAGGTCGAAGGGCGCTGCGACGTCTGCGGTGGGGAGCTGGTGAGCCGGGCGGACGACAGTCCGGACGCGCTGGCCCGGCGGCTGCGCGACTATCACAGCAAGATCGATCCGGTGATCGAGTTGTTCCGGCGCAAGGAATATGTGATGACGGTCGACGCGCGGGCCGACAAATACACCGTTCAGCAGAGCATTCGCGACCGTTTCAACCTGCCGCCGTTCGACCCGGCGCGGGGCGCCGATCCGGCGCAGGTGCAGGGCTGACCTGCCCTGCCCTGTCAGATGTCGCCGCCATCGGCAACCGAGTCGTCGCCGTGCTTGACGCATCTCATGACGAGGAACACGGGGTACCGGGCGGCGTCCGGCCGCGTCGCCGCCCAGTCCGGGGCGGGCTCGGGCTCGGCCATCTCGTCCAGCCAGAGGCCGTGGCGGCGGAAGGCGTTGACATACGTCGAGAGCGTGCGGTGGTTGGCGCCGACCTGGCGGCGCAGGGACGAGAGCTCGCCGTCGGCCCGCCACCAGCCCTCGCTGTAGTAGCTCCCGTCCGCCGGCCACGAACCCGACACACTCCGTCCGCCCGGGAAACACGGGTGCAGGGTCGAGCACACGAAGACACCCCCGGGCGGGAGCACGCGGGCCGCCGCCGCTGTCGCGCCTTCGAGGTCGTCGATGTCGGACAGGCCGAAGCTGCAGACGACCGCGTCGAAGGGGCCGGACACGTCAGGGAGGCCGGGGCCGGCCACGTCGGCGTGGACATAACGGATGCCGAGCGGGGAGTCGTGTTCGGCGGCACGTGCCTTCTCGATCAGGGCTGAGGAGATGTCGACGCCCAGGACGCCGGCGCCCCGGCGGGCGAGCGCACGGCTGATCCGGCCGTGGCCGCAGGCGATCTCCAGGACCTGTCGGCCCGCGATCGGCTCCAGCAGGGCGAGCAGGCGGACTGCGGCGGGGTCGTCGACGTCGTCGGCCCAGCCTGCCGCGTAGAAGTCGGCGACGTCGTCGTAGCGGGCGGCATGCGTCATGCCCCGACCCTAAGCGGCCGATCACGCCGCGCAGAGCGTTGTTCGTCGAGCGCGGAACACCACGGATCCGTCCCCCACGGCAAAGGCTTGGTCATCGCAACGCATGGTTCTGGTGTGATCGCCTGTCCCCGTGCCCGCGTAAGAGCAGGATCGGTCCCGGGTCGAGCGGGTATGGGGGACGAAATGGCCATGCCGGGGATCGTGGCGGCCGTCGCGCTCGCGGCGTTGAGCGGTGGCGGCTGGAGCAGCCAGCCTACGGAGGCCGTCCCCCTATCCGGCGGCGCGCCCGAGCTCCGGATCGCCCATACGGTCACCCCGAACACGCCGATCATCGGTGAGGGGGCCGTTTACGCCGTGAGCGTCACCAATGCGGGCGGCCAGGACGCCGAGGACGTGACGATCAGCGGCACCCTCCACCCCGGCATGGGCCCAGATCACCTCCCGGACGGCTGCTCGCTCGCCGAGCAGACCGTCACCTGCGGCGGACCGGGCCTGACCGTCCCGCCGGGGCAGAGCGTGGCCTACGAGATCCCCGTCACGATCGACCCGGCGCTCCTGGACGGCACGGACCTCACCACCCGCGCCCACGTGACCGCCTCCAACGCGCCGGCCGACACGACCGAGCTGACCAGCCGGGCCCGGACGATGGCCGACGTGAAAGTCGTGACGACCGGCCCGTCCAGCGTGGACGAGGGCGCCGGCATCACGTACAGGGTCAGAGTCCGCAACAACGGCCCCTCCAGGGCGGCCGACGTCACCGTGCGGGGCTCCATCGACGGCGATCGGATCAGGCTCACGGGCCGCTCGCCCGAGTGCCCGGCCGAGACGTGTTCGCTCGGCACGCTGGCCCCCGGTGAGAGCAGGACGCTGGCCTTCACCGCCGCCTCCGCCGGCACGGGCGAGATCGGCACCTGCGCCACCGCCCGCACGGCCAGCCGCGACGGGAACACCGCGAACAACCGCTCCTGTACGTCCACCGCCGTCGAGCCGGTCCCGACCCCGACCCCGAGTCCGCCTCCCACCCCCACACCCTCCGTCACGGAGACGCCGACCCCGCCACGCGCCGAGCCCAAGCATGCCGGCGACCTCCGCGAGGAGCCGCGCGCCGAGGGCCCCAGCCGGCCATCCGAGCCGTCTACGCCCGGCCCGGCTCCCGCCGGCGACAAGGCGGCACACGACCACGAGAGCCTTCCGATCGCCGGGGTGTCGTTGTGGCTGGTCGGCCTCGGCGCGCCGATGCTGCTCGCGGTCGGCCTGCTCGTCCGTCACTTCTCCCGCCGGGAGCGATCAGGAGGGAGTCCCTGACAGCGCCTCCCGGGTCCACGACCCGAGCACCAGCAATGTCTTCGTGCCGGTCACGTCCCCGGCCCGGCGCAGCCGGTCGATCACCTGCTGGAGATGGCTGAGATCCCGCACGCGTACGTGGATCAGCGCGTCCGGATCTCCGGCGATCGTGAACACCGCCTGCACCTCCGGCACCTCCGTCGCGGTGCGGACGATCTCGCTGACCGGTGTCGTGCCGGGATAGCGCAGCTCGGTGAACGCCTCGATGCCCCACCCGAGCCTGGCGTAGTCGATCTGCACGGTGAACCCCTTGATCACGCCGATCTCGCGCAGCCGGTCCACCCGCCGCTTGACCGCGGCCACCGACAACCCGACCAGCTCGGCCATCTCCGAGAACGTCCTGCGCCCGTCCTCCCGCAGCAGCCGCAGCACGTGGTGATCGATCTCGTCCACGACAGGCATGCCAGAACCCCTTCCTCGGGCGCAAAGAACATCAGTCTTGTGGCCAGAACCCTCATATTGTTTGCGTCTTTGGGGCACCTTCTCATCTAATACTTGCGAATGTCCTGCCCGCGTTGCTGTGCTGGGAATCATCACGTACGAAGCCAGGAGGAGGTACGCGTGAGCGCGAGCGCGACTCCCGCCCCCGTGTCGCTCGACGACAAGTACACGGCACCCGACGGCAGGGTGCTGATTTCCGGCATCCAAGCCCTGGTCCGGCTGACGCTGGAGCAGCGCCGGCTGGACCGCGAACGCGGGCTGGACACGCGGGTGTTCGTCACCGGCTATCAGGGGTCGCCCTTGGGGGGCGTGGACCTGGAGATGGGACGGGCGGCACGGTTCCTGGACGAGGCGGGCGTGGTGTTCCGGCCCGGGCTGAACGAGGAGCTCGCCGCCACGTCCGTGGCCGGCACCCAGCTGCTCGCCCAGGTGCCGGGCCGCCGCCACGAGGGCGTGACCGGCTTCTGGTACGGCAAGAACCCGGGCCTGGACCGGGCCGCCGACGCGATCAGGCACGCGAACGTGGCCGGCACCGCGCCGCGCGGCGGCGCCGTGGCCTGGATCGGCGACGACCCGGGCTGCAAGTCCTCCACGCTGCCCAGCTCGTGCGAGCCCATGTGCCAGAGCCTGTCCATGCCGCTGCTGGCGCCCGGCTCCGTCGCGGAGATCATCGAGTTCGGGCTGCACGCGGTCGCCCTGTCCCGAGCCACCGGCCTGTGGGCGGGGCTGAAGATCGTCGCCGACATCGCGGACGCGTCCGCCACCGTGGACCTCGGCCCGCTGCGGGCGAACATCCCGATGCCCCCGGACGGCCAGAGCAAAGCGGCCCCCATCCTGCTCGGCCCGGCCGCGCTCGACGCCGAGCACGACATGCTCACCCGCCGGCTCGACCTGGCCCGCGCGTACGCCCGCACGCACGGGCTCAACCGGGTGATGTACGGATCGGGCAACACCGCCCTCGGCATCCTGGCCTCGGGCACCACGTACGCGGTGGTCCTGCGGGCGCTGGCGGACCTCGGCCTGGACGAGGCGGCCATGGACGACCTGGGGCTGCGGCTGATCAGGCTGGCCATGCCGTTCCCCGCCGACGACGAGGAGCTGGCCGCCATGACGGCCGGCCTCGACCGGGTGCTGGTGGTCGAGGACAAGGTGCCGTTCCTGGAAGGGCAGGTGAAGCAGGCGCTGTACGGCCGCGAGCGGGTTCCGGTCGTCGTCGGCAGGGAGTTGCTCACCGCACGCGGCACCCTGGGCGCCGAGGACGTGGCCAAGGCCGTCGCCGCCTGCGTGGGAGCGGACCGGCTGCCGCGCCAGACCGTCACGGTCACCAGACGCAGCCGCGCGTTGCCGATCGTGGCGGCCCGTACCCCCTATTTCTGCTCCGGCTGCCCGCACAACACCTCCACCCGCACCGCTGACGGCACGCTGGTCGGCGTCGGCATCGGCTGCCACGCCATGATCGCGCTGGACGGGCACGGGCGCGGCACCCAGGTCGGCATCACGCAGATGGGTGGCGAGGGCGCCCAGTGGATCGGGCTGGCGCCGTTCACCGAAGATCGGCATTTCGTGCAGAACCTCGGCGACGGCACCTTCCACCACTCCGGCTCGCTCGCCATCAGGGCGGCCGTCGCAGCAGGGGTGTCCATGACGTACAAGCTGCTCTACAACGACGCCGTCGCCATGACCGGCGGCCAGCGCGCCGAGGGCCGCCTCGACGTGCCCGCGCTCACGCACGAGCTGGCCGTGGAGGGCGTGCGCCGCATCGTCATCACCACGCCTGAGCCCGAGACGTACCGGGGCGTGCGGCTGGCCTCGATCGCCTCCGTACGGCACCGCGACGACCTGGCCGCGGCCGAGCGGGAGCTGGCCGCGCTCGACGGCGTGACCGTGCTGATCCACGACGACCGGTGCGCGGCCGAGGAACGGCGCCTGCGCAAACGCGGCAAGCTACCCACACCGGTGGAGAAGGTCGTGGTGAACGAGCGGGTCTGCGAGGGCTGCGGCGACTGCGGCGAGGCGTCGACGTGCCTGTCGGTACAGCCGGTCGAGACCGAGTACGGCCGCAAGACCCACATCCACCAGCCTTCCTGCAACTCCGACCTGAGCTGCCTCAAGGGCGACTGCCCCTCGTTCCTGCTGGTCAAGCCGGGCACCAAGGCCGCGGTTCAGACGCCGGCCCTGCCGGTGGACCCGCCGGAGCCCACGGCCAGACCCGGCGAGGCGCTGATCAGGATGCCCGGCATCGGTGGCACCGGCGTCGTCACCGTCTCCCAGATCCTGCAGATGGCCGCGCACCTCGATGGGCTGCACGCGGCCGGTCTCGAGCAGACCGGCCTGGCGCAGAAGGGCGGGCCCGTGGTCAGCGACGTGCGGATCTCGCCGCACCCGGTCGAAGGCTCGGTACGCGCCTCGCACGGCCGCGCCGACGTGCTGATCGGCTTCGACGTGCTGGGCGCGGCCTCCGACACCAACCTGGCGGTGGCCTCGACCGAGCACACGGCCGCCGTGCTGAACACCGCCGTCGTGCCCACCGCCGCCATGGTGACCGGCCGCATGCCCGTGCCGGGGCACGCCGCCGCGGTCGCCCGCGTGGAGTCCGTCACCAGGAGCGTCACGTGCCTGGACGCGCACGAGCTGGCCGAGGCGCTGTTCGGCGACCACATGCCGGCCAACCTGCTGCTGGTCGGCGCCGCGTACCAGGAGGGCCTGCTGCCGGTGTCGGCCGCGGCCATCGAGCAGGCGATCACCTTGAACCGGGCCGCCGTCGAGCAGAACCTCGCCGCCTTCCGCTGGGGCCGTGCCGCCGTGGCCGACCCCGAGGCCGTACGCCAGGTCGTCGTGCCGGCGACCGAGGAGCCGGCCGAGAAGCTCGACGAGGTCGTGGCCATCCGCGTCGCCGACCTGACCGGCTACCAGAACGCCGCCTACGCCTCCACGTACGCCGAGGACGTGCGCCGCGTCACCGATCTCGCGACCGAGCGCGCCGGCGAGGAGGCCGGCACGGAGATCGCCCTCGCCTACGCCCGCGGCCTGCACAAGCTCATGGCCTACAAGGACGAGTACGAGGTCGCCCGACTCCACCTCGACCCCGCCGAGCAGGCCAAGAGGGAGCGCGAGTTCGGGGCGGGCGCGGAGGTGTCGGTGCTGCTGCACCCGCCGGTGCTGCGCGCGATGGGCATGAAACGCAAGATCAAGCTGCGCCGCTCCGCGCCCGTGCTGTTCCGCGGGCTGCGGGCCGCCCGAGTCCTGCGCGGGACCGCGTTCGACGTGTTCGGCCGGGCCCGGGTGCGGCGCGTCGAGCGGGAACTCGTCGGCGAGTACCGCGACCTCGTGCGTGCCGCCCTGGCCCGGCTCACCCCCGCCACCGCCGGCGCCGTCGCGGAGATCGCGGGCCTGCCCGAGCTGATCCGGGGGTACGAGGACATCAAGCTCGCCCGCGTGGCCGAGTTCCGCGAGCGCGCCAGGACCGCGCTGGCGCGGCTGGAGGAGCCCGTTTCGAGCGTGGAGGGATCGTGACCGTCGACCGCCTGCTGCCCGACCAGGACGCCAAGGACCTCATCGACCTGACCCGCGAGATCGCCGACAAGGAGCTCGCGCGGCGGGTCGACGAGCACGAGCGCGCGGAGACGTACCCGGAGGGGCTGTTCGCGACGCTGGGCGAAGCGGGGCTGCTGGGGCTGCCGTACCCGGAGGAGTACGGGGGCGGCGGGCAGCCGTACGAGGTGTATCTGCAGGTCATCGAGGAGCTGGCGATGCGGTGGGCCGCCGTCGCGGTCGCCACCAGCGTGCACACGCTCGCCTGTTTCCCCGTCTTCGCCTACGGCACGGACGAGCAGCGGGCACGCTGGTTGCCCGACATGCTGGCCGGGCGCCTGATCGGCGGCTACAGCCTGTCGGAGCCGCAGGCCGGCTCCGACGCCGGGGCACTGACGTGCCGCGCCGAGTGGGTCGGGGACGGCTACCGGATCAGCGGCAACAAGGCCTGGATCACGCACGGTGGCATCGCCGACTTCTACGCTCTCTTCGCCCGTACGGGGGAAGGCTCGCGCGGCATCTCCTGCTTCCTGGCGCCGGGCGCGACCGACGGTCTGACCTTCGGACGGCCCGAGGAGAAAATGGGCCTGCACGCCGTCCCCACGACCAGTGCCCACTGGGACGGCGCCTTCCTGGAGCCCGCCCGCCTGATCGGCGAGGAGGGCCAGGGTCTCCAGATCGCCTTCAGCGCGCTGGACTCCGGCCGGCTCGGCATCGCGGCCTGCGCGACGGGCCTGGCCCAGGCCGCGCTCGACGAGGCGGTCGCGTACGCCAAGCAGCGGGAGACGTTCGGCAAGCGCATCATCGACCATCAGGGGCTCGGGTTCCTGCTGGCGGACATGGCGGCGGGGGTGGACAGCGCGCGGGCGACGTACCTGGACGCGGCCCGCCGCCGCGACGCCGGCCTTCCCTACAGCCGCCAGGCCAGCGTCGCGAAGCTGGTGGCGACGGACGTGGCGATGAAGGTGACGACGGACGCGGTGCAGGTGTTCGGCGGGTACGGGTACACGCGGGAGTTCCGGGTCGAGCGCTACATGCGCGAGGCCAAGATCATGCAGATCTTCGAGGGCACGAACCAGATCCAGCGGCTGGTCATCAGCCGTCATCTGGCCAAGTAGCCCCTGACATGCGGAAACCCCGCTTCCCTGTGGTGGGAGGCGGGGTTCTTTGTGTGGGGATCGGACTCTGGATGATCACTGTTCCGGTCCCTGTTCCGTGAGCGACCTCGCGTGGACGGAACAGGCGGTTGTGCGATGGCCTTGCGGGCGCGGTCGTGGGAGCCGGGCATCAGGTGGGCGTAGACGCGGAGGGTGAATCCGGGTTCGGCGTGGCCGAGATGCTCGGCGAGTTCGCTGACTGAGACGCCGCCGGCCAGCATGACGCTCGCGTAGTAGTGGCGGAGCTGGTGCAGCCCCTCCTTGCGGGAGGTGGTGTAGTCGCCTGCGCTGGCGGGAGTCCTTGTCCGGGAGCGGGATCACTCCCGCTTGGACGAGTGCGGGCTTCCATACGATCTCGCTGTGGGTTCGAGACCTGACATGGCGGTCGCCCGTCCAGCGGAAGAGCAGGTTGTGGGTGCGCGGCTTGCCATCCAGCTTCTCCCAGGGCAGGGAGCAGACCAGCGGGCGGTAGACCGAGACATGCCGCTTGACCGCCCCGGCCGCCCAGGCGGGCAGTGGGACGACGCGCTCCCGGTCGTTCTTCGGCAGGGCGTAGAGGTGATCGCTGCCCAGCTTCTTGATTTGTCGGTGTACTCGGAGGACACGTTCCTCGAAGTCGAAGTCCTCCAGGGCGAGGCCGAACAGCTCCCCCTGCCGCAGTCCGCAGGCGGCCCCAATGATAGGGAGCAGGCGGAACAGTTCAGGGTGGGCATCGATCGCCGCGCTGACTCTCTCGTCCGACCACGCGGTGATCTCTTCGGCAGCACGCTTGGGCACCTGGACTACCGGTGACTTGGCGGGGCTGCGCTTGATGACCTCGTCGGCGACGGCGAGGCTGAAGACGCACTGGAGGACGAGGAACGCGGTCTGGACGGTCGAGGTGCCGAAACGGCTGCTCAGGTCGCTGATCCACCTCGCCGAAGAGCACCTTGCCGGCGTTCGGGTCGATGTAGTCGCCACGGGCAATGTCGGCGCCCATGGCGGCGATCTTGCGCGCGGCCTCGGCCTCGGCCTCGGCCGTAGGCGGTCGAGCATTCCTTACCGTCGGGGTCCACCCAGACGGCGAGCCAGCGCTTGCCCTTGCCGTACCACGACGCAGTCGCCGCCGGGCTCGCCCTGCTACATAAACGGATGGTTCTCACAATCGCTAGGGACTGAGCGTTGCACGGGAATCCTGGCAGAGCCATCGACTGGACACACCCTTACTCTGGCGAGGGTCTTACCTGCGACATCATGCATATTTTCAATACATTTCGAGTACAGGGAGTAGTTATTTGGCGCCCGACTTATCCCCGCTCCTCCGAGTTGATTTCTTCGTTCCAGTCTGTGATTGTTGATGGCTGCGACTAATGCCGCCTGATGGCGCGAACGTGCGGGCCCATGGCACGGGCAGACGGGACTCAATGTACCGGCCGCAAGCCTTGACAAGGTATTGGAGTTCAATGAACGTTGCAGCGAATGTCGAAGGGGAACGGAACGTGGAGTTTCCGACGCGGTGAGGAGTCAGCCCGAGGTGACGACTGCGACGACACCCGCCGGATGGATTCGGCGCAGTATTCTGGCCCACCAGCAGTTCCGCGCTCTGTACATCGCCAACATCGTGAGTAAGTTCGGCACTCATGTCGGCTACGTCGCGCTGCCTGTGCTGGCCCAGGTTGTGCTGCACGCCGGCCCCGTTGAGGTCGGCGTGCTCGCCGCTCTCAGCACGGTCTCGTTCCTGCTGATCGGTTTGCCTGCTGGGGTGTGGGTGGACCGGACTCGTAAGCGCGGCGTCCTTATCGCCGCCGACCTGACCAGGGCCGCGCTGATCGCCTCGATCCCTGCGGCCTGGGCGCTCGGAGCGCTCACGCTCGTCCAGCTCTACGCGGTCGCGCTGCTCGCCGGCATGGCGACGGTGTTCTTCGACATCGCGCACCTCAGTTACCTTCCGCACATTGTGGGGCGCGACCGTCTCACCTCGGCCAATGCGAGCCTGAGTGGGCTGGACGAGGCCGCCAAGGTGTCGGGGCGAGGACTCGGCGGGTTCGTGGTGCAACTGCTCGGGCCGCCGCTCGCGGTCCTCGTGGACGCCGGGAGCTTCCTCTGGTCGGCGCTGTTCGTCCGGCGGATTCGCGTGCGGGAGCCGGCGCCTGAGGCAGCCGCCCGCGGACCGCTCTGGCGAGATGTGGGCATGGGCTTGCGCTACGTGCTCACCAACCCGGTGCTGCGCCCGCTGGTGATCAAGGGGGCTGTGGCGAACTTCGCCGAGCAGATCTGCCTAGTCTCGTTCCTGGTGCTGTTCGTCGCCGAACTGCGTCTCCCGACCGGGACTCTCGGCGTGCTGTTGTCCGCCAGCGGAGTCGGCGCGTTCTGCGGGGCGCTGGCCGCGCCGACGATCGGCCGTCGCCTCGGGCTCGGCCGCGGTATCTGGCTGGTCGGGATGTGCACAGCCCCCTTCGCGCTGCTGACGGGCCTGATGGAACGCGGCCCGCTGCTGTGGGTGGGCGCCGCCGGATGGGTGATCGCGACCGTGACCTTCGGCGTGGAGAACGTGCTCGCAGTGAGCCTGCGGCAGTCGGTCACCTCCGACGGGATGCTCGGCCGGATGAACGCCGGCTTCCGATTCCTGTTCATGGGGTCGTTGTCGGCGGGCTCCATCGCAGGTGGGCTGATCGGCGCTTATGCCGGAGTGCGGACGGCCATCTGGATCGGTTCATCTGTGCTGGCCGTCGGTTGGCTGATCGCGTTCTTCTCTCCGCTACGTCGGCTCCGCCACATCGATGAACTCACCGGCTCCGGCGGAGGACGCGTTGACCCGACCCGATGACCTGGGGCCGTATCGAGCAGTGCCTGGCGGATCTGTCGATGCTGCAGATGGTGGCGCTGGCTCTGGGGGGTCGTCCCGGTGCCCGTCATGCCGCCTGCCTGGCGTGCGCGGTGGGCAGTTCGACTCTGCACCATTGTCGTCAGCAGCCGTCAACGTGATCGTCCGAAAGGTGGGGGCCTGAGCCACTTCCGTATGGCCATGGACATTCGGTCAGGTGAGGAGTGGTAGGACGGTCGCGAATGTATCCAGCGCCGCCTCCTGGACGGTGAAGTAACTGAAGCCGAACTTCTTGTGGCGCGTGAGCACCTGCTGAGCGATCTCCTCGGGGCTGCCGATCAGGACGGCAGGCAATTCGTCGATCTGGTCCGGACTCATCGTCCCTTTCAGGAAGCGTGAGTAGTCTTCCAGTGCCGCCGGCCGATTGTCCGTCACCTGGGTACGCAGCACGATGATGTTGCGCCGCACGTCATCTCGACCGAGCCTGCCTAGTTCGGCATCGACCAGCGCGACTCGCTCGTTCACCTCCTCTGCGGTCAGATACGCCATTCCCCAGCCCTGCGGGTCGAACGCGGTGCCGGAGAACGACACGATGTCGGCGTGCCGGGCCGCCATCCGCAGCACCCGGTCACCACTGCCGCCGATGAGAAGAGGCGGCCTGTCGGTCCGGTGGTGGTACGCGCGACCCAGTTCGGCTACCGTCTCGGCAAGTCGGTCGACGCGCTTGGCCGCCGACTCGAACGGAATGCCTGTCTGGTCGAACTCACGCCTTGCCCAGCCGGCGCCGAGCCCTATTTCAAGTCGGCCGTCAGTGAGTTGGCCGCTCGTTACGACGTCCCTCACGAACAACACCGGGTTGTAGAAGGAGGCGTTGCTGACATAGGTGCCGACCCGGATGTTCGTCGTCGCTTCTGCGGCAAGGACGCACGCCGGTAAAGGCGCCGGCATGCTGAGGTGGTCGGGTACCGTAATCACGTGATAGCCGAGATCCTCGGCGCGCCGGCATTTGTCGGCCCAGGACGCTCTGTCCTCAAGTGTCGTCAGGCTCACGCCGAATCGCAGATCCGCTGTCATACCGTCCTGGCCTCTGTCGCGCGTTACTGTCGCGAATGCCGCTGCTTGTCCTCGCCATTTACTGTTCGTTGATGAAGAAGCTGATTGACCGGCGGAGCCCGGCGGCGTCCAGCCCGTGAGCGATCGCATGCTGAGCGGGAGTGCCGTAATACCGCAGTTCCTCCCTGGCGACGCCTAGCGGAAGAAGCCTGACCGGCTTGCCGCTCAGGCTGCGCAGGACTTCTGTGCTGGAGGTTCCTTCCAGCATCGGCTCGACGAGGACGACTCGGGGCACTGCCTGACCGGCGACCGACTGCCGGAGCGTGTCCCCGTCGAACGGCCGTACCGTTGCCGCGTACAGGACGTTGACGTCCAGGTCCGCGGTCGCCTCCAGCACCGCGTCGCACAGCGGCCCGACCGCTATGACCGTCGCCTGCGTCCCGGTACGCAGCATGGTGAGGCGGTCGTTGCCTGGCGTGGCGTACGGCTGCCTGTTGCTCTGGTTCGACAACCTGATGTAGATGAGGTCGTCGCGGGCGGCGGCGTCCCGGAGCATGACCTCGGCCTCGTCGGCGTGGCCGGGGACGTGGATGGTCCAGTCAGGCAGCGTGCTCAGGAGCGCGACATCGCCAGGCGACTGATGGGTACGCCCGCCGCTCGCGATGTCGTAAGACGCGCCCGCGCTCACGAGGACCGCCCCAACGCCCTGATGGTTCAGGTCGAGCTTGATCTGTTCGAAGGGGCGCTCGATCAGGAACGGGGCGAAGCTGTGCGCGATGGGACGCATTCCGACAAGCGATATCCCGCCCGTCATGCTGATCAGCAGCTGCTCGCGAATCCCGACATTGATGACCCTCGCCGGATGCCGTTTCCTGGCGTGGCTGAACATCTCGGTGCTCAGGTCGGCGGTGAGTACGGCCAGGTTGCCGTTCGTGTCCAGCAGCTCGCTGGTCACGTCGACGAAGCGCTGGCGCATCGTTCCAGCCATCAGGGACGAACCTCCCTGCTGCCGGCCGCGCCGACATCGGCGACGACGACTCTCGGCCGCCCTCTGTGCTCTTCACGGTAGGCGGCCTCCAATGCCTGGTGGTCACGGCCGTCCACTCTCGCGCAGGACCAGCCTTCGACCCGGAACCGCTCTTCCACGCCACCAGGCCAGCCCTGGGTCGCCGAGTGGTTGTCGATCAGGACGACGTGCAGCGCTTCGAGCCGAGCCCGCCCGGCGTAGGCGATGGCCTCCGCGTTGGATCCCTCATCGAGTTCCCCGTCACCGATGAGCACCCAGATGCGACCCGCTCGTCCGAGTGCCCGCAAACCCACCGCGGAGCCCACGGCCAGCGGGAGGCCGTGTCCCAGCGATCCGCTGGATATGTCGACGCCAGGAACCTTGATGCGGTCCGGATGATGGCCGAGCATCGAGTGAAAGGCGCCGAACCGATAGAGCTCGGCGGGATCGATGAGCCCCTTGACGGCCAGGATCGCGTAGTAGGCCATCGGCCCGTGTCCCTTGGACAGGTAGAAGCGGTCGCGCTCATTCCCCGCATGAAGGACCCGATCGTAGAGCACCCAGAGGGCATCCGTTGTGGACTCCGCAGCCGCGGCGTGCTTGGCGTCGCCCCGGACAATGGCCATCAGCTCGCGGACCCGCGCGATGCCGTCCAACGCGCGTTCCGGGGTCGCGGTGCCTGCCCCGCTGACTTCACTCGGAGCGGTTGCCTGAGCCGCCATCATGCGCTCCTCGACGTGCAGGGGCGGCTTCCACCACGTCTCCACGCCCGGATCCGTGCCTCTTGTCGCCTGCGGTCGCGGGCGTTCCGAGCGGCTCGCCCTGCTGGCCGGACATGAAAATGCGCTGGGCTCATCTTCTCCCTTCCTTCTGTCCCGTCGCGCTTCTGGTCAAAGCACGCAGGGCCTCGATGCCGTCCAGTCGCTTGCGGTCCCACCTGTCGCGGTTGCCGTCGGCCAGCTCCGGCTCAAGAGCGTGGGCTCCACCGCCGAGGCGGCTCCGCCATGCCGACGCGAGTCGCGATGGCCGCCGTTCACGGAAGTTGATCTCGGCCGCCGCCAGCAGCGCCGAGGCGCCGCAGTGCGGGGTCAGCTCTCCCGTCCTGACCTTCTCCGCGATCAACCAGCGGACGTTCACCAGCGGAATCGTGGCCGGCTCGAAATTCTCCGGGTCGAACATGAGAGCCACCTCGGCGTCGGCGTCGATCTCCCCGGACAGGTACCGCTCGTACACCCAGCCGCTGCCGGTCATGCCGAGCGTCCTGCACTCCACGGCCCTCAGCACGCCCATGGAGGAGGCCCCGTGTACGGGCATTCCCGCCGCCAGCACGGCACGGATCTCGGCGATGCTGACGGCGAAGTTCTGGCCGAACTCCCCGTCGAGCAGCAGGACGGCGGCCGCGTGGCCCGTGTCGCACAAGGCGACGAGGTCGCCACGGCACGCCGGCGGGCGTACGTCGAGCTGGACGCCGCCGGCCTGCGCCTGGTCCCGGAGAGCGTCGATGTCGGCCGGGCGCAAGGATGGGCCGACGAAGACGGTGATGGTCGTCACCGGTTGTCTCCCAGCGATCCGGCGGCGGCCAGTTCCCGTATTCTCGCACTCAGGCGGGGACCGAGCCGCTTCTGGTCCTCGTGATACACCTCCAAGCCCGGAACGATCACCTTCGTCACCGAGAACGGGAAGCCGCCGGGGGCCAGCTCCGTGACCAGGATCGTGCCGATGCCGACGTTGAGCAGGCCGGCCAACGCCAGGTCGAGATCACCGCTGACAGTTCCTGTCGTACGAGACGGGATGTCAGCGAAGTTGATCTCCTCACGGCCCACCGCCCACGCGTGGTACATCTCTTTCAGCCCGTCGTAGGAGGTGTGCCTCCGGTAGGCCTGGCGGTCGAAGTCCTCCCGTGCTCCGGCGATGATGTTGACCCTGGACTGCGCCGCCTCGGTGAGTGCCCGGACCGAGGCGATCTCAGGGTCCAGGTGGCAGCCGACGCCCCCGTTGAAGAGCATCCCGTCCTGGTCGTGGACGTCTTCCGTCGTGACCTGGATCGTGGGCACCCCGATCTCCGTCAGGTAGAGGTACATCTGAACCTCGATGCCCGCCCGTTCGAGCATCGCGAACAACCGGGCCGGCTCGTCGGGCAGCGACTCGGGACGGATTCGGTAGCCCTGGCGGAGCGACTCCCCGAAGGCCGTGCAGTCATGCTCGATCACCTCCAGCAGCCCGTGCAGGAATGCTTCCTGGGCGGTGTTGCCCACGGCGAGGCCGATCGTGTTGGAGCTGAACATGCCGTGTTCACGGGGATAGGGGGTGAAGACGGACAGCGCGGGCACGAGGGTCTTTGTGTCGCTCGCGAGCTCATGGGCAGGCCACCAGCCCATCGGAGCGTCTTCGGCCCACGTGTGGTCCCGGCGGAGGATGAGGCGCCTCGGGTCGAGCACCGGAGTGCCGCTTTCGAGCAGTTCCCGGTAGGAGGCGTTGACCACCGCGTCCTCGTACAACTCGCACCATGTCCGCTCGATCGCCTCCATGATGGCGGAGACGCGGGCGACCTCCCTGGTCGAGCCCTTGCCGCTCGTGACGGTGTTCAGCCCGGGCGCTGCCGCCGGACGCATGCTGTGGTAAACGGGGATGCCCACGGTGTCCAGGTCGGTCACGTCGGCTATCCGGGTGATGCCGCAGCGGTCGAGGCACTCCCGTGCGATGGCCTCCGTCTCCCGAAGGGACCGGGTGCGGAGGGCGGTCGTGGTGACCTGGCCATCCAAGGAAGGTGACGTGATCCAGTAGTCGCGGGAGTCCCGGCTCGCCGCGGTCCGGCTGCCCGCGGTCATGCTCGCCGTCGTCACTGTGGCTCCTTCAACGTCTCGGCACAGGCGTTACGGACCCAGCGGAACCAGGCCAGCACATTCCCGGTCCGCCTGATGGAGTGACCCTCATCGGGCATGATCATGAGCCGGGCGTCAACGCCGCCTGCCGTGAGCTCGCGGTGGATGCCGAGCGCCTCGTAGACGGGCACGTGCCCGTCCCGGACGCCGTGGGACAGCAGCACTCTCGTACTCCTGCCGACTCCGGACAGGCCGGCGGTGGCCCGGGCGTAGGCCGGGTCGCCAGGCGGGCCGTACTCGCGGAGCCAGTGCCAGTGCAGGTCGCAGGTACGGGCGACGGCGGCGCTGTCGACCCACCCGGCGTGACTGGCGACCAGCCTGACCTCCGGCATCATCGTGGCCAGCGCGATGGACAGCCACCCGCCGAGGCTGGCGCCCATCACGGCGACCCTGGTCCCGTCCAGCACGGGGTCGGCGGCGATGACGCCCCGCACCTGCTGGACGGCTACCCGCGCGATCTCGGTGAGCCACTGGCCCCAGCCACGGCTCACCGCGTCACGGCCGTAGCCGGCGGACATCGGCGGGTCGATCATCAGCACCGCATAGCCCTCGGCCACCCACGGCCACGGGTTCCACCGCCACGACCAGTCCGTCCAGCTCACCACAGGGCCGCCGTGACACCAGACGAGCACCGGCAGCGGGCTCACCGGCTCGTCCGGCGGCAGGCAGAGCCAGCCGCTCCAGGACGAGCCGTCGGGTGCCGTGAAGGCGCGGCGGACGAGCCGTCCTTCCAGGAAGTCCTGCATCGCCGGCGCGTACCCGGTCACCGACACGGGGCCGTCACCGAGCGGCAGGGCCACCACCTCCGGGGGCCGGGAGATCGCCGAGGTGACCACGAGGGCCTCGTCGCCGGCGACCGTCACCGCGCTGACCGACCCGGTGACCTCCAACGGCGCCGAGACCCGCCCGTCCAGGTGAACCCGACGCAGCAGCCTGCGGCCATCGTGCTCTCCCAAGCACAGCACCGTGCGGTCGCCGTGCCAGGCATGCGGGACCAGCCAGTCGTCGTGATCGGCCGTCCTGACCCGTTGCTCATCGCCGGCCACGAATACCACGCACTGATGAGGGGCCTGGCGGGGCGTCGCCACACGCTCACCGGTACAAGCGAACCAGGCACCGTCAGGCGATGCGACGGCGGCCCTCAGGTCGATGTCGTCCACCCAGACATGCCGCCCGGCTCCCGGCTCGGCGACGGGGAACACATAGAGCCCGAAGCGCCGGTGCCCGTCGGGGATGAAGCGGACCACGCCGGCCGCGCACCGCCGACCATCAGGAGTGACGGCGACCTGGCCGGTGAACCCGGTGTCGCCGGGGAGGGAGATGTCCAGCAGACACGCCTCGGGGGCGGCGTCGTGGTCGTCGAGCCGTACGCGCGCCAGCCGCAGGACGGACCCGTCCACCCGGTGGCCGAGCAGCGGCCACACGTCCCCGGCGGGGAAGGCCGCGCTCTCACCAGTGGTTCGCCACCTGCGGGCTTCCTCGTCATCAGCCGCCAGGGAGCGCGCCCCGGGGCCGGCCCACAAGGCAGCGACCACGACGTTCTCTCCTGCCGCGAACGAGACAACGCCTCGGCCGGTCTCCAGGACCAGGCTGGAGACACCGTCGCGGACCTGCCAGATCACTTGGCGGTCAGTGGCGTCGGGAGCGGTCCCGAGGTACAGGTACGTCTCATCGTCCCGGACGCAGACCGCGCCGGCGTAACCGTCCGCTCGCGCCAGCTCCCACCGGCCGTCCGTGTCGATGGAGTAGTTCAGTACGAAAGGCACGGGCACTGGCCGGTCTGGCCTCGGCACCTCTGCTTCCACGAGGATGTGCCGCCCGCACCGGTGCGCGGCGCGCACGCGCCGCTGCGCCAGGATGGACTCCAGCACCTGTTCGCCGGGCGTGGCCTCACCTGGGGACACCTCGGGCAGGCGGGTGCCCTCCAGAGTCGCCTCCTTCATCGGTTCCGCAGCGCGATCGCGAGCGCCTGCTGCGGGTCCTCCTCCGCGAGGTGCCTGCACAGCGCCTCACGCACCCAGGCGATCTTCTCGCTGCTGGTCATTTCGTGGTGGCAATCCTCGATCTCCCGCCCGGCGCCGCGCAGGAACAGCGCGCCCATGATCTCGGCGAGCCGCCCGGCCATGATCTCCACAACGCTGATGACCAGCATGAGCGCCCCGTCCGCGCCGATGCGCGCCGTACGCTCGCAGCCAGGTGGCAGGTACAGAACGCCGCCGGCGGCCAGGTCCGCGCTGAACGCTCCTGGAGCCTGCCCGCCCGCTGTCCAGGAGCAGTGGCCCGCCAGATGGAGGACGAAGGAGTGGCCGCCGTCCGGCGCGGCGTCCAGCTCTGTGGTGGCCGCGTGCGGCGGGGCCAGCACCAGGGTGGACCACACGTCGCCGCGGAACCCGGCCGCGAGGCTGGCCACCAGGGCCGCGATCCGCGGGCTCCACAGCTCGGGACGATCCACGACGATGCTCGCGCCGCCCTCATAGGCACGGCGGAACTCCTCCGGGACCGGGTAGCCCACCAGGTCGTTGTTGACGACGACGCGTGTCTGGAAGGCCGCGTCCCGCCTGGCCGCCGACAGCCCGTGCGGGTACGTCAGGCTCACCCACGGCCGGACGATCAGCCCGCAGTCGAACTCGTCCCACAGCTCCGCCGGCGTCAGCAGGCCGGGCGCGTCCTCCGCCTGGTACTGGTAGGGGAACGTGTTCCAGACGTCGTCGAAGAAGTCGCTCGGTTCGCCGACGAGATCCCTGAGGGTCCCAGGGGCGGAGCGTGGGTGCTGGTCCGTGCCTGTCATGCGATCCTCCTGCGCATCCTGCGCAGCGCGGCAGTGAGAATCCGCTCGTCCGGGACGTCCTGCGCATGGTGGCCGAGCGCCTTTGCCACGGCCTCCGCCTTGTCCTCCACGTACAGGCGGGACTGCTGCCCCATCAGGTCGTGGCAGTCTTCACGGAACGTCTCCAGCATCGCCTCGACCAGGTCCATCGGTGTCGGCTCGGTGAGCGTGAGCGTCATGTGGAGTGAGTCCTGGTCTCGGGTGTGCGGGACATGCGGCCAGCCGTGCGGCAGGTAGAGCAGGTCGCCGGGCTCCATCGTGAACCGGTGGCTGCAGTCGTCCAGGTCGACGTCGATCAGGCCCGACCTCGCGCTGACGTGCTGCGGCTGGGCGTAGAGCCGCCAGTCCTTGGTTCCGGCGAGCTGCACCACGATCACGTGGGAGGCGTCCCGGTGCGGACGCGTCCCCCGGCTCTCCTTCGGGGTGAAGAACACGTACGCCTTGATCTCCGCCGGGATCCGTTCGCTCAACTCGGCCACCAGGTCGCGGGTCGGCTTGTGCCAGTCCTCCATCTGGTTCAGCTTGACCGTCGCACCCTGGGCCATGGCCGCGTGGATCGCCGCGGCGTTCGCCAGGCCGGTGATCTCGTTGCCGCCGACGCGCTCGGTGCGGGTGACCAGGTCGGGGTTCGCCGCCACGCCCTCCTTCATGACGGTGAAGTAGGGCCTCCGCAACAAGGGCATGTCGATGACCTGTTTGAACTCGGACATATTCATAAGAGCGGAGACGGGCACCGCCTCCTTGAGTAGCATATGGTGCTTATTCGAAGTGCCATCGAAAATGCCGATCTCATCAATAAGAGCGATCAGCGGGTGCGGCTTACCCATGTTTCGACTCTAGCCACCCTTCAGCAGTCGAATTCTCGATCTGTCAACGGGATAGACGCGGCCCTTCTGCCGGGGAAGGCAGCAGGGCCGCAGTGGGCCGGGTCAGCTACGCCTCGTTGATGTTCTCCATGACAAAGGCGCGCTGGTACTCAAACAATGAGTCCCCCTTGTCCTTACGGCCGCCGGCCGCAAGGGCCTTCTCCTCACCGGTGGCCCGAAACTTCGGGGCATCCGACTCGTCCATCGCGCGCAGTGTGTCTCTGATTGCCATATGGCATCTCCGTCCTAAAGCGTCGGAACCTCCGACTGTGTTCCATGGTGAAGTTCGGTGCGCCCGATGTCAATGCAATGTGACTTGGCCATTCTAGGAGTGAAGCGGGTCACCGAATTCGCTGTAGGTGATTGCGTCCGAACTGTAGGTGATCGTGTTCGAAGTGAGTGAGGAAGAGTGCGCGCGCGGGCTATGTCGCCGACTCCACGGGGGTTGATGGTGATGCGCTGAATTCACCAACGGCCTTTGATCAGGGCGAAGTCGCGTTCCCCGATACATTGCAGGGCGCGGGAGACGGCTGTAGGTGTGGTTAGAACTCTTGACACTCCCCGCCGCGACAGTTACTTTCAACAGGTTTACGCTGTTTGGAGTCTGCCGATGGTCGATGTCCTGCCGCTAATCGTATATTGCGAGGTAGTGTGGTGATCCCGATGGACCCGCCGTCATGGCCGCGCATTCTTCCAGCCCTCGGAGATCCGGCCCTCTTCAGCTCGCAATGGCCGACCACCCCGTACCGGAGCGTAGGCAGCGCCAAGAGTCTTGAAGCGCTCCTGACCTGGGATAACATCGACAGGATAATCAATGACCGCACTATTCAGGCGCCCGCATTCCGGATGGTGCAAGATAATCAGCTGATCTCGCAGGATTTCCTCTGCCGGCCAGAGGAAGCGACGTCGCTGGGTCTTACAGGGCTCATGGACCCGGCGCGAATGGTGTCCGCGCTCGCGGGTGGCGCGACCCTGGTCCTCCAGGGACTCAACCGATTCTGGCCGCCACTCGGCGACCTGTGTCGGCGACTGTCGTCCGAGATCGGCCACCCGGTATTCGCCAACGCGTACCTCACGCCATCTGCCGCGCGCGGCTTCGGGGCACACCGCGATCCCTATCATGCCTGGTTGGCACAGGCCGAAGGAAGTAAAAACTGGCGGCTGTGGGCACCTGACGCCGATCACGCCACCGACCAGCCGACTCTGGAGGTAACCCTCGAAAAAGGAGATGTCCTCTGGATACCGCGCGGCTGGTGGCATTCCGGCGCCAGCATCGATACGCCGAGCTTGCACCTCACCCTGACCGTATGGGCGACAAAGACGGAAGATGTCTTACGTGTGATACTCGCCAGCCTGTCTGACAGCGCCGCGATGAAACGGGAACTTCCTCCCAATGCCCTTGCGGGAGACGAATCCGCCATCGCCGAAGTGGCCACGGCGGTAACCGAGATCTTTCAGCTAATGTCCGCCCTGGATATCAGCGAGCTGGCGGGCCGCCTGATCGGCGCTCGTCGGCAGCGTTTCGCTCCACTTCCGGTGCCGCCCGTCGCGGAGGTCCTCGGAGAAAGGCAGAGCAGGAGCTTTCATGTCCACCCCGAGGGAATCCTTCATTGGACCGCGGACCCGGAAGGTGCCATCATCGGCACCGCCGACGCCCTGGTGATGGTACCTCCGGAATACGTTGCGCCCTGCGAGAGGCTTCTCGCCGGGGCTGGGGCAACGATTCGGCGCGATGAGCTGGCGGAATTCGACCAAGGTCTCCTGGAGAATCTCATACAAGCGCGGCTCCTGTGCACCGCGTCTCATGAGGTCCCGCCAACTCCGTAAGGTGGATCGAGCTCTACCCCGCCGGGGGCAACGCCATTTGTGAACGAGGACATCGGCACCCTGCGCCGTGAACTCCCTGACCGAATCCTGACGGCGTTCGGCACGAGCGTCCGATGGGGCTCGTCGGGCAGTTCAGGCTCCCCGGCAGGCCGTTCCGGATGGCCTATCTCGCGGACCTACTTCGTCGATCCTCGCCACCCGATGAGCAGGCTGGTCGAGTGCGTCCCCAGGGGGAGATCGTCAGAACCCGGAAAGCCAAGCGGAGGCGTCGGACGTTGGCCGATCATAGGACGGAGGAGGCCTCATGCGAAGAATGATCGCCTGCCTGTCTTTGGTGCTTCTCCTGTCCTCCTGCAGCGGGGACCATGAGGCCTCGCCCGGCGGGTCCCATGGCGCCTCGTCTGACGGGTTCGAGACGCGTGCTCGGGAGGTGGCGGAGCGCTGGCAGGGCTCGGCTGACGACCACGCCTGGCGCAAAGGGTTCGTTGCGCTGGAAGTCCTGAACCCGCACGGATGGAACCATGTGCGCCGAATCCCGGCCTGGGTGAACAGAAGCTCGCACAACGGTGCCTGGCAGTTGGCCGCCAAACTACCCACGGACGCCCCGCACCGCGCCGATGTGCGATGGCCGGACGGCGAGGTCTCGCAGGTGCCGCTCATCTCGGCGGCGAGAGCGTACGAGGAATTCAGCAAATCGGCGGACCTCATCGAAGAGGAGTGCCCGGCCAAGAGATGCCGCCCGCTCCGGGTCACCGGTGCCGGACTGGGCAAGGTCCCGCTGGAGACCAGCCGCGGCACAATCCAGGTGCCCGCCTGGATGTTCACCGTCGAGGGAGTCGAGCAGAAGAAGGTCCACGTGGCGGTAGACCCTTCGGCCGTCACCGCCCGTCCCGAACGGACACAGAGAGGCATCGAAGAGGTGATGGCGTTCGACCTCGTCGCCGGCAAGCCTGACGAGCTGCTTCTCCGCTACGGGTTCGGCGCCTGCGACACCGTTCAGGGGCCGCGTGCTTACGAGACCGACCAACTGGTGGTGGTCGACATGGACGAGGAGGGCTCCAGCTCTGGCCATCCTTGTCCGGCGATTCTCAAGACGGCGACGACCACCGTGGCGCTCGCCCGACCGCTCGGCGACCGCCTTGTACTTGACTCCGGCACGGGGCTGCCGGTGCTGCGGGGACTGAACAGGCGCTGACGGCCCGGCGACCATGTGCGGCGACGCAGAGATATGCGGGCTGTACAGCAGCACGTACAGCAACACCGTCTTATACGACCGCACGCCGACTCAGGGCGATCACAACTTAAGCAGGACAGCCGCGCCTTGACAGGACATCTGCCCTTCCCTACGGATCAGATGGTAGGGCGCGTGGATCAAGAAGCGAGAGTTCGTCTGCTTGAGGCAGGCTGAACGTCTCTGCTATCAAGGCAAGTCAGCCCAGCCCATCTCGGTGAGCCAGACGGTGCCGGCGTACTCGCCGTTCATGGCGAGCATGCTGATCCACGAGCACCCGTGGCTGCATAGGAACATGGTTCCCGGCGAGGGCTTGTCCATCCACAGGGTGGGATCTGCCCCGTCGGCGGCGAGGCGCCGCAATTGCCGCACACCATCCCGGTCACCGGGAAGGGCTCCCAGGGGTAGGCGGCGACCACGTGCCGGCTATTCACCACCTCATCATCGCTATCATCGCTGTCCCGGTCGTCCCGGCAACCGTCCACAACAGGTGCAACCGCGGCGCGTCGGCTCGCCCGGCGTGCGAGTCGGCCACCAGCGCCATCGGGCGGGAGACCAACTGAATCGCCCCCGCATCCACATGAGTACCAACTGGGCAGCCTCTTGGAGTGGCCACGTCCGGAGGCTGCCATGGCAACCGCCAACGTTCCCCGCGGTGGAACCTGAGCCAGGCTTCTGACCGTCCACCTAATAGGAGGGATCTGCTTCCCGTTTACCTGCCGCACCCGAACCGTGACAATCCGAAGGCAAACTCCGCTCAAGCCATCCGTTCGACACAAGGAGTATGACTCGGTGAACCCGCAGGCACTTGCCCACCGGGCACGTCGACACGGCTGGGACGTGCAGACCATCCCGCAATCATCCGGCCCTGTGATCGTCCTGCAGCGTAACGGCTGGGACCTGGAAGTCGCGTTCGAGGGATGCAGTCCCAAAGCCGCGACAGTCCACGAACCCGGCCACAACGATGGCAGGCGGGTCCGCCTGCGCTCAATTAACGACTTCGTGCAATCCAGCCCGGAGCAGATCGGGCACGTGACTCGGGCGACGATCGGTTGAACCGCTAAGTTCGCACGAATGAGTCCCGCGCTCGGGGCCCGTCGAGTATCACCCATTCAGGCCATCCGTGCCGAGATCTTTGTATCAGGCGACGAGCCGTCGTTGGTGTTGACGAGCATGCTGACGATGCTGACCCGGTCGCCGGGCCGTACCTTGACCTGGAACGTCACAGTTTTGCCCGGTGCGATCGGAGCGCTCGCGGCGGCGAACGCGTCACGCACGCCGGGCCGCTTGGACACCTTCTTGATCAGTCTCGGCGCGTCGCCGTCCTCGGCGACCGCGGCGACGCCACGGCTGGCGAACCGGCCGACCTGCCACACATGGACGCCTGCTGCATTCGTTCACCAGCATCGTGGTCGCGCGTGGGTTCGACGACGAGCGAGATGTTCCGGCGAGGTTCAGCCAGCTCCACAAGCGCGGGGGTGCGTGATCAACGGCGGCATGGAATCCCCAGCCGGTTTCCGCACCCGGAACAGGTGATCGTCACCAGGTTGGGGGTAGCTGTCTTGATGGGCACCGCGCTGCTCACGCAGCAGTTCGCCACCGAGCTGGGGAGTCGGCGGGCGGGCTGTCCGGCGGCAATGTGCATCGCGATGTCCGCGGGCTTCGCGTAGTGGTCTTTGCAGCTGGATGCGCTTCGTCGTCCCTGATGATCAGCGGCGGGTCGGTCCGTTCACCGTGGGCTCCGCCGTCGCTCAAGAGACGGCGCCCGCCGCTACCAGCTGCCGGAGGAGAGAGTCATCGTTGGCTGACAAGAACAGGGATCCGGTGGCGGTGATCGGACTGGGACGGTTCGGCAGTGCACTCGCCATCGAACTCACCCAGCGCGGCACAGAAGTGCTGGGCATCGACAACAATCCCAAACACGTGCAGGACCTCTCGGGGCTGGTCACCGACATCGCCACGGCGGATTCCACCGACCTGGCGGCCTTGAAGCAGCTCGGTGTGCCCGACTTCTACCGCGCCGTGGTGGCGATCGGCAGTGACCTCGAAGCCAGCATCCTGACCGCTTCCCTGCTCGTCGAGCTGGAAATCGACCATATTTGGGCCAAGGCGGTCAGCCGGCAGCATGGGCGGATCCTGCGCCGGATCGGCGTTCATCACGTGGTTTTTCCCGAGCATGACATGGGAGAGCGAGTCGCCCATCTGGTCAGCGGCCGCATGCTCGATTACATGCAGGTGGATGCCAACTTCGCGTTGGCCAAGATGCGTCCTCCGAAGGAATTCGTCGGCATTCCGCTCGGGCAATCTGGCCTGCGCCGCCGATACGGTGTCACGGTCGTGGCCGTCAAAGCCCGAGAGGAGGAGTTCACTTACGCAACTGCGGAGACTGAGCTCGGGCATGGCGATGTGATCATTGTTTCCGGCCGTACGGACCGGGTCGAACGCTTCGCCGACCTGCCGTAGGCGTACGCCGATATTCGCGGGATGGGGGAGCAGTGGAGCCGTGTGCCTGCAAATGGAGTCCCTAGGTATGGGGTGCCGCGGACCCGTTCGCCGATCATGTGGCGGACGCCCTGGAGGGGACGGCACGGCAGGGCTATGGCCCGTACGTCATCGAGCCGGACACTCCCGGCGGGTCGGCGGATCCATGAGCGACATCGCGAAGGAGATCCTCGCCAGCCCGGTGCCGGTGATCGTGTATGTGAGCCCGCGAGGAGTCAGAGCGGTCTCCGTCGGGGCGGTCATTACGTTGGCGGCGTCCCTGGCGCCGGGCGACGGTCGCCAGGCGAGGCGGAAGGCGACCGCCGGGCGCGCATGATCAGTACGTCGCCTGTGGACCTGGTGCAGATGTTCCGGCCACGTTCCGCCACGGCGGCTCGTTACCCCTCTGCGGAGTCCGGGCGGGTTACATTGATAAAGGCGTTGCGGCAAGGCGCTGGCTCAGCCGCCAGCCCGCACGGGTGTCCGGCCCCGCGTAGTGTCGTCCGCCGTTCGGGCGCGAGGGCGGTTGCGCAGGTGGGGCGTTTGTGATCGCAGGGCTGATCATGCGCTTGCCTAATCCCTGCGGGCGGTTCAAGTGCCAAGATTTCCTGAAAGCTCACCACGTTGCTGGCGGCTCGTCCCCGTGACCGCGCCGGTCGGCTGCGCCCGAAAGTGAGACTGGGCATGAGGACGCGAAGGTGGAAGGGCGGCCCAGCCGTCGGGTTCACCGGTCTCTTCGGCAAGTTCCAACATCCCGCGCAGGTCGTGGTCGGCGTTTTCGCCCTCACCATCCTCATCGGCACGCTGCTGCTGAAGACGCCGATGGCCACCGCTGCACCCGGCTCGGTCGACTGGCTGACCGCCCTGTTCACCGCGACCTCGGCAGTCTGCGTGACCGGCCTGGTCGTCGTCGACACGGCCTCGACGTGGTCGGTGTTCGGTGAGGTGGTGATCGCCCTGCTGTTTCAGGCCGGCGGACTGGGGATCATGACGCTGGGCACGGTGTTCGCGCTGCTGGTCTCGGGCCGCCTCGGGCTGCGCGCCCGGCTGCTGGCCCAGGCCGAAAGCAAGGCGCTGGGCACGCCGGACCTCCGCCGCGTGATACGCAACATTGTCCTGTTCACCTTGACCTGCGAGGCCGCTGCGGCGATCGTGCTGAGCATCCGGTTCGCCACCGCCTACGACCATGGCTTCGGCCACGCCCTGTACCTGGGCGCTTTCCACTCGATGTCGGCCTTCAACAACGCCGGCTTCGCCCTGTGGCCCGACAGTTTGGTGCGCTTCGCCGGCGATCCCTGGATCTGCCTGACCATCGCGCTGACCGTCCTGGTGGGCGCTCTCGGCTTTCCCGTCGCGTTCGAGTTGTGGCGGCAGTGGCGCCACCCCCGACGCTGGTCGGTCCTCACCCGCCTCACTCTGGGCGTCACCGCCGTTCTGCTTGCGATGGGCACGCTGATTTTCTTGGTCACCGAGTGGCGCAACCCCCAGACCATGGGGCCGTTGGGGGACCTGGACAAGCTCATGGCCAGCTTTTTCCTCGCCGTGATGCGCACCGGCGGCTTCAACACCGTCGATTTGTCGCAGCTCAACCCTTCCAGCTGGCTGGTCAGCGATCTGCTGATGTTCATCGGCGGTGGCAGCGCGGGAACGTCGGGTGGCATCAAGGTGACCGCTCTAGGGGTGCTGCTCTTCATGGTGTGGACCGAGATGCGCGGGTACGCCGATGTGAACATCGGCCACCGGCAGATCCCCTCCACCGCCCAGCGCCAAGCCATCGCGATCACCTTGATGGGGGTGAGCCTGGTCGCGATCTCCACCTATTTCCTGGTGGTATTCAGCCCACACACGCTGGACCAGGTGCTCTTCGAGGCCATCTCCGCCTTCGGCACGGTCGGCATGTCCCTGGGCATCACCGCCGGCCTTCCCGCGGCAGGGCAGCTGCTGCTGATCGTGCTGATGTTCATCGGCCGGACCGGCCCCCTCACGCTGGGCTCTGCCCTGGCGCTGCGCGAGCGTGACCGCCGCTACGTACTGCCCCGGGAATACCTGATCGTGGGCTGACGGCGCAACCGAAGAAGTGGCGCTGAACCCGCGTCCGGGTCGGTGACGTGCGCGGGTGCTCGACCACGCTCAACTCCGCCAACACTCAGCGGAGTGTCACGTACGTCCCTGAGCACGATGTGTCACGCAGGTGATGAGACCCGACAGGGAACATTCCAAGATCAGAAAGCAACTGGAGCCGAACATGCAACATCAAGCACACATCCAGCGAAAGCCTCCATCACCGTGATGAGCGTGTCCAACCCGAAGACCGTCGTGTTCCTTGTCGCCGTGCTGCCGCATTCCGGTACCTGTCAATTGATCAAGGCAGTTGAGCTGAACTAATTCTGTGTCGACTTCTCTGTGGCGTCCTCGTTCTGTGTTTCGGCCTTGGGTTTGTTGATCCAGGCAGGGCCGGGCAGGGCGGGCGGGGTGGGAGTACCGCCGCTGGCGAAGCGCTCGGGGTCGATGAGATCTTCAGGTATGTCTCCCAGCGCCTCGGGCCGGCCCAAGCCGAGGACGTGGTGGCGGAGACGTTCCTGGCGGCGTTCCGTAAGCGGACGCGCTTTGACCCCAGTAGGGCCAGCGTCCGGACCTGGCTGTACGGCATCGCCACCGACCTCGTCGGCAAGCATCGCCGATCCCAGGTCAGAGCGCTGCGTGCCAGGCAGCGGCACGGTCCCGGAGCCGACTTCCCCGGGCCTGAGGAGCGTGTGGCGGAGCAGGTCAGGCCCAAAGCCTGCGCCCGGCTCCCGCCTTGCCCATCGCCTCACTCGGACGGGGCGAGCGGGACGTGCTGCTGCTCATGGCCTTGGCCGGACTGTCCCACCAGGGGATCGCCGTCGCGCTCGGCATCTCGTACGGCACGGTCGGATCGCGGTGGAGCCGTGCCAGGACCAAGCTGCGCGCCGCTCTTGGCGGCGCCAACCCCATGGAGGCATGGCGTGGACGAGCTGACGCCGCAGGAACTGACCCAGGTCCGCACCCTGTACGACGACCTCCCCACAGACCCGTTCGCCAAGGCCAGGATCGAGGCGAAGATGCGGGCACGTACCAGACGCCGTCTGCCGTGGAAGGCCGGCATGGTGGCACTCACCGGCGCCGCCGCGCTGGCCGCCGCCATCGTGGTCGCCCCCGCCCTGCGCCCTGACGAGCAGCCCAAGCGGCCCCCGCTCTCCGGTCATACGATCCTGCTGGCTGCCGCGACCAAAGCCGAGGCGGCTTCGACCGGCGAGTACTGGCACGTGAAGCGGGTGTACACGTTCCGTTCCGACAAGCTGTACGGCAAGGACCGCAACATGTACCGGCTGGAGAGCTCGCGGCTGGTCGAGCATTGGGTTTGGGCCGGCGGGCGGGCCTGGACGGGGCTGAAGGAACTGCCCGCGCGACCGCTCGACGAAGCGGCCTGGCGCCGTGACGGCGCTCCCACCGAGTGGAAGGTCGAGGACGGTCGCCTCTCCACGGCCGAGGGCGGGAGCCGGCTCACTCCCGTGCCGGAGGGCGGACGATTCATGCTCGCCGGCGAGGATCTCTCCCTTGAGCAGGTCAAGGCGCTGCCCACCGACCCCGCCGCCTTGAAGGAGCGGGTGCTTCAAGCAGTCCGGGCCGGTGTCGGAGAGGAGAGCTTCGTCGCGGACGGTCTGCCGATCACGTTGGCTTCGCTGCTGTACAAGCTGCCGGTTTCGCCGGATGTATGGGCGGCGGCCTATCGGGTGCTGGCCGGCTTGCCGACGGTCACCGTGGAGGAGGGAGCCAAGGATCCGCGGAGTCGGGCGGGTGTCGCGGTCACGTTCCCGATCCAGCACGACAAGCCGACCCGGGGCCGGCTGATCGTCGATCCGAGCACGTCGATGGTGCTGTCCTACGAGGTCACTCACGCCTCTGGCGGTATGGGGCAGAAGTGTGAGGTGGTGCTGGCCGCAGGCCGGACGGACGCGAAGCCGTCGCCTCCCACCGCCGAGTAGGCAGTCGCTCATCACGCGAGGGCCACTGGTCTCACGAGTCGGTGCGCGGGGCGACCAACTCGCGGGACCGTCTGTGATTCCCGCCCGCTCTGTGATTCCCGCCCGTGGGCCTACGTGTTCTCGCCGGCGCAGCGGGCGCCTGCGCGCCATCGAGTCAACTGTGCGTGACGACGTCGGGTCACATCCCCGCGCCGTCACGTGCTTCCCTGGAGACAAGTTGCGCGCCGACCAGGGGTTCGGTGAGAGCCAATGGTCAAAGGTGCCCCATCAGCTCGTGACTTTGGTCCGTAGGTTCCGGTTCGAGCCCTGCTCGGCCATCTCGGCGTCCAATCGGGCACCGATGTCGGCCTCCAGCGCCTTGGCTCATGACTCTGTGGCCATCGCTCTACGCCCACAACCGCCCGATTCCCCCCGCCCGATGCGAGACAGCCGGCAAGGAGCTCGGCGGGTGTCAGATCAAGGATGGCATGGCGCGGCAGTCATTCGGCGAGGCGAGGGAAGACTTGCCCCCGGCGTAGTGCCGCAGTCGGGCTGAGGAGAGACGGACCGCTTCGACTGCCGGGCGATACCGAGGCAACGATCCTTACGCGCCATTAACATATAGGAGTCTAAAGTACTAGCAAGCTAGATATATGGAGTGCCTAGTGATCGAGTTCTATCTGGACAGCAGGTCCGGTGTTTCGCCGTACCTGCAGCTGGTCCAGCAAGTACGGCATGCGCTACGGCTCGGCCTGCTGCGCGAGGGCGACCAGCTGCCGACCGTCAAGGAGGTCGTGGCGCACTTGGCGATCAACGCCAACACCGTCCTGAAGGCCTACCGGGAACTCGAGCACGAGGGCCTGGTCGCCGCCCGGCCGGGGGTGGGGACGTTCGTGACGGCGACGCTCACCGGCGCCTCGCTGGCCGCGCACGGCCCGCTGCGGCTGGAGCTGCGGCGTTGGCTGGCCAAGGCCCGCCGGGCCGGCCTCGACGACGAGAGCATCGAGGCCCTGTTCATGACCACCTTTCGGACCACCTCTCAGGAGGACATAGCGTGACTTCTGTCCTGCAGGCCCAGGGACTGGGCAGGAAATACGGCAAGCGCTGGGCGCTGCGCGAGTGCACGATCGACATACCGGCGGGCCATGTCGTCGGGTTGGTGGGTCCAAACGGGGCCGGCAAGACCACGCTGCTGAAGCTGGCATGCGGCCAGCTGGAGCCGACGGCGGGTGGCATCACCGTGCTGGGTGGTCGGCCGGGAAGCACGCCCGCGCAGCTGGCCAGGGTCGGGTTCGTCGCCCAGGACACCCCCGTCTACGCGGGACTGAGCGTCGCCGAACATCTGCGGTTAGGGGCGCGGCTCAACCCCCGCTGGGACGACGCCAGGGCGCGGGAGCGTATCGCGCGGCTCGGTCTCAGCCCCACGCACCGGGCGGGCAAGCTGTCGGGCGGGCAGCGTGCCCAGCTCGCCCTCACCCTGGGCCTGGCCAAGCGGCCCGAGCTGCTGATCCTGGACGAGCCCGTGGCCTCGCTCGACCCGCTGGCGCGCCGGGAGTTCCTGCAGCACCTGATGGAGGCCACCGTCGAGCACGAGTTCGGCGTGGTGCTGTCCTCGCACCTGGTCTCCGATCTGGAACGGGTCTGCGACTTCCTGATCGTCCTGGTCGACTCCCGCGTGCAGGTCGCCGGGGAGGTCGACCAGCTGCTGGCCACCCATCACCGGCTCACCGGCCCGCGGCGCGACCCCGACCGGCTGCCCGCCGACCAGCATGTGGTCTCGGCGCGTCACACCGACCGGCAGAGCACGTTCGTCATCCGTACCGACGCCCCGATCCACGACCCCGCCTGGACGGTCACCCAGCTCAGCCTGGAGGACCTCGTCCTGGCCTACATGGACAAGCGCACCGAAGAGAACCGGCGCGTCGCCCTGGAGGTGCAGCGATGATCTGGCTGACCTGGCGCCAATTCCGCGGCTCGGCCGCGATGATGGCCGCCGTACTCGTCATACTCGCCATCGTCTTAGCCCTGACCGGCCCGGACCTGGCCTCCCGCTACTCCGCCGGGATCGCCGCCTGCACCCAGGACGACACCTGCGGCCGGTTCTTCGACCGCTTCTTCGGCGGGCACGACCTCCCCTTCATGGCCGTCAGCCTCGTCGTGCTGCTCCTGCCCGCTGTCGTCGGGCTCTTCTGGGGAGCACCGTTGATCACCCGCGAGCTGGAGGCCGGCACGCACCTGATGGTGTGGAACCAGAGCATCACCCGCACCCGCTGGCTGGCGGTCAAGCTCGGGCTCACCGGCCTGGTCGCCATGGCCGCCGCCTGCCTGTGCGGCCTCATGGTGACCTGGTGGTCCGGCCCCCTGGACATGTCAGCCCCCGACGACCTCGCCCTGATGGCTCCCCTGGTGTTCGGCGCGCGCGGCATCGCCCCGATGGGGTATGCGGCCTTCGCCTTCGTCCTCGGCGTGACCGTGGGCATGCTGGTGCGCCGCACCCTGCCCGCCATGGCCCTCACGCTGGCCGTCTTCGCCGCGATCCAGCTCGCCATGCCGCTGCTGGTCCGTCCCCACCTGATGCCCCCGGTCACGTCGACCTTCGAGCTCGGCCAGGCGAACGTGGACGGCATCGGCATAAACCGGGACCAAGGCGGAGCTGTGGAGATTCGCCTGAGGTCGGCCGTTCCCGGCCACGCGGGCGCCTGGGTCCTGTCCGGCAGCCTGGTCGATCCGTCCGGACGTACGCTCGGCAGCGGCGGCGAAGCCGCCGTCCCGGTCTCCACCACGTCGGGACCCTGCGCACCGTCGGCATCAGCGATCATGGACGCGTGCATGGCCGAGGTCAACCGGCTCGGCTACCGGCAGAAGGCGACCTACCAGCCCCTTGAGCGCTTCTGGCCCTTCCAGTGGATCGAGACCGGGATCTACGCCCTCCTCACCCTCGGCCTCACCTGGTTGTCCTTCTGGTGGATCCGCAGGCGCCTGTCATGACCGCCATCAGGACCGCGGCCGCCGCTCTCGCCCTCCTGCTGGCGGCGGCCTGCACGGCGCCGACGCCACCGCGCAGCCAGGCGAGCACGGCAGCGAGTACGGCCTGCCCGAAGCCCCGGGGACCCTCCGGAGCGGAGACGCCCACCACCATCGACGTCATCGAGCAGGCGTACTTCTGCATCCTCGGCAACTACTACAGCGGCGCCACGCTGGACGCCCGCTCGCTGCTGCTCGCCGGATTCGTCGCTCTGACGCAGGAGCTCAACCGCAACGGGCGCGACGTGCCCGAGGCCACCATGCCGGCGCTGACCGGTGACCGCAAAGCCGACTGGACCGCTTTCGAGACCGTCTACCGCAAGACCACCGATCAGGTCCCCGACCTCCGCGACAAGCTGGCCGTCGTCACCCTCGAGGCCATCGTGGCCGCCCTCGGCGACAACCACGCCCGCTGGACGCACGACGTCAAGCGGCACCCCGACTACCACGACGGTGACGGCTACGGCCTGGGCTTGCAGGCGAACGTCGAGGGCTCGCAGGTGGAGGGCAACCCCGGCGTCGCACTTCCCCCGCTGTTCGTCACCACCGTGCAGGGTGGCGCGGCGCAGGCCGCCGGACTGCGCCCGGGCGACATCATCGAATCGATCAACGGATCGGCGCCCTTCATCGCCGGGAAGGCCACCCCCGCGATCGCCGCCCTCTACCCGCGATATCCGGAGGCGCGCCCGGTCCGGCTGCGGCTCCTGCGGCAGAGCACCGGCCGCCGCTGGAGCGTGACGCTCAAGCCCGGTCTCTACCAGCGGGACCTGGCCGCTCTGCAGGTGGTGCAGTCGAAGCTGCTGGCAGGCAACATCGCCTATGTACGGATGCGCGGGTTCGCCCCCGACTCAGCGGACAGGGTCTTCAAGGCGATCTCCAGGCTGCGCACCGGCCGCACCCTCACCGGCGTCGTGCTGGACCTGCGCGGCAACGGCGGCGGCAGAGTCACGGAGGCGACCCGGCTGGTCAGCGCGTTCGCCCACGACAAGGTCACCGCCTACCTGTGCACCGTGGACGGCAAGTGCGAGACCTTGCGCACCGACGACACCGTCGAACTGATCGACCTGCCGCTGACGGTTCTCAGCGACCGCAGCTGCGCCTCAGCCTGCGAGCACGTCAGCTCCGCGATCAAGGACCTGCGCATCGGCCAGTTGGTCGGCACCAGAACCGCCGGCGTCATCTCCGGCCCGTCGCAGTCGTACCTGCTCAGCAACAACACCACGCTGGGCTTCCCCACCAGGCACCACCTCGGGCCCAATCGCGAGGTGATCGACCGGATCGGCGTGCCCCCCGACCACCATGTGCCCCTGACCCCGAAGGACGCGGCCGCCGGGCGCGACCCCGCCCTGGCCAAGGCGCTGGCCTTGCTGCACAAGTGAAGGGACCTCATCGATGAGACACCTCTTGGCAGTCGCCGCCGGACTGGCCGTCCTGGCCGCGTCCGCCTGCTCCACACCCACGCCGCCCCGCTCCGCCGCCCCGTCAGCCACGCCGACCGGCCCCGCCACCCTGCCCGCCCCCACCGGCGCCCACCCGGTCGGCACCACCGCCCTGCACCTGAAAGACACCTCCCGACCCGATCCGTGGAACCTCGACGTCGCCGCCAGGGAGCTCAAGGTCACCCTGTGGTACCCGGCCAAGCAGCGGGACGGGCAGCGCGCGCCGTACATGACACCGAAGGAAGCGCAGCTCGCCATGAGGCGCTATGGGATCGCGGGCATCCCGGACGACACGCTGAGCAAGACCCGCACGAACGCCATCAAAGACGCTGAACCCACCGGGCGCAAACTTCCGCTGGTGGTGGTCTCCCCCGGCTTCACCAATCCGATGAGCACGCTCACGTCCCTGGCCGAGGACCTGGCCAGCCGCGGGTACGTCGTGGCCGGGATCGACCACACCTACGAAAGCTACGCCACGACCTTGGCCGACGGGCGGGTCGCCGAATGCCTGGCCTGCGACAGCGACGCCGACCCGGGCTTCGGCACGGGGGTGGTCGCCGGCCGGGCGGCCGACGTCTCCTTCGTGCTCGACCAGCTGCCATCGAAGTGGGACGGCTCCGACCGGATCGACCGCTCCAAAATCGCGATGGCCGGCCAGTCGATCGGCGGTGCCAGCGCCATGGCGGCCATGGTGAAGGACTCCCGGGTGCGGGCCGGGATCGACATGGACGGCACCACCTACGCCCGCATCCCCAAGACCGGGTTCACCCGGCCGTTCATGTTCCTGGGATCGGCGCAGCACGTCCCCGGCGGCCGCGACACCTCCTGGGACCGCGACTGGAAACTGCTGACCGGCTGGAAATGCTGGATCGTGCTGTCGGGCGCGGAACACCAGTCCTTCACCGACGGCCCGCTCATAGCGGACGCCCTCGGCATCAAGCCCGCCTACGGCGTCCTGCCCGCGGCGCGCGCCGCCGAGCTCACCCGCACGTACGTGGCAGCCTTCCTCGACCAGCACCTGAAGGCCCAGCCCCAGCCCCTCCTGGACAAACCGTCATCGCGCTACCCCGAGGCCAAGATCTGCCCTGCGACCTGCGGCCAATCCTGACGCCGGCGCGCTCCATGAAGCCATCGGGGATCGCAGTTCGCCAGGGGCCCAGAAGATACGAGAAGAGGGCGACACCGCGTCGCCCGCCGCCCTGAAGGAACTCCCTGGGCAGGCAACACGCATAAGCCCGTCCTCTGCAACGAAGAGCGCAGCCGGCTCGGCTCGGCCCATGGGCCTACCGGCAGCGTCTTGCAACCCGGTACATCGGGGGACCAGGGGCTTCTCCACCCAGTGCACCGGTCGGCCGCTGCCAATGCACTGGACAGAGGTCCGCCACACCGGCGGATCGCTGGTGCCGGCCAGACATCGCCACGAAGCGGTCTCTCTTGTGGACCAAGCAGGTAAACGCCGCGATCGATGGCGCGCTCTTCGCCGTCGGCAACACGCGCGGATCCCTCCCGTGCGTGCCAACTGCGCCACCGAGTTCGTGTCGTACTGCAGCACGGGACTCATCGGCAGCACCCCTGTACCCCGGAAGTGAACTCCCCGCCCGGTAGCTACGGCGACCGGGCGACCCCAACCACCCACGATGGGAGCTCGATATGGAAAACGTCCCTGGTCAGAAGCGCTCGCGCAGGAACATCGCGCCGGCCGTCGGGCTGGCCGTCGCGCTGGCCGCACTCGCAGTGGCCGGCACGGCCTGCGGGAGCGGCCAGGAATCCGGCGAGGCCTGGTCGTTAGCCAAGCCGACCTGGTGGCCTTCGCCAAGTGCGTCCGCGAGAACGGCGTGCCTGACTTCAAGGACCCGGCGCCAGGCGCGGCCATAGACGACGAGATCGACTTCAACTCCCCGGCATTCAAGAAGGCCGCCGAAGCCTGCAAGGACGTCATGCCCACTCCATTTCTGCGGAACGAGGCCGACGAGAACTGGTCCACGGCGGACAAACGCAAGTACGCCGCGTGCATGCGCAGCAACGGCGTGCCGTCGTTCCCCGACCCCGACACAAGCGGCGCTTTCAAACTCGACGACGACGACCGCCCCGACACACCGCAGTTCAAGAAGGCCGAGGAGGCCTGCAAGCAGCACCAGCCGCAGGGCACCCCGAGTATGATCCCCAGCAAGACCGGCGACAGTTGACCTTGAGCGTGTCGCCACTCGAGGCCTTCCGCGTTGTCAGGGCTGCTGTCCGCCCTCCTCGGCGTCTCCCGATTCAGGCTGCCCTCCGCTTCGATACCCTGCTGCGACAGGGCAAAGGTGCAGGCCGGTGATTGCCTCAGCCTGGGCCGTCTGGATGACCCCGGTCACTGCTCGCCCCGATCCGGCGGGGTCTCGCTGCTGGTGGCGAGCTGATCCAGCAACGCGAAGAGCTTTCCCTGCACCTCGATCACCTGGCGGGTCTTGCCGAGCTCGGCGCGCAGCCGCTCGACCTCCGCGTGCAGCGCGTCGATCTGCTTGTCCCGCGGGTCGGCCTTCGGCCGGCCGGCCGGGCGGGCCGGCGCCTCGGCGGCCCCGTGGTCCCGCGCGGTCCGCCAACTGGAGATCAGTGAGGAGTACAGGCCTTCCCGGCGCATCAACGGTAGGCGATGTGGTCGCCCGCCTTCGTGCCGCCGATGCCGATGTTCATGGTCTTCAAGGGGTGACCCATTGTTCGATGTACGAGCTGCCGGTGATCAGCGCTCCTCCGGTGGGGAACCCACCGGCGAACCGGTCCTCGATTGCCGCGACCTTCTATTCCCACTGGGCCGGATCGTCAGCCCCCACAGGTAGTACGCCGTGCCTCCGCCGGCCAGCGCGACGACGAGCAGGGTCGCCACCCCCGATCGGACCACCCGCGAGAATCTTCCGATTGCGGCTCCACCGGCGGCGGGGCTGCAACCTGCTTGATCCCGCACAGCGGGCATCCGGACCGTGATAGGCGCCGGAGCCGGGGCAGCGAGCAAACCAGCGGGACTGCACCGAGGCATGGAGCCGGAGCGCCTTGCCGAGCGAATCGAGTCGGTGACGACGGCCCTGAGCGCGTACGACACGCAACCGGTCAAGGCGTATGTCGCTCGAGCGAGGCAGCTGACGGGCATCCCCTTGTAGCGTGGTGCCGGTCCAGGCGTCCACCCAGGGGAGCAGCCGCATGCGCTGGCAGGTTCACTCCGAAGAACCGCTCTACACCGACCGCTGGCTTGACGTGCGGGTGGCCGACGTGGAGCTTCCGGACGGAAGGCATCTCGATCATCGGCTCATTCGTACCGCGCCGGGAGCGGGTGCCGTCGTCACCGACGACCAGAACCGCGTACTCCTCATCTGGCGTCACCGCTTCATCACCGACACCTGGGGTTGGGAGATCCCTATAGGCAAGATCGACGAGGGCGAGGAACCGATCGCGGCCGCCGCCCGCGAGGTCGAAGAAGAGACCGGCTGGCGACCCGGCCCCTTGCGGCCGCTGCTCTACACCCAGCCGACCAACGGCATCTCCGACTCCGAGCACTACATCTTCCGCGCCGACAGCGCCCAGCACATCGGGCCGCCCACCGAGGCATGGGAGGCGGAGCGCATCCAGTGGGTCCCCCTGACGGACATCCGCCGCCTGATCGACAAGCGCGACATCGTCAGCGGAACCAGCATGAACGCTCTGCTCTACGTCCTCACGGAGGTGTAGCGGCTCGCGGCTGTGGTGCCGCCGGCCGCCACCGCTCGGCGGCCTTTCTGGTGGCCTGACAGGACAGCGCCCGAGATCAGCAAGATGTCTAGTCCTATGAGATGCCTGACGTTTCTGTCCGAGGACATGGACCACGGGCGATCTAGGAAGCATGGTCGACCTTGCGGGCTCTGAGATTGCGGCGCGGAAGGTCGGTGGTGCGGTGCCCGTGCGCGGGCCTTCCTCCACATCGATGGTCAGCGTGCTGGCGCTGACGTGCCCGGTGACGAGCTGGCCGGAGTGCAGGCAGCAGAGGGACACCGTCTACCGGGTCAGCATGATGACGTCGAAGGAGTTGGCGCGGCGCTACACCGTGATCGGTGACCACCATGGGACTGGCGGTGGCCCCGCCGGGCGCGCCGCAGTCATTCATCCGGGCCTTACCCAGCCTGCCGGCTGAGCTCATTGCGCAGGACCGCGTATCCGACCATGGCGGAATCCAGATACGCGCGTACTTCCGCGATCATGTCGCCGTCGAAGCGACACACCCAGCAGTAACGGTTGTCGAACGGTGCACCCTCCTTGGTGGTCGACGTGGACACCAGCTCGGCGACCGTGGTGTCGCCATCCACGTACAGGTGTTCCACCGTGAGCTTTACTCCGCCATCGAGCACCCGCGCCAGGCGGGCGAACGTCGCGGCGGTGAACTCGTTCTTGCTGCGGTATCCCCCGGCGAGCGGGTGTGTGCCTTCCACAGTCCAATCCACGTCGTCCGCCACGCGAGCCCAGAAGCCGGGCTGTGTGACAGGATCCTGCAGGCAAGCGAAGAGGGCGGCACGATCGCTCCGGATGTCTGTCATGACAATGCTCTTCCCGATTTCTCCACCGTGCCACTCTCAGCCGCTTTGCCGAGACGACGCCACGCCTGTGGCCAGGTCAAACTCGTAACGACGTCCGCGGACGCAACCCACCACTCTTGTGGACGCAAACCTGCTGGCACGATCGATCGACCGGATTGATCAACAGCTAGCTGTCTAGGCCTCCAGGTCTCAGGACCTGCGCGACGGATCCGGCTCCAGAGGTGAGTGACACTCCAGTTAGATGATCTTCGGTGTGTCTTGTGGATGGCGGTTCTGCTGGCCCCCGGAGACGGCCATCCCCGTGACCGGGTCCCGACCGCTCAGCACCGCCTCGTCGGCCTCGGGCAGCCAGGAGTGCGGCGGCCGGCGCAGCCAGCCCCCCACCCTCTGGAACTCCGTCACGGCCTGGAGCAGCGCGTCCAGACCCGGATGCCGCAGGCCCTCGGGGAAGACGAGGTTCTCCAGGGTGAGCGGCATGGGATCGACCAGGGGCCGCACCACGGCGCCGGGGATCCCGCCGATCTTCGCCGTGGCCAGCACGGGCTCTCGGTGCCGTTGCAGGTAGAGGCCCATCTCGTGGGATCCGACCGGCGGCGCGTGTGGCGTGGCCAAAGTGAGCCGGAACTCCTCTGCCAAGCGCTCACCCAACTCGGTCCACTCGGTGGTGGCGGGGTTGCCTGCCATGGCGTCCAGCGGGAAGTCGGCCAGCACGCCGAGCGGCACCTCCTCCAGCGCGGCCAGCGGATGGTCCTCGGGTACCAGCACGGCGAGCGGATCCAGCCGCACGGGCACCTGGGCCAGCCCTTTGCGCATGTAAGCGGGTAGCCCGGCGAACCGGCCGAACGACACGTCGAGACGCCCCTCCCGCATGGCGGCTACCCCGGAGGCCAGCCCGCCGTGGAAGCGGGCGAGAATCTCCACTCCCGGCGCCAGCTCCCTGGCCCTGACCAGCGGCCGCGGCGGCTCGTGCCCCTGCATGTTGACGTCCACGAGCAGCGGCCCCCGAGCGCCGGAGAGCTCCGCGACCAGCTCGTCGTGCAGCGCGAGCAGCCGCCTGGCTCCGGACAGCAGCCGCGCTCCCGCCGGGGTCAGCTCCACCCGCCGGGTGGACCTGGTGAACAGCGCCGCCCCGAGCTGCTCCTCCAGCCGCCGCACGTCACGGCTGAGCGCCTGCTGGGCCATGTACAGGCGGGCGGCGGCGCGGCCGAAGTGCAGTTCCTCGGCGACGGTAACGAACACCCTGAGCAGCCGGGGATGCAGGTCCACACGGCAACATTAACAACAGATCCGCGTTAATCCCGACCTTTCCGGTGTTGGACCCCGCGTCGCGATCTCCATCAGGCTGGACCCATGATCCCCATGAAAGAGCTGCTCAGCGGCATGCCGCTGTCACCCGCCCAGATCGGCGTCCTCCTGAGCCTGGTCCACCCGCCGGGGCTGACGGCTCAGAACGTCACGAGCGGGTCGCCCACGAAGTCGGCGATGAAGTTGACGAAGAAGAAGCCGAAGAACAGGAAGTTCAGCACCAGCACGACGTAGTGCCAGCGCCGCGGAACGCGCGGGCCGCGACAGCCTGCTGTTCAAGGGGCAGTCTCAGCAGCACGATCGACGGTTGAAACTGACAAGAGTGATGTCGGACGGCACTGCATAGACGGCACTGCACCTTGCCTGTCTAGGCTCAATGGGCCAGCACGATCAGAAAGCCACTTATCTACACGTGATCAAGGGCTGCCCGCCTGCGGCGGCCTGCCGCGCGTCGGGCGGTCGCCGGCCGCGCCGCTGCTCTCCGGTCAGTCGCGGCCAGCGCCCCACGCACCCTCTGTTAACAGGCGCGCCGATGCAGACACTTCAACGGAAAAAGTGGCTGCAACACGCCACCTCGGCGGCTCCTGTCCTGCACAATGCTCACTATGGATTTCGACACCGACCGGTCGCCAACGCAGAGAAGGCTGAATGTCCCGACGTTAAAGAACAAGATTGAAGTCCTGCTGTCGTCATTCAGAAATTGGTCACTATATGTGGCCTGCCTGATGCTGAAGGAAGTGGTCGAGGAAATAGCCCTTGATGCAAGGAAGGGTGCACGAAGGTTAAAGGCTGAATGGGAGAATCTAGCTCCAGGAAAACATGCGGAAATTGAGGAGCGGGTAAAGCGCGACGCCGAGCGCCTGTCGGCTATCTCGGCGCTCGATCCGGGACATCGACTTAAGGCTCGCGATGCAATCGAAGATTGCACTCGGTGTCTCTTGGCTACGAAATGGCGTCGCCACCCCCTTGATGATCCGTTTTTCGAGCGGAATCACGCCATATTCGGCATCCAAGCAATCCTGGTGATGGCTGTTGGAATCGTCTTCGTAGTCATCCCGTCCATTGCTGCTTTCGCACTGAACATCTGGACGGCGACAGCATTTATACTGCTGTGCGGTCTCTGTATACCGATTGCGGCCATAGTGCAGCGCCTGGTGTCCGACCGCTACCTCAGACTCATACGCGCAGGGCTCTTCGCTCTATTACTCGTCGCCCAGCTCCAGCCTGCGGTTGCAGGTCCCGTCGTCGTCGGTCTTGCTAACCGGCTAAAAGCTGCCTTCAGCAGCTTGGGTTCAAGCTCAGGGGCACAGCAGCTGCAGGCGGTGTACTGGGAAGCAGCGATTGGAAGTACGTTGGAGGTGCTCTATGGCGTCTCTCTGGTGTGGATCGTAGTGGCCATTCTAGGCTGGATCGGTCACAAAATATCCGGGCAGTCATCGCATGCTTATAGCGCTACCGAGGCGGCATTATCGCTGTCGATATATCAATTAATACATCTGACGAAGTTGCTCGACGATATAGCAAAGGAAGGCGCATACATTTCCAGTCGGGCCGGGAGAGGTTTGGTGGATGAGTTGGAGTCTGCAGCCAACATTCTTGAAACGGTCTGGGTGAAGTCTCAAAAGACAGGGGTGAGACGGATCGATAGAGAGATCCGACAGTTGGGTGACAGACTCGCCTTCCGGATTCGTCAGTTCAAGCCAAGGGCTGTGCTCGGCGGCGATAAAAATCTGCTCGACATGCGAGACTTCTTTGCTCGTGCAACTATTTGCATACTCGCAGGAGAATGGAACAAAATCATCAATGATTCGGATGAGGTGCTTGCTGTTTCCGGTGTCGGAGCAATCAGGAGAGGGCTGTCCAAATGCCTGACCATTCTGCTGCCTGTTCCCGCAGCCTGGATTTTGGTGAATTACACGAGTGTGTTGCCGGCCGAAGCTCACGGGTTAGTCTTATTAGGCTCTATAATATTTACGTTGGTGCAGATTGCCGCATGGCTTGACCCCGGTGCGGTAAGTGCATTTGAGGTCGCAGGGAAGGTGCGCGAGCTCTTGCAGAAGTGACTGCGAGAAGGGTATGGCGGCCGCGCCGCTTCCGGTGCTCGGACCTGGCGGCCCTGTTCAGGGGCGGCTAATGGTCGTGCAGCGCGGATCGGTGGAGGCCTTCGGGAGTGTCGGCGGGCCTTGAGCCCCCTTGGCTTTGCGGTGGGCCAGGAGAAGTTCCCAGTACGTCTCCGTGGCGTCCTTCAGCACCGACACCGGGCGGACCTGCCGCGTTGTCTCCGTTCCGAAGGTTCTCATGAAGATCGCACGCTCGCGAGAGATCTCGATCATGTAAGGGCCGTACTCCCAATCCGTTTCGTCTTGCCCGCCGGCCTCCTGAGGCCGATGCCGACGTGTCCGGTCGTGTGGTCCAGGCCCCACCAGCGGACGCGGACGGCGCGAACGGGCGGGGGACCGGTGGAGCGGTCCGGCTACAGGTGCTGTCAGCGGGTCGGGGTCCGGGGGCGGTTCCACCAGAGGGAGAGGGACAGGGCCGCGGTGATGAGGATGGCGCCGCCGGCGGCGAAGGCGGCGGCGGTGTCGACCCGTTGGTGGATGACGGTGAAGCTGCCGGGAAGGGCGTCGAGGGCGCTTTGGAGTTGGCCGGCGTTCTCGGCGCGGTGGTAGGAGCCGCCGGTGGTTTGGGCTATCCGTTTGAGTGCGGGCTCGTCGATGGTGCGGACGTTGCGGCCGCTGTCGAATCTGCCGCGCCCGCCCCAGCCACCGAAGCCGCCGTCGAACTGTGAGTTGTCGCAGACCATCGGGGCCGGGCTCGTGGTGCCGAAGCCGATGGTGAAGACGCGGACGCGGCGCAGGGCTGCTTCCTGGGCGGCGGTCTGCGGGTCGACGCCCTGGGTGTTGGCGCCGTCGGTGAGCACGATGATCGCGGCGCCGGCGTAGCCTTCCCCGCCGTTGCCGGGGTTCGCTCCGGTGGGCGCGACCGACGGGTCGGCCTCCGCGATCGCGTCGATCGAGGTGAGCATGGCCTGCCCGATCGCGGTGCCGCGGGACACGGTGAGGCCGTCCAGCGCCTCGATCAGCGACTTGGTGTCGTCGGTGGGAGGGACGAGCAGACCCGCGGTGCCCGCGAAGGTGACCAGGCCGATGCGCGGCCCGCCCCGCTGCGACTCGATGAACTCCGCGGCGGCCTTCTTCGCGGCGGTGATGCGGTTGGGGTCGACGTCCGTGGAACACATGGAGCCGGAGGTGTCGAGCGCGAGCAGGATCGTCGCCGACGTCCTCGGCACCGGCAGCGACGCCTGCGGTCGCGCGGCCCCGACCGCGAGCAGCGCGAGCCCGACTGTGAACAGTGCCGCGGGGATCCTGCGCGTCCAGCGGGTACGGCCGGGCAGGGCGCTCCGTACGAGCGCGATCGAGGTGACGCGCACGGCGGCCCGCCGGCGGCGGCGCCGCGCCCACTCGCGGATGGCGAAGATCAGCGGGATGATCAGGATGGACAGTAACGCCCACGGCCACGAGAACATCATTCAGATCACCCGTCCAGACCGGAGCACGGTGAGCGCCGCTCCTGCGGTGAGCAGCGCGAGGGCGAGCCCGATCAGCCCGCCGGCGAGGGGCAGCGGCTCGTCGGATACTGTGAGCCGCAGATCGATCGTGTCGGCGATCCCGTCGAGCCGCGCAGCGTCGGAGGCGGGGTGGTAGGCGCCGCCGGTGGTCTGCGCGATCACGGTGAGGATGTCCTCCTCGAGCGAGGTCTGCAGATGGTAGCCGTCGACCTGCACCGTCGCCCCGGCCGTGGTGCCGACCCCGACGGTGTGGATATGGACGCCCGCCCGCTGGGCCACGGTTGCGGCCCGTTCGACGTCTGCGCCGCCCTGGTTCTGGCCGTCGGAGAACATCACGATCGTCGCCGACGGCCAGTAGCCGATGTCGGGCGCGGTGCCGTCGCGGCCGACGGCCACCTGCTTGCCGGTGATCGCCGACAGCGAGGCCATGATGGCCGTCCCCAGCGAGGTGCCGCCGGTGATCTTCAGCCGGTCGATGGCCGCGAGCGCGATGGAGTGGTCGGAGTCGGGCCGTGCGGTGGTGAGCGCGCCCCGCTCGAACGCGACGACTCCGATGTCGACGCTGTCGGGCTGCGCCGCCACGAACGCGCGGGCCGCCCGCTGCGCGGCCGCCAGCCGGGTGGGCGCGACGTCGTCGGCACCCATGCTGTTGGAGACGTCGATGGCGAGGATGACGGTGCCCGCGGTCCGCGGGACCGGCACCATGGCCGCTGGTCCGGCGGTGGCGATCGCGAGTACCCCGACGCCGGCGATCGTCAGGCCGATTCCGAGGTACGTCCGGCGGCCGCCCGGCACAGCGACGCCGGCCGCGGCGAGCGCGGCCGTCCTGCGGCGCGCCGAGACGACGGCCGCCCAGGCGAGCGCCGCCGTGACGAGCAGTCCCAAGGCCAGCAGCAGTGGAGAAGACAGGGTCATGAGGCCTCCTCCGTCGCCCTCATGGCCAGGGCGCTGTGTTTATGGATGACCTCGGCAAGCTCGGTGCTGTCTTTATGGATGACCTCGGCAAGCTCGGTCATGATGACCGGTCCCGGGTTCGGGCGACGACCTCGACGAGCGCTTGGGCCAGATCGCGGTCGGTGTCGATGCGGTGGACGGGCACCCCGGCCCGGCGCATACCCGCCGCGAGCCGGGTGTCGCGGGCGTCGACGGCGGCTCGAAAACGGACCCGCAACAGCGGGTCGGCGGAGTCGACGATGAGCTGCTCGCCGGTCTCGGCGTCCTCGACCACGATCACCCCGGCTTCGGGCAGTACGTCGTCGGCGGTGTCCACGATCCGCAGGGCGACTACCTCGTGCCGCCGGACCAGGCGCTGGAGCGAGCGCTCCCAGTCGCCGTCGCCGATGAAGTCCGACAGCACGACGATGAGTGCGCGGCGGCGCGCGAGCCGTCCGGCCGCATCGAGCATCTCCGCCAGGTCGGTGGTGGCGCCGTCGCGCGCCTCGGCGGTGCGTTCCAGCTCGGCGCCGATCCGCAGCGCGTGCCGCCGGGAGGTGCCGGGCGGCACGACGCGCAGCATCCCGGTGTCGAACAGCAGGGCGCCGACGCGGTTGCCGCCCCGGCCGAACAGCCGAGCGAGGACGAGCGCGAGCTCGGCGAGCACGTCGTGCTTGCCACGCCCCGGCCGGCCGGCCGCCATCGACGCCGACCGGTCGAGCACGAGCCACACCGTCAGCTCGCGGTCCTCGGTGAACACTCGCAGGTGCGGCTCGTCCAGCCGAGCGGTCACGTTCCAGTCGATGTGCCGGGCGTCGTCGCCGTCGCTGTAGGCGCGCAACCCGGTGAAGTCGATCCCGGAGCCGCGGTGCGCGGTGCGATGCATGCCCTGGAGCCGGCCGTCGAGCCTGCGGACGACCTTCCACTCCAGGCGGAGCAGGAGCCTCTCGGGGGCGGTGGCCATGGTTCAGCGGTTCTGCAGGACGACGTCGGGCGCCCGGACAGCTCCGAGCACCCTGGTGATGATCGTGTCGGCGTCGACGTCGTCCGCGAGGGCCTCATAGGACACCACAAGGCGGTGGCGTAACACGTCGAGCGCGAGCTCGGACAGGTCGTGCGGCAGGACGTAGTCGCGGCCGCGCAGGTACGCCAGCGCCCTGGCGCCCGTGACGAGCGCGATGGACGCCCGCGGGCTCGCCCCGTAGGTGACGTACCGTTCCAGCTCGCCGAGCCCGGCCGTCCCGGGGGAGCGGGTCACGGCGACCAGCCGTACCGCGTAGTCCACGATCGCCGGATCGACGTACACCTTCTGAGCGCGGGCCCGCATCGCGATCAGGTCCTCGGACGTCACCATCGGCTGTGGCGGCTCGGGCGGACGCAGCGCCCGCTCGACGATCGCCTGCTCTTCAGCCTGCGTCGGATAGTCGACGACCACCTTCATCATGAAACGGTCGACCTGCGCTTCGGGCAGCGGGTAGGTGCCCTCCGACTCGATCGGGTTCTCCGTCGCCATGACCAGGAACGGCTCGGGCACCCGGAAGGTCTCACGGCCGATCGTCACCTGATGTTCCTGCATCACTTCCAGCAGGGCGCTCTGCACCTTGGCAGGGGCGCGGTTGATCTCGTCGGCCAGCAGCAGGTTCGCGAACACCGGGCCGAGCTCCGTTCGGAACTCCCCGGAGTGCTGGTGGTAGACCCGCGTGCCCACGAGGTCGGCGGGCACCAGGTCGGGGGTGAACTGGACGCGCTGGAAACTCCCGGCGATCGCGGCGGCCAGCGACCTCACCGCGAGCGTCTTGGCCAGGCCCGGCACGCCCTCGACGAGCAGGTGGCCGTCGGCGATCAGCGCGACGGCCATGCGCTCCAGCAGGACGTCCTGCCCGACGATCGTGCGTTTGACCTCGAACAGCACATGTTCGAGCGGATGGGCCGACTCGGGGGACTTGGTCGAGGTCATCGTCTGCCTCTCGTGACGCATCCGGTCAGATCTCAGGTCCGTCGCCCGGCGGGCCGTCGCCTTCGCCACCACCCAGGGCCGCGCCGATCGGCACCGCGAACGCGATGCCGGCGAACGCCTCGTCGCCTCCCGGGTCGGCGATCGAGACGACGATCCCGATGACCAGGCCGCGAGCGTTCAGGAGGGGACCGCCGGAGCTGCCCGGGTTGACGGAGGCGTCGAACTGGATGAGCCCGCTCAGGCCGCCGTCTTCGGCGGTCCGGTTCAGGCCCGACACGACGCCGGTGGAGACGCTGTAGGTCAGGCCCAGCGGATTGCCGATCGCCACGACGGGCGCGCCCACGGCCACGGCGCCGCCGAGCGTCGCCGGGACGACGATCTCCGGCAGCTCCGCTGGCTTGAGCGTCGCGACGTCGAGTTTGGGATTCGACGACGAGACAACGGCCTTCGCCTTGGTGCCGTCAGCGAACGTCACGGTGACGTCCTCAGCGCCTTTGACGACGTGGTGCGCCGTCAGAATCGTCCCGTCCTCGGCCGCGATCACCCCGGTGCCGAGCGACTTCCCGGCCTGGATGACCGCCACCGACGGTCCGACCCTCTTGAAGACCTCGGCCACCGTGAGCGTCGCACTGGGCGTCGGTGTCGGGCTCGGCCTGGGCGCGGCCCCTTCGCCGTTCCCACCGCTGCTTCCGAGCCAGTACGCCAGCAGCGCCACGACGACAAGTACGCCGCCCCCGACCACAAACCGCCGAGCCCTCCCGGCCACGGCTCCCACAGCCTCGGCCGCACCTGCCTCCTGCGGCACGCGCTCCATGTCTCCAATGTATAAAGCTCAAGTAAAAGTGCTATAAAGCCCGCTTAAGAACTCCATGAGAACCGGTATCGGCAGCCCAACGCGCGCAGCACGGAGACGTGGAGGGCCACCGGGTCCTGTTTGATGGGGGCGCCGACGCCGCGGGCTGGGACCGGCCGATCCGCTTCGCCGGTGGTGAGGGCGGCCCACACGGGCCTGCTCCAGGTCGCGCGGCAGACGTGCGATCTCCAAGTGGGGCGGCTGGTCTCCGCCCACATCGGCCGCCCCTCCATCCGGGCGATCGACGGCGGTGAGCAGCCGCCCCGGTCCCGGCCACGCCGTTGGGGCCGGGACCGGGGGACGGTCAGGCGGCGATCGGCGAGTACGCGGCGGCGTCGCCCGCCAGCGCCACGCTGGGCCGTCCGTCCACCCCGACCGGCACGTCGCCGGCGATGGTGACCCGGTGCAGGCGGCGGGGCTGGTCACCGAAGTCGTGCACCACCCGGTGCTGGGTGGCCCGGTTGTCCCAGACCGCCACGTCGCCGGGCGCCCAGCGCCAGCGGACGGTGTTCTCGACCTCGGTGACGTGCTCCTGGATCAGCCGGAGCAGCCCGGCCGACGTGGACGAGGACAGGCCCACCAGGCGCTTGGCGAAGTCGCCGAGCAGGATCGAGCGCTCGCCGGTCTCGGGGTGCACGCGTACCACCGGGTGCTCGGTCTCGAACACGGTCGAGGCGAACACCTCGGCGTACTTGCGGGCCTGGTCGTCGGCACCGGCCAGGCGGGCGTAGTCGTAGGCGTTGGTGTGCACGGCACGCAACCGGTCGAGCAGATCGCGCAGCTCGGCGGGCAGGTGCTCGTACGCGGTGACGGTGTTGGTCCACAGCGTGTCGCCGCCCGCGTCCGGGACGGTGACGGCCCGCAGGACGGAGGCCAGCGGCGGCCGGTCCACGAACGTGACGTCGGTGTGCCAGCGGTCGACCTTCTGGCCGTTGCGGTAGTCCAGGTCCAGGACGTGGGTGTTGCCGTCCAGGCCGGGCACGGTCGGGTGCGCCGTGGTGGGCTCGCCGAGCAGTGTGGCGAAGGCCACCTGGCTCTGCTCGTCGAGGTGCTCCTGGCCGCGGAAGAAGATCACTTTGTGGCGCAGCAAGGCCTGGCGGATCTCCGCGACGACGTCGGCGGGCAGGTCGCCGCCGAGCCGTACGCCGGTGATCTGGGCGCCTATGCGGCCGGCGACGGGGGCGATGGACAGGGATGACATGGGTTTGGTCCTTCCAGTAGAGGGGTGGCCTGCGGTCGGAAGGAGGGACACAGCGCGCTGGCCACGCGGCAGTAGTCCACGTGACCTCGGATGGTGAGAACCATGGTCGTCACGGTCTTTACCGTAGCAGAAAACCTATAAAATTAGTAGGCAATAAGGGTTTTGCCGCCGCCGGCGGTGAGGCGCTGCTTCTTCGCCCAGGCGTCGAGCGCTCGGATCGCCGCGTGGTCAGGGCCGCCTGGGGGAGCGCTCATCAGCACGATCGCCTGTTCGGTGTTGTCGAGGCTGCTGAGGGCATGCCAGTCGACCTCGAACCGGCCGACGACAGGGTGGTTGAGCCGGCACCGGCCGAAGGGGCGCATGGTGATCAGGTGCTGCTCCCACCACGTGCGGAAGTTCGGGTCTCGTTCTGACAGCTCGGTGACGAGTTCTCGGAGTCTGGGTTGATCGGGGTCCGCGCCGGCGGCCAGGCGCAGGCTGGACACCACTTCCTGGGCCCGGCTCTCCCAGTCCACGGCCATGCCACGAGTGTGCGGATGGAGGAAGGTCATGCGTGCGTAGTTGCGGTGCTGAGGCTCGATGGCGCCAAGATCACCCAAGAGCGCTGAGCCCAGCCTGTTCCAGGCCAGGATGTCCAGGTAGCGGTTGAAGACCAGGGCAGGGGTGTCGATGAGGTTGCGCAGGAGGCGGTGGACCTGGGGGGTGACGCAGCTGTCGTCCTCGGCGCAGCGCTCGACGGCGTCGTGCTGCGCCAGTTGGAGGAGGTGGAGTTGCTGGTCGTCGTTGAGTCGTAGTGCCCGGCCGATGGCCTGCAGCACCGCCGGTGACGCGGTGCGTACGCGACCTTGTTCGAGGCGCCTGTAGTAGTCCGCGCTGATTCCTGCCAGGTAGGCCACTTCTTCTCGGCGTAGGCCTGGTACGCGACGCATGCAGTTGCTTGCCGGCAGGTCGCAATCGACCGCGCTGACAAGTGCTCGTCGGGCGGTGAGAAAGTCGGCCAGAGCCCCCCGGGAGTTTGCCGGCGTGGAATTCATAGTTGACGATTGTGGCCGACTATTGGGCACTCGGCAGCACAGAGAAGGGTCGGGAGCTCCCATTCGCTGGATATCATCACTCTCATATGAGGAGATCGTGGGTAGTGTCGGACTTTTCCGGGGGAAGGTTTTTCCTAGGAACAGTGCGCCCTTCCTGGTCGGGGGTTTATGAGCCAAGCTTGGACTCAGGAGGGAGGGAGGGGCCGGCAGCCCAGGTCCGCCATCGTTCTTTGCCCTGGCTCACTACACCCATGAACGATGGTCAAGCTGCCGGTTCTCTTTCTTGGCGCCCGGTCGGTGCGGCGGGTGCGAATCCTGCGCATTCTCCCGGCAGGACCTACCGGGAGAATGCTTTCTTGAGCGCTGTCGCAGCCTGGAGACGGGCTTTCTTGCTGTCGTCGAAGGGGTGCCGTACGAATTCATGGGTCATTCCCTGGTAGTGGATGACGGTTACGGGAACGGAAACGACGGCGGCTTCGGCGCCGTTGGCCAGACTCCGGCAGAGGCCGTCATGGGTGTCCAGGCTGCCGAGGACGAAGCCTCCGCCGTGGAAGCTCCGGTGGACCCAGCAAGAGGATCTGCAGGCGCAGGCCTTGCCGGGCCTGCTCCGGAGCAGGCCGGCTGGTCGGCCCCCGGTCGCTGACCTGTCACCTGCTGGGTAGGGGGACGAAGACGGCGACAACGACATCTATCCAGTTCAGGAGGCAGGCCATGGGCGAGGGAATCGGCAAGACCGTCCGGGACGTGATGCATCAGGGAGCGCAGTGCATCGGTGAGCACGAGTCCCTGCGCAGGGCGTCGGAGATCATGCGTGACCTGGGGGTCGGCTCACTGCCGATCTGCGGGAACGACGACCGGCTGAAGGGCATCATCACCGACCGGGACATCGTGATCAGGTGTTGTGCCGAGGGCAAGGACATCGACGAGGTCACGGCGGGCGAGCTCGCCAGGGGGCTGGTGTGGGTGGAGGCCCGCAGCAGCGTTGAAGAGGCGCTGGAGAAGCTGGAGCAGAACCAGATCAAGCGCCTGCCGGTGATCGACAACCACCGGATCGTGGGCATGATCAGTGAGTCTGACCTGGCCAAGGAGCTGCCCGACAACAAGCTCGCCGAGTTCGTCCACAGGGTGTACGCACCCGCGTGATGCGGCAACCGTCCGTCCACGGCAGACGCCTACTACGACGGTGGCCTACCGGCACGCGGCGTTCGCTGCCGGCTCGCGGGCGAGGCTGTGCTCAGGACCAGCGTCCCTGCTTCGTGGGCTCGTGACTGGGCACTCGGTAAGCCGGGTCGGGCGAGGCTGGAGGTGAGAGCCGGGGGGAGATGCGTGATGGCCGGACACATTGTGATCGGCGTGGATGGGTCCGCACCGGCGACGGCGGCTGTGGAGTGGGCCGCCGCCGACGCCCAGCGGCGGCGGCTGAGCATGCGGATCGTACACGTGTGCGAACCATGGCCCCACCACGTGGACACGACAAAGTACTGTGCGGGAACGCTGGCCGCGGCGGCCGACCGGGCTCGGGACCTGACGCGCCGCGTGGAGGTGACCACGCAGTTGCTGTCCGGCAACGTGGTCGACACCCTGATCGGCGAATCCGGCGCGGCCGACAGCGTGGTGCTCGGCAGCCGGGGGTTGGGAGGGTTCGCCGGTATGGTGCTGGGCTCGGTCGGCATGGGCGTCGCCGGGCATGCCGCCGGTCCGGTGGTGATCGTACGCAAGACTTCGGTGGTGGTGCACGGGCGGGTGGTCGTCGGATACGACGGCTCCGAGCACTCCGAGGCTGCGATGCGGTACGCCGTGACCCAGGCCCGTGCCCGCGAGGTCCAGTTGCATGTCGTCTACGCCTGGCAGGTTCCGGTGGTCTCGACGTATGCGGCCGCGTACAGCAATCTGCTGGAGGACGCGTACGAGCAGGAGACCGAGACGGCGCAGGAGCGGGTGGCCCGCTGGCGCGACGCGAACCCGGATGTCGTGATCACCGATCAGACCGTGATCGGCCACCCGGTCAACGTCCTGATCGAGGCGGGCGGTACGGCCGACCTGGTGGTCGTGGGTTCACGCGGGCTGGGCGGCTTCGCCTCGGCGGTGCTCGGCTCGGTCAGCCACGCGGTGCTGCACCACCTGACCTGCCCGGTCGCCGTGGTACGGCCGCGTGATCACAAGCGCAGGAACGAGATAGACAAGCCGGCATGATCCGGACCCGATGATCGCGGCCAGAGCGGCGAACCGGCGATCAACCACCGACTGACCGCCTTGCTCGCCGCCGAGGCGTTCGGTGTCCAGCTCGCCGTGGCCGTATCTCTGGCGCTCAGGCTCGGCGATCAGATATCCGACGCGGGGTCCTGGCGCTCCACCGGATCGGGCTGTCGCCCTAGAGCGCAGTGTTCGGCGAACTCGTCGCTCGTCGTCAGCCACACGCCGGGGTGGCCGGCGATGTACTCGAGCGGCTGGCCGAGGTATTTGGCCCGGAACGCCTGCCCGATGACAACGGGTGTAGCGCCAGCGCCATGACCCGCCCGCTGTCAGCGGACTCGGTACGGCTGGTCGTCGTTGGTCCAGTCCAGCACATAGCTCAGGCCGAGCTCGGCCAGCAGGGACGGCGTCTGGAACGTCTCGGTAACCGCGGGGCCGAGCCAGCCGCGCGGTCGCTGCCCGGTGGCCATCTCGATGGTCTCCTCGATGATCTGGGGGTAGTGCGTGCACACGTCGGCGTTGAGCAGCACGCTGGCCTGGATCCCGTGCCGGCCGAGGACTTCCATCACGCGCCAGATCGCCCCGCGGCCTCGCCTCGCCGAGCCGCCGTGTTGGAGCGCGGGCGAGGGGTGGCGGCCGAATGAGCGGTGATCGGGCTGTCAGGTGGTCAGTAGGGCCGGGCAGCCTGTCGGCATGAACGCCGATGCATGCGTCGTCGCCGGCTGCTGTGCAGCGGCCTGACCGTCGCACCGGCGAGCTATCGAAATGCGCGGAAATGGCGCGTATGTCGAGCGATGTGACGCTGATCACGTGTGGGGCGTGTGCGTACTTCTACACAGATCGCCGGATGCCGGCCCCTATAGCGTCTCCAGCGTTCGACACGAACCGTAAGGAAATCTCAAGATAGGGGTCACGGTGAACATTTTTGAGCAGAACGGCGGCGGGCGTATCTCCTGGCGGCGCGTGATCGGCGGTGCACTCGCGGGCGTGGCAACCGCGGCGCTGGCCGCGGTGGCAGCCGCCCCCGCGGCCGCCGCCTCGCTGCCAGCCGGGATGAGCACCGCGGTGGCCGGCGCTGAGGTGGCCGGCGCGGCCAAGAAGTACTACTTCGCCAGCGTGCTCCTCGGGAAGAACGAGGTGCGGGAAGCCGGCAAGAAGGTCAACGACTCCAACGGTCTGGCGGTGGCGAAGTTCCGCATCCACGGCGATCGTTTCTTCTACTTCGTCCAGTGGAAGAAGGTCGCCAAGCCCACCGCCTTCCACATCCACCGGGGCAAGGCAGGCAAGAACGGCCCGGTCGTCATCGACCTGCTGTCCAACGGCACGACCCGCGGCAACACGAGCTTCGGCTGGGTCCGCGTCAAGGACGCCAACCTGTTGAAGGGCATCAAGAACAACCCGAAGAACTGGTACGCCAACCTGCACACCGCGCAGTTCCCTGACGGTGCGGTCCGCGGCCAGCTCCACAAGGGCGGCCACTGGTAAATCCCGCCTCCTCCTCTCCGGAGGTGCGCTGTCGTCGGCTTGGACGGAACGGCATGTCTGGCGTCAGAGTCAGCCGTGCCGTTCCTCGCGGACAATCCGGATATTGAGCGTTTTCCATTCTGAGTGGCGGCTGTCTTCGACGGCTTGGAGGTAGGGGATCGTCTGGACGATCCCGGTGGGCGCGGTTGACCGATTTCTGGTTGCGCGACGGGCGCGGCCGGCGCCGATGCCGGCCCTGGGTAAGGCGCTCACCGGACTGGACGCGTTTCGTTGGTCCGCTGGACCCAGCCGAGGAACACGCCGTCGGGGCAGTGCGTTGCCAGGGCCGCCGCGATCGAGCCGTGCAGGTTGGCGTCGTTGGGCAGGGCGAGGTGGAGCTCGTCCGGCTCGTCGTAGAGGGATAGGTCGAGGCGCGCGCCCGGGTACCTGCGGACCCCGTCCACGATCGCCGCTTCGCCCGCGTATGACAGGGCCACCGAGCGGAGCCTGGACCAAGGGTGGTCGTTGATGCCCCGCTCGGTGACCGCCAGTACGCCCATGGCCTTGGCCTGCAGGTTTATCCGGATATATCCGGCGACGCCGATGGCCACCACCAGCACCACGCCGACCATGAAGGCGATGTAGTCCGGGGCGTTCACCCCCCGGTCCTCGGGCAGCATCTCGCCGATGACGCCGACCACGATCAGTACGACCGCGGCGATGACGATCATCAGGCAGCCGAACATGCCTTTGTTCTGCCTGAGCGCGGCGGCCCGCAGGTCGAAGGCGGTTCCGTCGGGCGGCTGGCGGAGCACCGTCGCCTGGACGGTGGACTGGCTCCACCGCCTGACATCCTCGCGGCCGAGCAGCACCCCGCCGGCGATTCCGCACAGCGCGGCCGCAATCCCGATCAGCTGCGACGGGTACACCTTGCCACCGGTGATCCCGATGGCTACGGCGGAGCCGCCGATCATGATGGGGCAGATCGCGAGGAGCGCCTTGCGCATCAGCCCGATCGCCATCGGCCCGCCCAGCCAGACCCGGGCAAGCCAGAAATACCAGACCGAGCTCCAGAACACCCCCGCGAAAATCTCGAAGGGGGCGGCGTCGTTCCGCCAGACGAGCACGATGCCGCCGATGAGACCGAGCCAGAGGATGGCGAGCAGACCGACAGCCAGCTTGTGGGCGGGGGGACGCTGCATGCGCGGAATCCTAGCCCTCCAGGCGGATCGCCCCAGACGGGCAAGTTTGTCCGGCGGGCCGTACATTCAGGGGTTTCGCCCGCGTCGGCATCACCCAGGCGGAGCCAGCGTCGGTGGTTGTTATGATCGACGCCTTTATCGGTGGGAGGGCGGCGGCAGCACGTGCGGGTGACGATGGCGAGCGCGGCGGCGTGGGCCGGCCGCGCGAACGAGGACTTCACCGGCGCCGTGCCGACGGCGGCGGTGCTGGTCGACGGCGCCGGCATCCCCGGCACTGAATCGATCTGCCGGCACGGCGTGGCCTGGTACGCCGGCCGCCTGGGCGGCAGCCTCCTCAGCCTCTTGTCGCTCGTACGGGACCGCAGCCTTTCGGCGCTGCTCGCCGAGGCCATCGAGCAGGTGACGGACGATCACCGGGACACCTGCGACGTCGCCGACCCCATCAGTCCGTCGGCGACCGTCGCCATGCTGCGCCTGTCCGACGGCCTCATCGAGCACCTGGTGCTCGGCGACTCGGTCCTCGTGCTCGACAGAGCAGACGGTGCGCCGCTCGTCGTCTCCGATCCCCGGGAGGTGATCATCAGCCAGTCGTACCAGCCCGCGATCGAGGCCGCCGCCGAGGGGAGCGACGAGTACCACCGCCTCCTCGGAGACCTGCGTGCCAACCGGAACCAGCCGGGCGGCTTCTGGGTGGCCAAGGATGACGCGCGGGCGGCAGACGAGGCGATCACCGGAAGCTGTCCGATCTCCGAGCTGACCGGTGCCGTCCTGCTCAGCAATGGAGCCGGCCGCATCGTGGACCGGTTCGGGCTCACCGACTGGCCAGGGGTCATGACCGTCCTGGCTTCGAGCGGACCCGCCGAAATCATCCATCGGGTCCGGCAGGCGGAGGCGCGTCACGCGGTGGCGGCGGATGATGCGACGATCGCATACTGTACCGACCTCGGTAAGGCCTGACCGTCGCGATCAAGATCATCGAACGTCGATCTAGGAGCGGGTTTCCACGGGTGCCTCACTCCGCTTTCTGGAGAGGCGGTTCGTGATGGCGGGGACCAGGCCGTGTGGCATGAACAGGACGACGACGATCAGGACGAGCGCGTACACCGCGTACGACAGGACGCTCGGCGCGTACGACGGCATGCCCGGCAGGCCGGCCAGTTGGTCGAGCCCCTGCACCAGCAGCGTTATCGCGCCCGCACCGACCACGGCTCCCCAGATCGTGCCGAGCCCGCCGACCACGGCCATGACGATGTACTGGATCGAGATCAGCACGGGGAACGAGCCCGGCGCCACGTAGCCGGTGTAGAAGCAGTAGATGCCGCCGGCGAGGCCGGCGAAGGCGGCCGACAGGGCGAAGACGACCAGCTTGTAGCGTCCCACCGGGACGCCGGACGACGCGGCGGCGGTCTCGCTGGTGGCCAGCGCGCGCAGGGCGCGGCCCGGTCGCGAGGTGACGACGTTGTGCGTCACCAGCATCACCAGCGCCAACCCGCCCCAGGCCATGTACGCGTACGCGGCCGCACTGCCCGCCTCGAACGCCCCGACGGAGAACTGCGGGATGGCCTGCAGGCCGATGTCGCCGCCGGTGATCTCCAACTGCCCGGCCAGGGAGAGGAGGATGAGCTGCATGGCCAGGGTCGCGAAGGCCAGGTGGTGTCCCCGCAGCCGCAGCAACGGCATGCCGATGACGAGTGAGAACAGCGCGGCGGCCAAGGGCGCGGCGATCAGCCCGGCCAGCGGTGGCACGCCGCCCAGGGCGAGCAGCGCGGCGGTGTAGGCGCCGATGGCGTAGAAGGCGCCCTGGCCCAGCGACACCTGCCCGGCGTACCCCATGAGCAGCGACACTCCGACCGTGACCATGGCGGCCAGGCCGAGCAGGATGTACACGGCCAGCGCGCTGTCGTCCAGCATCGCCGGGAGCACGAGGGTGACGGCGGCGACCAGCACACCCGCCACGAGCCGGATCATGTGGACTCCTGGGAGATCGCCGAGCGGCGGCTCGCCTGCACGATCATGACGACGAGCATGAGGCCGAGCGCCACCTCCAGCTGGTGCGAGCCGTAGCCGTACCCGGCGGCCATGGTCTCGGCCACGCCCAGCAGGAGTGCCCCGAGCAACGTGATCACGGGCCGGGTCAGCGCGCCGAAGACGGCGGCGGCGAAGCCGTTCACGATGAGTGTGACGTCGGTGTCGAACGAGATCGGCCGCAACGGCGTCACCAGGACTCCGGCGATGCCGCCGAGCAGCCCGCCCAGCGCGAAGGCGATCAGACCCATCCGGCGGGTGTCCATCCCGACGACGCGGGCGGCATAGGGGTTCGACGCGCACGCGGTCAGCGCCTTGCCCAGGTAGGTACGACCGAAGAAGATCGCCAGCGCGACGAAGGTCAGTGCGGTCACCGCGATCACCAGCAGGTACTGAGTCTGGATCCGCGCGCCGGCCACGGTCACGGATCCGGCCAGCCCGGGCGCCGAGCGCGGCTGGTCGCCCCACAACACGATCTCGACCGCGTAGGCGAGGACGCCGACGCCCAGGGTGACGATCAGCGACGACAGCGGGGTCACCCCCGGCTTGCCGATCGCCGCCAGGCCGGTCAGCAGGCCCGCGACCGCCGCCGCCAGCACGGCCGTCACTTCGCTCGCCCCGTGCGGGAAGCCGAGCCCGAGCAACGACGACGTGCACAATCCGGCGACCACGGCGAACGTCCCTTGCGCGAAGTTCACCACGCCGGTGACCCGGTGGATGACGACCAGGCCGCTGGCGATGAGCGCGATCGCGCAGCCGACCGCGAGCCCGTTCAGCAGATACGTCAGGAACGCGCTCATGTGATCGCCCCGCCCAGGTACGCGCCGGCGACGCGAGGGTCCTCGGCCAGGTCCGCGCATGCGCCCTCGGCCCCCACGCGACCCGCCTCCAGCACGTAAGCCCGCTGGCACAGGTCGAAGGCGAGACGGGCGTTCTGCTCGATGAGCAACACGGTCAGGCCCTGCGACCGGTTCAGCTCGGCCAGGTGGTCGGCCAGGTCGGCGGTGACGTTCGGGGCCAGGCCCAGGGACAGCTCGTCCACCACGAGCACGGACGGGCGCGACATCATGGCCCGGCCGAACGCCACCATCTGCTGTTCGCCGCCCGACAGCACCCCCGCCTGCCGCCTCGCCAGCGAAGTGAGCCGGGGCAGCAGGTCGTAGACGAAGGACGGATCGCGCTCGCCGGAGCGCCAGCCGCCCAGCGCCAGGTTGTCCGCGACCGACAAATCCGGAAAAAGCTGGCGGCCTTCCGGGATCAACGCCAGGCGGCCGCCGATCTCCACCGTTCCGGACACGGGTTTGAGCAACCCCGCGAGCGTGTTGGCCAGCGTCGACTTGCCGGCGCCGTTCGGCCCGAGCAGGGCCACCATCTCGCCCTTGCCGACGTTCAGCGTGACGTGCTCCAGAGCGGTCGCGGTGCCGTACGAGACGACCAGGTCCCTGACGTCGATCATGAGGCATGTCCGAGGTAGGCCGCGAGCACGAGCGGGTCGGCCCGCACCTCGGCGGGCGGGCCGTCGGCGATGACCTGGCCGAGGTCGAGGACCACGAGCCGGTCGGCGAGCCGGGTCACGAAGGCGACGTCGTGCTCGATGAGCAGGATGGTCAGCCCGCCTGCCCGCAGCTCCTCCACCAGCACGGCGAGCCGCTCGCGCTCCTCGCCGCGCAGCCCGGAGGCGGGCTCGTCGAGCAGCAGGAGCCGGGGCCGGGCGCACAGGGCGCGGGCGAGCTGGAGCGCCCGTTGCTGGCCGATGGGCAGCCGGTCGGCGGGCCGGGACGCCCAGTCGGCCAGCCCTACGCGTTCGAGAGCCGACGAGGCCTCGGCCGCGATGAGCCGCTCGTCACGCCGGTGCCGGGGCAGCCGCAGCGCGGCCGACACGAAGCCCGCGCCGGTGCGCCCGTGCAGGCCCACCATGACGTTCTCCCTGACCGTCATGCCGCGGAACACCCGGGCCGCCTGGAAGACGATCGACATGCCGAGCCTGGCCCGCCGGTGCGGCGGCAGCCGGTCCACCCGGTGTCCAAGGAAGGAGATCTCGCCGCGGTCGGCCGCCAGATGCCCGGTGATCAGGTTGAACAACGTGGACTTGCCGGCCCCGTTCGGGCCGATGATGCCGCAGACCTCACCGTCCGCGACGGTCAACGACACGTCGCGGACGGCGTAGACGCCCCCGAAGGAGCGGGAGACCCCGGTGATCGCGAGCACGCGCTACCCCGACGCGGTGACGGTCTTGGTGAGCTGCTCCATCGCCCACTCGGTCGGCACGAACTTGCCGTTCTTCACCGTGTTGACCGAGATGAACTCGGGGGAGAGCCCGGAATGGTCGGTGGGGGAGTAGCGGAAGCGGCCGTTCGGGGTGATCAGGTCCATGGATTCGAGCGCTTGCTGGATCTTGGTCTTGTCGGTGCTGTTCGCCTTCCTGATCGCCTCGAACAGCAGCAGGCTCGCGCTGTAGCCGTCCTGCGCGAACTGCGGCGGCGGGTAGCCGTGCTTCTGCTGGTACGGCGTGGCCATCTGCTCGATGACCTGCTTCTGCTTGCCGGCGGGCAGGTATTCGCCGACGACGCCGATGGCGCTCTGCACGGTCATGCCCTCGGCGGCGCTGCCCATGGGCTCCAGCCACAACTTGCTGGCCTGTGACGCGGTCAGGAACAGCGGCGTCTTGAGCCCCGAGGCGACATACTGCTTGGCGGCCGTCACACCGGGCGCGCCCGAGCCCCAGAACACCAGCGCCTCGGCGGCCGAGTCGCGCACGTGCTGGAACATCGCGCTGAAGTCGGAGTTCGTGGTCTCGTACGGCTCGTCCACGGCGATCGTCACGTTGTACTTCGGCGCGAGCGCCACCATGGACTTGTGGCCGGAGACCGAGTACGCGCTCTTGGAGTCCCAGGCCACCGCGATCGTCTTGATGCCCTGGGCCTGGATGTACTGCAGGTAGCGTTCGGCGTACATGCTGGACAGGGCGGGCGTGACGAAGATGTACGACTTGATCGGCTCGACCTGTTCCTGCGCGGGCGCCAGCGACAGGTACGGCATCTTGTCACGCTGCGCGAGCGGCTCCACCGCGAGCGCCGAGTTGGAGAACACCGGCCCGATCAGCGCGTCGATCTCGCCCTTGATCTGGTTGTAGGCCACGATGCCCTGGTCGGGGGCGGTCTTGTCGTCCCGGGTGACCAGCTCGACCTTGCGGCCCAGTAAGCCGCCCTGGGCGTTGACCTGCTCGACCGCCAGCTCCACGGCCTTCTTGTCCTCGCTGCCGAGCGGCGTGTAGTTGCCGGTCAGGGAGATGATGAGGCCCACCTTGATCGGGCCGTCACCACCTGACCCGCCGGGATTCCCGCCACAGGCGGCCACGGCCAGCATGAGACAGACCAGAGACGGTAGAAGCCTGCGCATCAGGACCTCCTGGGCCGGATGTCGCCCTGAATGTAGGCAGGTACATTACGGCTGTCAATACAATGCCCAACATCCGTGGGGGTGGCGGTGCGGCCTCAGTCGGTGATTCTGACCTTTCTCGGAGATCACGTATACGGTCGCGGGATCTGCGTGTCCTCGGGCAGCTTCATCGAGGCGTTCGCCAAAGTCGGCATCTCCGAGGAGGCGACGCGCTCGACGCTGACCCGGATGGTCCGCCGCGGGCTGCTGCGGCGGCAACGCGCGGGGCGGCGCATGTACTTCGGCCTCACCCCCACCAGCACCGAGGTGCTCAAGGACGGCGAGCGGCGCATCTGGCACAGCGGCGTCGTCAACGACGCCGACGCGGACCGGTGGACGCTGATCGGCTTCTCGCTGCCCGCGTCGTGGCAGCGGCAGCGGCACGAGCTGCGCTCGCGGCTCATCTGGGCCGGCTTCGGGCCGCTGCAGAACGGGTTGTGGATCGCTCCCGGCGAGGTGGAGGCCCCCGAGGTGCCCGGGGTGGAGGTGAAGGTGTTCGCCGCCGAGCCGCGGCGGCCCACCGACATGCAGGCGCTGGTACGGGACGCGTACGACCTGGCCGGGCTGGGCGAACGCTACCGGGAGTTCCTGCGCCGCTGGGACGGGGCCGATCCCGCGCCCGACGCGCCCGACGACCTGGCCCGCTCGCTGACGTTGCTCACCGGCTGGCTGCAGATCATCAGGACCGACCCGCGGCTCCCGCTGCGGTACCTGCCGCACGACTGGCCCGCGGAGAAGGCCCAGCGGGTCTGCCACACGTTGCACGAGCGGTTCAGGCCGGAGGCCTCGATGATCGCCGCGCGGCTCCTCGACACGGTCCCCGACGAAAGTTCTGCAGAACGGTGACAGCGATCGCCTAGTGGCCTAACTTGAGCCTGGAGGAGCACTGATGCGGAACCAAGGGCTTGGATCATGGCCGGCACGCAGGGCCCGCATGACGCCCGACCGGGTGGCGCTGACCTGCCGCGGGCGCGACCACACCTACCGTGAGCTGCGCGAACGGACCTATCGGCTGGCCTCCGCGCTGGGCGTGGGACGCGGCGACCGGGTGGCCTACCTCGGGCCGAACCATCCCGCCCTGGTTGAGACGTTCTTCGCGGCGGGGCTGCGGGGCGCGGTGTTCGTGCCGCTCAACACCCGGCTGACCACGCCCGAGCTGCGGTTCATCCTCGAGGACGCGGACGCCTCGGTCCTGGTGCTCGGCGAGGGCCGGGACGGCGAAGGACTCCCGGGCCGGCACATCGGGGCCGCCGAGTACGAGGACCTGCTGGCGTCGGGGTCGCCCGATGCGATCGACGAGCCGGTCGGCCAGGACGACGTGTGCCTGATCATGTACACCTCCGGCACCACCGGACGGCCCAAGGGCGCCATGCTCACGCACGCCAACCTCATCTGGAACACCGTCAACCTGCTGGTGGACGTGCCGCTCGCGCACGACGAGGTGACGCTGATCAGCGCCCCGCTGTTCCACATCGCGGCGCTGGCGCAGACGTTGATCCCCACCGTGCTCAAGGGCGGCCGGGCCGTCCTGGAGCCGTCCTTCGACGTGGAGCGCACGTTCGACCTGATCGAGGCCGAACGGGTGACGGTGATGTTCGGGGTGCCGTCGATGTTCAGCTTCCTCGCCCAGTCGCCGCGCTGGGCCAAGGCCGACCTGTCGAGCCTGCGCCACCTGCTGTGCGGCGGCGCGCCGGTGCCGCTGCCGCTGATCCGGACCTACCAGGAGCGCGGGCTGACGTTCCTGCAGGGCTACGGCATGACCGAGACCGCGCCGGGCGCGCTCTTCCTCGGGGCCGAGCACTCCGTCGACAAGGCCGGCACGGCCGGCGTGCCGTGCTTCTTCTCCGACGTGCGCCTGGTCACGCCCGAGGGCGTCGACGCGGCACCCGGCGAGCCCGGCGAGGTCTACGTCCAGGGACCCAACGTCATGCCGGGCTACTGGCGGCGCCCGGAGGAGAGCGCGAAGGTGCTCTCGGCGGACGGCTGGTTCCGCTCCGGCGACGTCGGCGTCGCCGACGAGGACGGCTACGTGCGCATCTCCGACCGGCTCAACGACGTGATCATCTCCGGCGGCGAGAACATCTACCCCGCCGAGGTGGAGAACGCCCTTTACAGCCACCCCGCGGTCGCCGAGTGCGCGGTGATCGGCGTCGCCGACGACCGGTGGGGCGAAGTGGGCAAGGCCCTGGTCGTGTTGCGGCCAGGTGCGACAGCCGAGGCCGAGGAGGTGCTGAAGCACCTGGACGGCCGATTGGCCCGCTTCAAAATCCCGAAATATCTGCAATTCGTCCCCGAACTGCCCAAGAATGCGGCGGGCAAGTTGCTCAAATCCCCCCTCAGAAAGCTCTACGGGAGTTGATCCGCAATGCGTACCTCACCGCCTTTCCGTGCCGACCACGTCGGCAGCCTCTTGCGCCCGCAGTCCCTGCTCCGCGCCCGCGAGAGCCTCACGGGTGACGACCTGCGCGAGGCGGAGGACGAGGCCGTCCGAGAGGTGGTGCGCAGGCAGGAGGAGATCGGCCTGCAGAGCGCGACCGACGGGGAGTTCCGGCGGGCCTCCTGGCACATGGACTTCATCTACCGGCTCGGCGGCATCGGCCAGGCCGCTGACGAGCACATCACGGTGCGCTTCCACAACGAGCAGGGCGACATCGAGTTCACCCCGGCGGCGCTGCGCGTGCACGACCGGATCAAGCTCAAGCAGCCGATCTTCGCCGACGACTTCACGTTCCTGCGGGACACCGTGAGCACGGCCGTGCCGAAGCTGACCATCCCGTCGCCCAGCATGGTGCACTACCGCGGCGGGCCGGCCGCCATCGACCCGAAGGTCTATCCGGACGTCGAGGAGTTCTGGCGTGACCTGAGCACCGCCTACGCCGAGCAGGTACGCAGGATCGGCGCGCTGGGGTGCACGTACCTGCAGTTCGACGACACCAGCCTGGCGTACCTGAACGACCCGGCGCAGCGGGCCGAGCTCGAGTCGCGGGGCGACGACGCCGAGCACATGCACCTGCGTTACATCAAGCAGATCAACGCCGCCCTGGCGGCCAAGCCGGCCGGGATGACGATCACGACGCACATGTGCCGCGGCAACTTCCGCTCCTCCTGGGCCGCCTCGGGCAGCTACGACTTCGTCGCCGAGGCGTTGTTCGGGGAGCTGAAGGTGGACGGGTTCTTCCTGGAGTACGACGACGAGCGGTCCGGGGGGTTCGAGCCGCTGCGGTACGTGCCCAAGGGGAAGATGGTCGTGCTGGGGCTGGTCACGACGAAGCGGGGGGAGCTGGAGTCGAAGGACACGCTCAAGCGGCGCATCGACGAGGCCGCCAAGTTCATCGACCTCGACCAGCTCTGCCTGTCGCCGCAGTGCGGGTTCTCCTCCACGGTGGAGGGCAACGAGCTGACGGCCGACCAGCAGTTCGCCAAGCTCCGCCTGATCGTCGAGACCGCCCAGGAGGTATGGGGCTGACCTCAGGGAAGCGGCGAGAGCCCGAGGAAACCCGCGCCGGGCTCTCGCCGCCGGTCAGCGGACCACGATGGTGGTGAGTGTCCGCGGCTGGAGGGTCACCGTGCGGCCGGTGACGGCCGACGGGGTGAGCGAGTTGTCGTTGTTCGTCACGTACGCGGTCGCCCGGCCGCGCACGCCGTCCCACGTGACGGCCTCGGCGCTCGTGTTGAGCGCCACGATCACCTTCGACCCGTCCGTGTTGCGGAAGGCCGAGACCTTCAGTGCGGGGTTCGCCGCCGCGGCGTCCACCCGGACCGCGCCCGGCCGGATGAACCGGCTGTAGGCCGCCATCGCCCACAACCGCTTCGACACCTTGTACGTCTTCGCCGTGTCGTCGACCTGCATGAACGCCCTGGTCGTGCCGCGCGAGGCGCCGAGCCAGTAAATGTAGGCGCTGACGTCGCCCAGCGTGAGCGCGTCGTGGATCGCCTGGGCGATCGTGAAGCCGTCGTAGCCGCTGCCGTCGTCCCAGGCCTCGTTCCAGGTGGAGCCGTTGGGGTTCCACTCCGACATCCAGGACTTCCTGCCGGTCGGCAGCGGGGCGTCCACGGGGCTGGCGTAGGTGTGGCCGGTATGGGTCTTCACCCAGCGGCGGGCCTCGGGGTCGGCCTCGATGGCCGCCGTGTACGCCTTGGCCTGGTTCCACCCGAACGAGTCGCAGCACACCAGGTTGACCTGACCCTTGGTGATCGGGCCGAGCACCTTGACGAACTGGGCGGCCTGCTCGGGGGTGAAGCGCATGGAGGCGTACGTGGCCGTCCAGTCGGGCTCGTTCGTGAACCCGAGGTCGGTGATCTTGATGCCTTCCTGGGCGTAGAACTTCGTGTACGCCAGCAAGTAGTCGGCGTACGCCTTCTCCCACTCCGGCAGCAGGTTTCCGCCGTTCTTGTCGTCGCCGTTGGTCTTCATGTAACCGGGCGCGCTCCAGGCGTCGGCGAAGAACCTCTTCACGCCGTACGCCTTGGCCTCCTTGGCCACCCAGACCTGGCTGTTGTCGTCGCCGTCCCACACGTACTTGGGCGGCGCGTCCGGCCCGCCGGGGTTCTCCGGCTGGATCGACACCATGTGGTCATACGGGCTGCCCGCGGGGGAGGAGCCGATGCCGAGGCGCAGAATGCTGAGCCCGGCCCCCTTCTGCCGGTCGAACCAGAGGTCGAGGATCTCCCGCTGCTGTGCCGGTGTCAGCGCTTCGAGCAGCTCGTTGCGCCGGAACGCCTGCGAGACGCCGAAGCCGTCGATCTGCTGATGCGTGACGCGCTCGTTCACGGTGATGGCCGGCGCTTCCGCCGCGTGCGCCGGGTTCACCGCCACGAGACCGAGCAAGGCGACCGCGACAAGTCCTCGTAACATGATGCCTCCGAAAGTTTCGGAAAAGTGGCGAATATTTCACCGATCGTGCCGGAACCGTAATTGCCAGAAAGGTCGTCCGTCAATACCGAGCGGCGCCGTCCCAAGGAAGGGGCGGCGCCGCTCGGGGTTCGGGTCAGCGCGAGGACTCGGCGCGCGACTTGATCGTCTGCATCTGCCTGCGCACGGTCAGGAAGTCGGCCAGGTCCATCCTGGCGAGATAGACGGTGCCGCTCAGGCCGGGCACGGCCTTGATCCGGACGCGGAAGACCATCCTGGTCCTCCCGTCGTCGATCTCCCGGAGCGAGATGGAGCACGTGGTGATGGCCTCTTCGCCCCGATGCACCAGCACGAGCGTGTGCGGCGGATCGGTTTGCTCCACGACGAACCCGGCGCCGTCAGGCCCTGAGCGCAGCGTGTCGCCGACCTTGAGCCCTTGCTGCTCGGTCGTGGCGCCTTCCTGTGCAGGGGAACCGCTCACCTGGACCACCCAGGGCCAGACGGCCGCGGGAGGCGCGTCGACGGTGATGGCGCGGGTCGCCTGGTACTGCGGCGTGCGGACGATGTCGTCACCCGCCATCTCGCCATAGACCTCGCCGTCCTCGGCGCCCCAGCGGAGATGCCACGGGCGCACCGCGAGCACGTACCCCGCCGCCGCCCCCACCGCGAACCTGAGCATCGAACGTGTCATGTACCGCGCCATGAACATCGCGAACTCCTTCGTATCGCCGGTCGGAACGCCCAGTCTCCGACGTGCGGCCGTCCTTGGCCAGGGAAACCGGAGTTTCAGCGGCCGAAGCAGATGGTGCGGCCCGCGCGGACCCGGTCGCCCTTGTAGCTCACCTGGTCGATCGTGTTCCCCTGGGGGTCGACGAGGACGAGGCCGTCGCCCTGGTTGCCGAGTTGCAGCGACCCGTCGAGCGGCACGCGCAGCGTGGTGCCGCCCGCCACGGCGCCGCCCAGATCCTTGCGGGCGTTCGCGGTATCCGACAACCACCAGCCCGCCAGGTCGATCGGGTCCGGCGTGACGTTGAGCAACGTGACCGTCTCCGCGCCGCGGTCGGCGCCCGCCGGATCGGGCAGGGCCGCCACGATCAGCACGTCGCCCACGGCGATGAGCGGCGGGTTGACGGTCGAGCCCGGCGGCGCGGGATCGGGGTTGATGATGAACCCCTCCGGCCACACCGTCAGCTGGAGCTGCCGGCCGGAGGCCTTGACGACGTCGTGCAGGTTGCCCCGTTCGAGCTTGTCGATCAGGAACAGCGCGTCGTCGCGGTGCACCGGGTCGGCCCGCAACCAGGCGTCGAAGCCGTCGAAGTCGGGGAATCCCGCCGCGAGGTACGGCACGATGCGGCGGAAGAGCTTGGGCCACATCACGAGCTGCTCGGCCGCGGCCAGGTCGGCGATGACAGCCGGGCCGTCGGGGTCGGCGGTGGAACGCGGCCAGATGCCGGTGGGGAGCGCCTTCTGCCGGGCCGCCGCCGACACGTCCGCCAGATGGGTGCGTAACTCGGCGGGCAGCGTCGCGTAGAACGCCGGATAGACCAGCCCCGCGCTCAGCAGCGCGGCGTTGACGGAGGCGTCGGCCAGCGGGCCGTCCAGGAACACGCGGGAGCCGTCCGCGCCCGGGTGGTCGCCCGCGTAGACGAACGCGATCAGCCGGCCGTTGGCGTCGATGCCGTTGGTGAGCACGTGACCGCGGATCGAGTCCTGGTCGGCGGAGCGGACCTTGTTCGGCAGGTCATCCCAGAAGACCACGTTGGTGAAGCCGAGCAGGCGCAGCAGCTCGTCCCTGGCCGCCTCGGCCCCCGTCAGTTCCTGGTGGGTCTCCCCGAAGTGGGTTTCCAGCGCGTCGATGGCCTCCAGGCGTACGGAGATGCCGCGGCCGTTGATGTCCGGCGGTGAGCCGGAGTGCCGGGGCAGCGCCTCGACCAGTGCGGGGTTGTCGGGCAGGAACTTCACGGTGTCCCCGTCGGGCTCCGGACCCTGCCGCGGGAGGTCCGGATAACGGATGACGAAATTGCCGCGTAATAGCGTGTAGCTCATGGTTTCCCCCCATGTATTGGCGAGCGGAGCGTAACTCGCCTTTGGGGCATCGTCCATGTATGGCGATAAATCAGCGATATACCGATAGAGCCGCTTCGGCGACCAGCGTTTCCACCACGCCGATCAGCTCCGCGACCTCGCGCGAGCCGGTGCGGGCGATCTCCCGGAGCCGGCCGACGAGCTGACTCGACGGATGGTCGAGGTAGAGCTCCTCCTCCAGCCGGAGCACGGCGATCAGCCCGCACAACGCCGCACACCGGGCGTCCGGCTGTTTCCAGCCTTCGACCGCGGACCGTGCCCCCGAGGAGGCGCGTACCACCGCGGCGTCGTCGGCGAGCTGGTAACGCCTGGTCGGCAGCACGCCCATCACCCGCTTGGTCACCTGGACCAGCACGCCGGCCGCGACCAGGTCCGCCCGGGTGCGCTCGTAGGCGCTCTCGGCCACCTTCTTGACGGGTGCTCGGACGTCCCCGGGTTCGCCGGCGATGAGCGCGAGCATGTCGTCGATGACCGGATCGCCGCTGCGGGTGACGTGGCCGGAGACCGCGACCCGGCCCCTCGCGACCGCGACACGCCCGTCCACGGCCAGATCGAGCAGCGCCGCCCCGGCCAGCCCGAGCGCCATCGAGGACTGATGGGTCAAGGGCTTGCCGGACTGGTCGTGCGCGATGAGGTACAGGTCCTGGTGGAGCGGCGGCCGGTTCATGGCGGCGTGAATCCTTTGCTCGCTCGCTACAGGCGGGTCGATGTGGCGTTCATGCCGTGCAGCGTGGGACGGCGGCCGAGGGCGTACAGGGTGAGCAGCATCAGGATGCCGAGGCCGAGCCAGACGAGGCCGAGCACCTGCGCCATCACGTTGGCGTTGATCACGACGAACACGAGGATCGCCACTCCGATCAACGGCGAGAGCAGGTGCGACCACATGTTCTCCGAGCGCATCCGGACCTCGTAGTGGACGATCACGGACAGGTGCAGGACCACGAACGCGACCATGGCGCCCATGTTGATCAGGCTGGAGAGGAGTTCGACGCCGTCGGTGCGGGTGGACATCCAGATCCCGAGCCCGACGGACAACACGGAGATGAGGATGATGGCGTTGGACGGCACCGAGTGCCGGACCGACACCTTGGCCAGGAACGACGGCAGCTGCTTGTCGCGCGCCATCGCGTAGAGCAGGCGCGACACGGCGACCTGAGCGACCAGCGTGTTGGCCAGGCCCCAGGAGAGCGCGGTGGCGGTCGAGGTGACGTGCCTGAGCCACTCGCCGCCGGCGAGCGCCGCCGCGTCGTAGAAGGCGGTGTCGCTGCCTTCGCGCAGCAGCCCGGCGGGGTCGGGCACCAGCAGCGCGGCCACCCACACCTGCGCGATGAACAACACCCCGGCCAGCGCCAGCGCCACCCGCATGGCCCGGCCCACCTGGGCGGAGCCGCCGGTGGACTCCTCGACCAGCATGCTGATGCCGTCGAAGCCGAGGAACGACAGGACCGCGACCGAGACCGCGGCGAACATCACCGGCCAGGAGAACGTCTCAGGATTGAACAGCGGCGCGAGGCTGAAGCCCTGGCCCTTGCCCTGGAGCAGCGCCCAGACGCCGATCAGCAGGAACAACGCCAGCACGACGAGCTCGAGCGCGATCATGACGCGGGTGAGCTTGACCGTCATCCGGATGCCGCGCAGGTTGATCACCATGTTGACGACCACGAAGATGACCAGCCAGGCCCACACGGGCACCTGCGGCACGGTGGAGTTCATGGCGATGGACGCCACCAGGTAGAGCAGGCACGGGACGAGGATGTAGTCGAGCAGCACCATCCATCCGGTCATGAAACCGACCGGCGGCGCGATGCCGCGGCCCGCGTAGTTGTAGACCGACCCCGACAGCGGGAACGCCTTGACCATCTGCGCGTACGACGCCGCCGTGAACAGCAGCGCGATCATCCCGATGAGGTACGCCAGCGCCGGCATGCCTCCCGAGTGCTGGTAGACGAGGCCGAAAATCGCGAAAGGCGCGATCGGCACCATGAACACCAGGCCGTAGAAGACGAGGTCGGTCAGTCCGACCCCGCGTCGTAACTCCTGCTGGTAACCGAACTGCTCGATGCTCTCCTGTGTGCGCACGACAGCCTCTCCATGTCGTCATGCAGCCATAGGGCGGGGGGTGCTCGCCGGGGCGCGGGGGGATTCGACCGGGGAGATCCTTCCGTAGCCCGGGGTCACGCCGCAAGTTTCTGAGCCGGGCTCAGCCACGCGAATCCCATCGTGCGCCAGGCTTGGGCCATGGACCTGCTCCTGGCGGAAGAACTTCTCCTGCTCGCCTACAGGTCCAACGGCTCGCCACTCGTGGAGCTGGAAAGCCTCGACTACCTGCTCAGCGCGGCCGTGCTTGCCGAACTGGCCGTCCGGGGACGCCTCGCGCTCCGGGACGGCCGCCTCGAGGCGACCGGCTCCGAGCCGGTGGGCGATGCCGAACTGGACCGGACGCTCGGCCGACTGACGGCGGTCGAGCAGGCGCCCGAGTTCGGCGACTACTGGACCTCGATCTACACGCCCGACCGGCGGGCCCGGCTGCTGGAGCGGCTCGCCGAGCGGGGCGCGATCACCCACGAGAAGCGCAGCGTGCTCAGCTGATCAGATATGAGGCGTTTCCCGGCACGGACCGCAAGCGGGCGGCGGAGATCGCGGCCCTGGACCCCATCGGAACCACGGTCGCCGCGGCCTTCAAGGCGGCCATCGCCGAGGGCATCGCCGGGGCATCGCCGAGGGCATCGCCAAACTCGCCCGCGGCGAAGCGGCCACCTGAGCGGCTCAGCCGGAGGCGGTGGTGCGGAGGCGGGCTTCCAGGCCGTCGAGGATGCGCTGGAGGCCGTAGTCGAAGTTGTCCTCATTCTGCACGGACGGCTTGGCGTCGCGCTGCTCGGCGTACAGGGCGCGGAGCCGGGGGAAGTCCTGGACGGCCTGCTCGGCTGCCGGCCACAGCTGCTCGGTCCACTCCTCCGCGCTCTGCCCGCTGCGCACGACCATGGAGATCCACGCGGCCTCGCTGGTGGCGACGCCCATCACGTACGCGATCACGGCGTTCATGGCCCGATCGGCCTCCCGCAGCGCGAAGCCGGCGCCCTCGAACACGGAGAGCAGGTGCTCGGAGCGGCGCAGCACGTTGGGCCCCAGGTAGGACAGCCCGGCCTCGCCGAGTTTGGCGGCCACCCACGGGTGGCGCAGGATCGCCGCCCGCAACCCGTGCGCGACGTCGGCCACCGCGGCGCGCCACGCAACGGGATCGCCCGGCGCGGGCAGCGTGAGCTCGCCGAAGACCTCGTCCACGGCCAGCTCGAACAGCTCGTCCTTGTTGGTCACGTGCCGGTAGAGCGAGGTGGCGCCGGCGCCCAGCCTGCTGCCGAGGCGGCGCATGCTCAGGGCGTCCATGCCCTCCTCGTCGAGGAGCCGCACGGCCTCGGCCACGATGTGCTCTCTGCTCAGGACCGGCTGCTCCCGCTCCTTGCGCGGGCGCGCCCATACCGACGGGAGCGGCTGCTTGTCTGCTGCCATGAGAACCACGCTAGCGTGTCGCGTACGATGTGCGCAATCGGGCACATCGTGCGCATCAGCCGGCGCAGCGCGTCGTCGGGGGTGCCGCCGATGCCGTCCAGCCAGTCGTCGAGCAGCGCGCCGTTCATGCGCGGGTCGATCCTGATGCCGTGCCAGTGGATGGTGGTGTCCGCCGGCAGCGCGTTGCGGTGAGCCACGCGGGGCCGGTCAGGCGCGGCGCGGTGGCGCGGCGGTGGAGCCGCGGACGACGAGGGTCGCGGGCAGCAGCAGGGAACGGGCCGGGCGGCCGGGCTCGTCGATGCAGTCCAGGAGCATGCGGGCGGCCTCGGCCCCCAGCTCGTGGCGGGGCACGGCGACCGTCGTCAGCGGCGGGCGGAGCTTGTCGAGGAACGGCATGTCGTTGAAGCCGATGACGCTGATGTCGCCGGGGCAGGACAGGCCGCGTTCGGCGAAGACGTCGTAGCAGCCGAGCGCGATGAGGTCGTTGCCGGCCACGACCGCGGTGAAGTCGGTGGTGCGCGACAGGAGAGCGCGCAGGGCGGCGGCGCCGTCGTCCTCGCTCCAGCGGGCGCACTCGACCACGAGGTCGTCGGCCAGGCCGTGGTCACGTACGGCGTGCCGGAACGCCTGCGACCTGACCAGGCCGGTGGAGGTGCCGAGCGGCCCCGACAGATGGGCGATCCTGGTGTGGCCGAGGCCGGCCAGGTGGCGTACGGCGGCGGCGATCCCGGTGGCGTCGTCCCCGGTGACGGCCGGAATGGGCAGGTCGCGCACCTGCCGGTTGATCAGGACCATGGTGACGCCCTGCTCGTGGAGTTGCCTGAGGAGCGGGTGGTCGAGGCGGGCGGTGGCGACGATGAGGCCCTCGACCCGGCGGGAGCGCAGCGACTCGATCTTGGCGCGCTCCCGCTCCTCGTCGTTGTCGGTGTTGACGATCCACACGTTGTAGCCGTCGGACTCCAGCACGCTCTCCACGCCGCGCACGATCGGCGGGAAGAGCGGGTTGGTGAGGTCGGGGATGACCAGCCCCACGGTGCTGGACCGGGAGGTCTTGAGGCTGCGGGCCACCGAGTTGGGCTGGTAGCCGAGCGCCTGGGCCGCGCGCATGACCCGGCGGGCGGTCTCGGCGCTGATCTGCTGGCGGGTCTTCGGGTTGAGCGCGCGTGAGGCCGTGGCCGTGTGCACGCCGGCGGCCTCGGCGACGTCTCTGAGGGTGGGTGCCGATGACGGGTTCGGGTTGCTCATCGGCCGCTATCTTCTCCTAGGTCGAGGAGCCCCTGGGTGAGCAGGTCCCCGTCCGGGGCCGAGCCGTAGCGGCGCCGGAGCACGACGATCGTGGAGAGGGACGCAAGGTCCGCGCGCCCGTCGGCGACGAGCCCGTCGTCCGGGTCCTTCAAGCACTGAAGGCAGCGTGCCGGAGCTCGCGCGGTGGCGGGCGACGTCCGGAGGGCGGCGGCGGCCTCCTCGATGACGACGTCGTCCGCCGCGCCGCCGAGTATCGCCCGCGTAGTCTCACGCAGGGCGGTGGCGAGCCTGCGTACGGCGGGGTTCGCGCCCAGGGCGCACAACACCGTGCCCAGGTACGGCGGGTTCGCGGGCACGTGGCGGTAGGCGATGACGTTGTCGAGGCTGGTCAGCGCCGCGTCGATCTCGCCGTCGAGCAGGGCGGCGAACTGGGCGGGGGAGGAGGCGACGGCGACCTCCCGCACGTCGGGAGCGAGCAGGCCGAGGCGGCGAGCGGTACGCAGCAACACGGACGGGCTGAAGGCGCCCACCACCAGCGGTCGTGTCGTCATGGTCGCTCCCAGCCCCGCACTCGTTTGCACAACCCCGCTGAACCTCTTGACAGTTACTGCAGTGAAACGCATGCTCCAAGCCAGCGCAATCGTTTGCGGGGAACGAGCATGCGCGCGGCGGAGAAGCTCATCGAAGGAGGGCGCTCATGACCGCACAACCCCCAGAAGACCCGCACGCCGAGGTCATCCGCCGGCTCAACGAGGCCGGCACCACCGTTCTGCTCGTCGAGCAGAACGTGCGGCTCGGGCTCGCGCTGGCCACCCACGGCGTGGTGATGGAAGGCGGCCGGGTCCGCCTGGCCGGCACGGCCGCCGCCGTCCGCGACAACCCCGAGATCGCGTCGCTCTACCTGGGAGGTGAGACACGGTGGACGAGCGAGTCGCCGCCGCCATCGCGCACTGGGCGCCCCGGTTCACCGCCAACGGCGTGACCGTCTCCGACTTCGAGCGCATCACGCGCGGCCTCGACGCCTGGGATGGCTGGTGCGCCGCCTGGTCGTCGGTGGCCGCCGAGCACGAGACCCTCGGCAGGCAGGCGCTGGCCACCGGCCGCCTGCTGTCGGCCGGGCAACACCTGGCGCAGGCCGCGCTCTATTTCCACTTCGCCAAGTTCGTGTTCGTGGCCGACCTCGACCAGATGCGGCGGGCCCATCGGCGGGCCGTGACCTGCCTCGACGACGCCCTGCCGCACCTGTCGCCACCCGGGCGGCGCATCGAGATCGACTTCGAGGCCGGCCGGCTCGTCGGCGTGCTGCGCGTCCCGCCGGGGCCGGGGCCGCATCCGGCGGTGCTCATGCTCTCCGGGCTGGACTCGGCCAAGGAGGAGCACCGCGTGGTCGAGCAGCTGTTCCTGGAGCGGGGGCTGGCCACGTTCGCCGTGGACGGCCCCGGGCAGGGCGAGGCCGAGTACGACCTGCCGATCAGGGCCGACTGGTCGCTGCCCGGCAAGGCGCTGCTCGACGCGCTGTGCGCCCAGCCGCGCATCGACCCCGCCAGGATCGGGGTGTGGGGCGTCAGCCTCGGTGGCTACTACGCGCCCCGGGTGACCGCCGCGGCCGGCGACCGGATCAAGGCGTGTGTGGCGCTCGCCGGGCCGTACGACTTCGGCGACTGCTGGTCCGGGCTGCCCCAGCTCACCCGGGACACCTTCCGCGTCAGGTCGGGCGCCCGCACCGAGGAGGAGGCCAGGCGCATCGCGTACACCCTCACCCTGGAAGGCACGGCGCACACGATCATCGCGCCTCTGCTCGTCGTGTTCGGGCGCAAGGACCGGCTCATCCCCTGGCGGCAGGCCGAGCGGCTGGCCGCCGCGACGGGCGGCGACAGCGAGCTGCTCGTGCTGGAGGACGGCAACCACGGCTGCGCCGACCTCGCGCCCTGGCACCGTCCCTACACCGCCGACTGGCTGGCACAGCGGCTCTGCGCGAAAGGCACGTCGGAATGACACGGAAACGAGTGGGCTGGATCGGCGCCGGCCGCATGGGAGCGCCCATGGCCGAGCGGCTGGCGAGGGCCGGGGTGGACCTGGCAACGGCAGGGGCTGCGGGCGGTGGACGCGCAGCAGCTCATGCGACTCTACGAGATGGGCTCCGACCAGGTGGAAGCGATCAACGCGGTGAGCGGCGAACGCTGCAACCCGCACTCCCACAACTTCTCCGACCGGCTGATCCGCCCCGGCGACCAGGCGTTCTTCGACATCATCCACTCCTTCAACGGCTACCGCACGTGCTACTACCGAACGTTCGGGGTCGGCAGCGCGACCGCCGCGCAGCGGGAGGCGTACGTGCGGGCGCGGGAGTGGATGGACGCGTCGATCGCCATGATCAAGCCGGGGGTGGACACCGATCAGGTGGCGGCGGTGTGGCCGGAGGCGACCCTTCTTCGGGTTCGAGGACGAGATGGCGGCTTTCGGGCTGCAGTTCGGGCACGGGCTGGGGCTGGGGCTGCACGAGCGGCCGATCATCTCGCGGCTCAACAGCATGCGGGAGCCGGTCGAGTTGCGGGCCGGGATGGTGTTCGCGCTGGAGACGTACTGTCCGGCGAGCGACGGGTTCTCGGCGGCCAGGATCGAGGAGGAGGTCGTGGTCACGCAGGACGGCTGCCGGGTGCTGACACTCTTCCCGGCACAGGACCTGGTCGTCGCCAACCCCTACTGAGACCGGGGCCGTGGTCAGAGCAGCAGCGGAAGGCGGCGCACTCCCGTCATCGTCGGGGTGGGGATGAAGTCCACGGGGTCGTCGGGGTCGGTGCGCAGGGCAGGGAATCGGTCGAGCAGGATGTCCAGCGCGACCCGCCCCTCCAGACGGGCCAAGGGGGCGCCCAGGCAGAAATGGATGCCGCGGCCGAAGCCGAGATGCGGGTTGGGGTCGCGGCCCGGGTCGAAGACGTCCGGGTCGGGGAACTGGCGGGCATCCCTGTTGGCGGTCGCCAGCCAGCACATGACCAGGCAGTCGGCCGGTATCGTCACACCGCCGAGCTCGGCTTCGCGCATGGTGGCGCGGACGAGGCCGGCGAACGGGGTGAGATAGCGGAGCGACTCCTCGATGACGGCCGGGATCGTCGTGCGGTCGGCGCGTACCCTTTCCTGCTGCTCGGGGAAGGCGTCCAGGCACAGCACGGTGTTGCCGAGCAGCATCGTCGTGGTGATGTGCCCGGCCAGCAGCAGGACCATCGCGAAGTTGACGACCTGATCGTCAGGCAGGCGCTCGCCGTCGACCTCGGCCTCGACCAGCTTGGTGAGCAGGTCGGCGCGCGGCTGCCGCCGGCGTTCCGCGGCGTGGTCGGCGAGGTAGGCGAACATGTCCCGCCACGCCGCCATCACGGTCTGCACGTCCACGCCCCGTTCTTCGGGGGTCTCCTTGAGCGAGAGCTTGGCGTCACGCTGGAACAGCGCGTCGGCCCAGTACTTGAACAGGGCGCGATCGCCGGTGGGCACGCCCAGCAGCTCCGCGATGACGATGACCGGAAGCGGGTAGGCCAGGTCGGTCACGAGCTCGAACCGGTCGCGCTCGCGGGCCGCGTCGAGCAGCTCGCGGGTGAGAGCGGCGATCCTCGGCTCGAGATCCGCGATGACCTTGCGGGTGAAGGCGCTGCTGACCAGCTTGCGCAGTTTGCCATGCTCCGGCGGGTCGATCTGGGTGATGAAGCCCGCCAAGGAGATCTCCTCGTCGTCGGGCAGCTGGCCCTTGGGCATGACGCGCATGGTGTCGGAGGAGAAGGTCGCGGGGTCGCCGAGGACCTCCTGCAGCTCCGGGTAGCCGTAGACGCTCCACAGACCGGTGTCGGCGTCGTACTCGACAGGCCGGCCGGTTCGCGGTCCGTGCAGCCAGAAGTGTTGCTTGGGAACGTTGTACCGCTCGACGATGGTGGCCATCGCCTCTCCCTCTCCTTGTGGGTTTGGTGGCCGGTCAATCCGATTTATCCCGATATTTCTCCCAGCGCTGGAGCATCTCGTCCGCGTCCTGCACGGTGAAGGCGAAGAACTTCCGGGTCTCCTCCAGCCGTCCCCGCTGCTCGGGACGGTCTCCTTCGATGGCCGACAGTCCGAAGTCGAGGACGTCCAGTGTCTGCCGCACGGCGGCCAGTTGGACCTGCATGACGTGCGTCCATCCGCCGCTGACCACTCGGTAGCGGTGCTCCCGTTTCGGAGTGGGCGCGCGCTCGATCATCCCGGTCAGCTCCAGCTGCCGGGCGACCGTGCTCATCGCCGTCTTGCTCACGCCCAGCTCCACCGCCAGATCGGTGAGGGACTGATCAGGCGGGTCGCAGATGAGCAGCCACGCATACAGCCGGCCCATCGTCCGCGTCCCGCCGAGACGCTCCATGATCAGTCCCATCCGGTCGACGAACTCGCTCTCCCGAGGATCCATCGGCGTAAACCTCATGACGTTCGTCAAGTACGTACTTTACGAACGGTACGTCGGCCCTCCGCCTTTTACAAGCCGTCGGAGCCGCGCAGGTGGACCGTTTCGAGGTCCCTGTTGGTCAGGCGCATGATGTCGGTCATCTCGTGGTACGGCTGGTCCTGCTGGTTCAGCAGGCCCATGTTGAACGACTCGGTGGCGCCCGGCTTCGCTGTCACCGCCTGGTCGTAGTGGACGAACCAGGCGTACCCCACGAACACCGGGCTCTTGGCCTGCGCCTCGACGAACGCCCGGAACAGCTCGCCGCGGTTCGCGATGCCGGTCGCGGTGATCCCCGCGTTGTGCGAGGTGAGGCCCCTGCTCGGATAGCAGAAGGAGAACTCGATGTTGACGATCGGCTTGTCGTGGACCTCGTACTGCCGCAGGTAGTCGGCGCTCCTGGAGTACCAGTCGAAGGAGATCGCGTCGAGGTGCTCGATCCCGCCGACGTTCCACTCGGGGCTGGTCCGCCACGTCGGCACCAGGGACGAGCCGAGGAACAGATGGTGCGGGTCCTGCCGCCTGATCGCGGCGCGTACCTTCTTGAAGTACGTCTTCGACGCCAGGGTGATGAACGCCCGCACGTCCTGTGCGGGCACCCTGGCGATGTCGATCGCGATGTCGGTGAGCTCGCGGAACGAGCCGGCGTCGGTCCCCAGGAGGTCGTTGACCCGAGTGAGGTCCGCGTACGTCTCCTCCAGGTAGGCGATGAAAGCCCGCTTCGCCGGCAGGCCCGAATCCTGCCGCACCACCTCGGCCACGACGTCACGGTTCCACCCGCGCTCGTTCTCGAAGAAGTACCCGATCAACCATGGATCGTCGCGGAAGCGCCGCAGGCCGAAGTCGTCGAAGGCGCGATCGAGCTTGGCGGAGAAGTCGGGGTCGAACGGGTCGATGCCCCATCTCACCCTGATGACGTCGACGGGGGTGGGGGCCCTTTCGATGTACGGCATGAGCACGGCCGGATCCCGATGCCACTTGCCCTGCGCGTTGAACCCCCAATCGATCATCCGGCGCCTGCTGATGTCGCGCCACCTGTCCCGGTAGTCGTCGCCGTACTTCCGCATCAGGTTGGCCTTGAGGAAGCTCACCGTGTGCAACCCCTGCTCGACGACGGCGTACGCGGCGGCGAACCGGCCGGGGTCGGGCAGTTCCTGGAAGAGCTCCCTGGGGCTGCCGTCGGCGTTCTTGTACAGGGTGCCGTAGCCCCACTCGTCAGGCGAGAAGGCGTCCACTGCCTTGAGGAAGAACAGGTGACCGTCGGGCGTGACGAACCACCAGCGTCCGTTCACCTTCTCCAGCCGGAAATATCCAGTGGCGGCACGACGGCCCAGCCTCTTCAGGCCGCCGTACCGGTCGTAGGTGATGGTGTCGAAGGTGATCCCGGACAGTCTCGCCAGTTCCTCGGCGTACTCGCGCTTCAACTGCTCGTCCGAGGTGACCTTGCCCGGCCAGTCCTCGTAGAGGTACTGGCCGTACCGGTCGACCAGCACCGTGCCGGCGGCGGCCGACTGCCGTCCGGCGAGGACGCCGGCCATCGCCAGGGCTGGTACGCCGAGCACCAGGTTGCGTCGCGAAATCGGGTACATGGACGTGAACTCCTTTGCCGCGGGTGTTACCGGTCGAAGGGTGTCGGGTCGATCGGGGTGGACACGGTCAGGCCGTCCCAGCTCCAGCGGATGGTGGCGGCCGCCTCGCGTGAGGCGGTCAGGGCAGCGGTGTGGGGTTGCCGTCCCGCCTGGATCAGCTCCAGGGCGAAGGCGGCGTGCAGCCTGGCCTGGTGGAAGTCGACGGGCACGGAGGGACCCGAGTACAGCACGACTTCCGCGCCCGCCGCCCCGTCCCCTTCCCTGGCCCGCCACGTGCTCGCGATGCCGACGAACTCCGCGGGCACGGTGTGCACGACGGCCTGGCGCTCTCCGGCCATCAGCGCGAACACGCCGTCGCGCGGCTCGCGCACCGTGGCTCCACGGCCTTGTAATGAGACGCGCAGCCGCAGGTCGCTGACGTGGAAGACGCTGCCGGGCGGGCGGTCGAGCTCGGGGTGGACGTCGCCGGAGTCGTAGCTGAGCCACCAGGCGGAAAGCACGCGCGGGCCGTCCTGATGCTGGCGGCACCAGGCGGCGCTCAGGTCGTGGCCGTTGAGCAGCATCCGGGCACGCAGGACAACTGCGGGATCCTCGGGCGTCCGCCAGTATCCGAGCAGCGGACGGCGCTGAACCCATGCGCATTCCTCGTCGGCGGAGCCCAGGCAGGCGTCCTCGGCGAGCCATGAGGTGCCGGTGGTGGTCGCGGTGAAGCGGGTGCGGAGCTGGACCGGCGCCTCCGTGAGGGCGCTGAACCGCTCGGCGATCTCCTGCGGGCAGGGCAGGGGCGGTACGAGGAGCGGGGCACCCGTCCCTTTCTCCCTGACCTGGATCGGTGCCCCGGTCTGCGCGGTGAGATAGGCCGCGAGGTCCGGCTGGAGCCAGTCGTGGTACGCGCGGCTCATCGGCCCGGCGAGCTGGCCGGTGCCCGGATGGAAGCGCTCGGCCAGAGCTGCCCACGTGCGCCGCCTCAGCTCCTCGGCGGCGGCGCGGAAGCCGTCGTCGGCCACGATCAGCGCGGCCCGCTCCAGCTCTTCCAGGACGACCCGCCCGTAGGCGGGGGAGTTGTACTCGGTGAACCCTCCGTTCCGGTCGTGGAGGGCGAGCACGGCGCGCAGGCGTCGCCGGCCGAAGTCGAGCAGGAAGGGCAGGTCGAGGATCTCGGCCGCCGCGGCGGTGGTCACCGCACCCATCACCGCGATGTTGGTGTAGCCGGGGTCGGCGTTCCGCCGGAAGATCGCCAGCGCGGCGTGGCGCAGAGCGGCGCGCACCCGTTCGCGCACGCCGCGGTCGAGCAGCGTGTCGTGGACGGCAAGGACCTGCGCCAGCCGTACCCCGATGAAGTCCGCCCAGTTCCAGTCGGCCGGTGCCATCTGCCCGGGTGGCTCCTCCAGGAACCATCCCCAGATCCCGTAGTGCTCGGAAAGGGGATCGGTCACCTGCAGGCCGGCCAGCGCGTCCAGCACTTCGGCCGCACGGTCGGCCCTGCCGAGTCGCAGCAGCGCGATGGCGTAGTCGGCGGCCTCCTTGGTCTGGTGGACGCGGGTCCCTCTGCGGAGGCGCGTGTGGTATTCGTTCCCCGTGAAAAGGGACCAGGGCATGTGGACGTCCGCTTCGTAGCGGGCGTCCAGCTCTGCCACGTACGCGTCGAGTCCCATTCGTCCTACCTCAGGTCGTTGACGCAGCGCAGCACGGGAGCCGAGGTGAGCGCGGCAGGGTCGAGATCCCGGGATCCGCGCACGTGGAAGACGGCCCGCTCCCCGGGCAGCAATGTGATCAGCATGTCGTCCACGGTCGCGTCCTGATCGAGCCGGTCGGGAAAGAGCGCCAGGTCACGCAGGACCGTCCGGGCGGTGACCGTGACGAGGTGGCCGTCCGTCACCGGACGCACCTCCGCCTCGAACTCGGCCCGAGGGAACGCGATCGCCGTGTCCTCGGCGAAAAAGTGCACGACCCGGACCTCCCCGAGGACGGCCACCAGCACCTCGGCCTCCGGCTCGGCCGGGACGGGCAGCGGGACCCGCGTCACGCCGCGAGGCCGCACCCTGACCGGGAAGAACTCCTTGGCCAGCGGCTCGCCGGAGAGACTGTGGCGGACCAGTTCCAGCTCGCCCGACCAGGGGTGGGGGCTGTCGTTGATCATGACGACGTCGCCGTCCTGGACGGTCAGCAGGCGGTCGGCGTACGCACGGCGCAGGGCGTACCACGCGGGCTTGCGGCGGCCCTCGCCGTCGACGACGGACCAGGAGGTGACCGGCCAGCAGTCGTTGAGCTGCCAGACGATCACGCCCATGCAGTACGGCATGAGCGCACGGAATCGCTCGATCCCGAAGGTCACCGCGCGGGCCTGGTTGAGCTGGGTGAGGTAGTGCCAGTCGTCGAAGGAGCGCGGCCGAGGCAGGTGATCTCCCAGACCGCGCAGCAGCTTGGCGTCGCCGTCCGCCGCCTTCTGGTGGGAGACCGGCGGATCCTGGGAGCTGCCGCGGCGCAGGGTCGCGTGGGTCGGCGGGCCCTGGAAGCCGAACTCGGCCACGAAACGGGGCCGCCAGGTGGCGTAGTGGAGGTAGTCCCGCTCGTTCCACACATCCCAGATGTGCACGGTCCCGTGCTCGGGCGCGTTGGGATGGCGGCCCAGGTCCCCGGAGTACGGCGTGCCGGGCCAGTACGGTCTGGCCGGGTCGAGCTCGGAGACGATGCCTGGCAGCACGTCCAGGTAGTAGGCCGCCCCCCAGGTGCGGCCCTCGAGCCGCTCCTCCCAGCCCCAGTCGGCGTAGCCCAGGAAGTTCTCGTTGTTGCCGATCCACAACGCCAGGCTCGGGTGCGGCGCCAGGCGCACCACCTGCTCGCATGCCTCGGCCGCCACCTCGGAGTAGAGCGGCTCCTCCTCCGGGTAGGCGGCGCAGGCGAACGGGAAATCCTGGAAGACCAGGAGGCCGAGCTCGTCGGCCAAGTCGTAGAAGTCGTCGCTCTCGTAGAGGCCGCCGCCCCACACCCGCAACAGGTTCACGTTGGCCTCGCATGCCTGGGCGAACCGCTCGGCCAGCTGATCGCGGGTCGTCCTCGTGGGGAAGCAGTCGTCGGGTATCCAGTTGGCGCCACGTACGAAGACCGGCTCGTCGTTGACGACGAGGGTGAAGGCCGATCCCGCCGCGTCGGGTGAGGTGTCCAGCCGGATCGAGCGGAAGCCCACCTGGCGCGTCCAGGTCTCCCCGGTCTGCTCCAGCGTCACGGTGAGCGGATGCCTGGCCTGTGCGCCGTGGCCGCGCGGCCACCACAGGCCGGGTTCCCGTACCCGTAGTTCCAGCACGGCTTCGTGCTCGCCCGCCGCCAGCGACGCGGCCGCGACCGTACCGGCCACCGCGGCGGTCACCGTGAGGGGGACGTCTGCGGCCCGCTCCACCGCCACGTGGACCCGGACCACACCGTCGCGCCCGTCAAGGGTGATCTCGGGGCGGACCTCGGCGAGCCTCGCGATCCTCCACGTGTGCAGGCCGACGGGCCGCCAGATGCCGGCGGTGACGAGGGCGGGGCCCCAATCCCAGCCGAAGTTGCAGGCCATCTTGCGGATGAACTGGTAGGGCGCGGGATAGGGCCCGGGGCGGTCGCCGGCCGCGGCGCGCTGCCGCTCGGCGTGCGCATAGGGGGAGTCGAAGTCGACGGCCAGTGTGTTGCCGCCCGTGCGCAGCAGATCGCGGACGGGAAAGCGGTAGGTCCTGTGCATGTTGGCGGTGGCGCCGAGCTCGACGCCGTTGAGCGACACGGTGGCGACCGTGTCCAGCCCTTCGAACACCAGGTCGGCCTGGACGTCGCCGGGCCCGCCGAAGGCGAACTCGGTCTCATACCGCCAGCTCGTGCGGCCGATCCAGGCCAGCCGGTCCTCGTTGTCGTCCAGATACGGATCGTCGATGAGACCGGCGGCAAGCAGGTCAGTGTGCACGCAGCCGGGAACGGTGGCGGGCACGCGCTCGACAGGCGACCCGGCCGCGACGGCAGTCACGGTCCAGCCGTGGTCCAGCGGGCGGTACACGCTCACATGATCTCCTCAGGTCGAAGGACGTAACTTAAGCGCATAAGCAATCGGACCATATGATCGGCACACGATTGCGTCAACCCCCCAGTTCACCTGGGCATCTTCGTTTTATGAGGCGCTTCATATACCTATTGACAGCCAGCCCCTCGTTAATGCACAGTGACGGCCATGTAAAGAAGGCCCACCCCCTGAACGGAGCTCTCATGCGAGAACGACTGCCGGGCCTGTTCGCCGCCGTGCTCGCCGTCGCCGCGGTCGCCGGCTGCTCATCCGGCTCCTCATCCGAGCCCGCCGCCGGCAAGACGCTGATCACCGTCGCGGACCTGCCGCCCACGACCCAGCAGAACGTGCGCCAGCAGTTCCTCGACCAGGTGGCGGCGTTCGAGAAGGACAACCCGGGCATCGACATCGAGCCGCGCGAGTCCAAATGGGAGGCCAAGATCTTCGCCGCCCGCCTGGCCGGCGGGCAGCTCGAGACGGTCTTCCAGGTCCCGCTCACGGAGCCGGTGGGCATGGTGAAGCGGCGTCAGGTCGCCGACATCACCGGCGAGGTCGAGAAGCTGCCACACGCGACCGAGTTCGACAAGCGGGCGCTTGCGCCGGCCACCGACCAGGCCGGACGCATCTACGGCCTGCCCACCAGCGAGTTCGCCCTCGGCCTTGTCTACAACAGGGAGCTGTTCGGCAAGGCCGGCCTGGACGTCGACAAGCCGCCGGAGACGTGGGAGGAAGTGCGCGCCGCGGCCAGTGCGATCACCAAGAAGACCGGGGTGCCCGGCTTCGCCGTACCGGCCACCAACAACACCGGAGGCTGGATCTTCACCGCGATGACCTACACCTTCGGCGGCCGTCTCCAGCAGGAAGCCGGTGGCAAGGCCGTGGCCACCTTCGACACCGAGCCGGCCCGCGGCGTGCTCGGCCTGCTCAAGGCGATGCGCTGGGAGGACGACTCCATGGGCACCCAGCACCTGCGCAACGCCGCCGACCTCGCCAAGGACTTCGCCGCCGGCAAGGTCGCCATGATGATCGCCACGCCGAGCTCGTACACCGAGTTCGCCACCCAGTTCGGCGGCACGCCCGAGGTGTTCGGCATGGCCGCCCTGCCGTCCGGAGGCACACCCGCCACCCTGCTCGGTGGGAAGGTGGCCGTGGTCAGCCCCAAGGCCACAGCCGCCGAGCGCGCCGCGGCGGTGAAGTGGATCGACTTCTACCACCTCAAGCCGAAGTACGATCCGCAGTTCGCGGCGAGCGTGGCCGCGGCCAAGGCCGCCGACCAGGTGCCCATCGGCTTCCCCTACGTCTCCCTGTACGGCGAGACCGTGGCGAAGCCGGTCATCGAGGCCGAGCGCAAGCACGCCAACGTGCCGGTCGCCAACTTCAGGCCCTACGAGACCGGCGTGGCCGCGCAGGAGTTCGTCACCGAGCCGGCCGTCGCGGGCCAGGACACCTACGCAGCGCTGGACACCGCGGTGCAGGCAATCCTGACGCGGCGGGACGCCGACCCGGCCGGCGAGCTGCGCAAGGCGGAGGAGAAGGCCGCCGCCGCGCTCGACAGGGCCCAGCGGTGACGACCCTGCAAACAGCGAGGACGCGGGACCGGGCCGCCCCGAGGGCGACCGGTCCCGCGCGCCGTCGTCCCTTCCGGCCGGCGGGCTGGTTGTTCATGCTGCCCATGGTCGCCGTGTTCTTCCTCTTCGCCTGGTGGCCGATCCTGCGCAGCGTGCTGCTCGGCTTCCAGCACACCAACCTGGTCGATCCGCCGGAATGGGCAGGCCTGGACAACTTCGCGGCACTGCTGGCCGACCCGCTGCTGTGGATCACGGTGCGCAACACGGTCTGGTTCGTGCTGCTGGCGCTGCTCTTCGGCTTCCCGGTGCCGATCGTCCTGGCCGTGGTGATGTCCGAACTGCGCAGGCTGGGCGGCCTGTTCCGGGTGCTGGTGTACCTGCCGGTCGCGGTGCCGCCCGTGGTGGCGGTGCTGATGTGGAAGTGGTTCTACGACCCTGATCACGGCCTGTTCAACCAGGCACTCGGCACGCTCGGGCTGGGGCCGTACCCCTGGCTGCAGGACACCGCGACCGCCATGCCGAGCCTGGTGCTCGAAGCCACGTGGGCCGCCGCGGGCTCCACGGTGCTGATCTACCTGGCGGCGCTGTCCTCCGTGCCGGGCGAGCTGTACGAGGCGGCGGAGATCGACGGCGCCTCCATCTGGCGGCGGATCTGGCACGTCACGCTGCCGCACCTGCGCGGCGTGTTGCTGATCATGTTGCTGCTGCAGATCATCGGCACGTTCCGGATCTTCACCGAGCCGTTCGTGCTGACCGACGGCGGCCCGGAGGACTCCACCGTGACGATCCTGCTGCTGATCTACCGGTACGCGTTCGTCTACGGCGACTACGGCACCGCGGCGGTGCTCGGCGTGCTCCTGGCGGTCGCCCTCGGCGTCATCTCCGCCGTCTACCTGCGCCTGACGAGGAAATGGAGCAGCGCATGAGCGACGCCCGCGCCAGAGGCATCGTCTCGGACGTCGACCGGCGGCGGACGGGCGTGCGGTGGTCCCTGCGGCTGACCCAGGGAGTCCTGCTGCTGGCCACGCTGGCGGTCGGCCTGGGTCCGATCCTGTGGACGGCCAAGGGCGCCCTGTCGCCGACCCAGGACCTGCTCCGCGAGCCCTTGCGGCTGTGGCCCTCCTCGCTGCAGCCGGAGAACCTCACGGCGGCGTGGACGGAGCTGCGGGTCGGCCACTACCTGTTCAACACCGTCGTGCTGGTCGGCGGATCGTGGCTGGTGCAGTTGGTCGTGGCCGCCACCGGCGCGTTCGCGCTCTCGGTGCTCAGGCCCCGCTTCGGCCGCCTGGTCTACGGCGCGGTGCTGGCCACGCTGTTCGTTCCTGGGACGGTGTCCCTGGTCGCCCTCTACCTGACCGTTCTGGACCTGTCGCTGGTGGACACCCCATGGGCCGTGTGGCTGCCCGCGGGGGCGCACGCCTTCAACGTGCTGATCATGAAACAGTTCTTCGACGCGCTGCCCAGCGAGCTGTATCAGGCCGCCCAGGTCGACGGGGCGGGACCGATCCGGCTGTTCTGGCAGATCGTCATGCCGATGTCACGGCCCATCCTGGCCGTGGTGTCGCTGCTCGCCGTGATGGACGCATGGAAGGATTTCCTGTGGCCGATGGTCGCCATCTCCGACGCCGAGAGCCAGCCGCTGGCGGTCGCGTTGCCCCGCCTGGCCGAGACCGCCGAGCAGAACCAGGTGATCGCCGGCATGCTCGTCGCGATCGTACCGCCGCTTCTGCTGTTCCTGACCTTCCAGCGCCACATCGTGCGCGGCATCGGCTTCACCGGGCTCAAAGGGTGAGCGGCATGAGCGGGCTCGTACGGCCGGGTAGGGTTTGCCCGTGAAGCGGCCCACTATCGCGGACATCGCCCAACGGGCGGGGGTTTCCCAGGGCGCCGTGTCCTACGCGCTCAACGGGCGCCCCGGCGTGTCGGAGAGCACGCGGGCGCGGGTGCTGAAGGTCGCCAACGAGATGGGCTGGCGTCCCAGCGTCGCCGCCCGCGCGCTCACCGGCGCCCGCGCGGGCGTGGTCGGCCTCGTCCTGTCCCGGCCGCCGAGCGTTCTGGGCGCCGAGCCGTTCTTCATGGAGCTGTTCAGCGGGATCGAGACGGCGCTGAAGCCGCACGCGTGCGCGCTGATGCTGCAGATGGCCGACGATCAGGACGCCGAGATCGAGGTCTACCGCCGCTGGTGGGCGGAGGGCCGGATCGACGGCGCGATCCTGGTGGAGGTGCACGTCTCCGATCGGCGCCTGCCCGTGGTGGAGCAGATCGGCATGCCGGCCGTGGTGATCGGCGGGCAACCCGGCGTCGGCTCGTTGCCATCGGTGCACTCCGACGAGAGCGCCCCCGTCCATGAGACCGTCGAATACCTCGCCGCGCTGGGCCACCGCAGGATCGGCCGCGTCGCGGGGCTGCCGCATCTGGTGCACACCACCGTGCGAGACGAGGCGTTCACCGCCGCCTGCGCCCGGCTCGGCCTGCCCGAATGCGTCACCCACTACACCGACTACACCGGTGAGGAGGGCGGGCGCGCCACCCGTCGCCTGCTCAGCTCTCCCGACCGGCCGACCGCGATCGTCTTCGACAACGACATCATGGCCGTCGCCGGACTGTCCGTCGCTCAGGAGATGCGCCTGCGCGTGCCCGACGACCTGTCCCTCGTCGCGTGGGACGACTCGCCGCTGGCGCAGGTCGTCCGCCCGGCGCTCACCGCGGTGCGACGCGACGTCCCCGCGCTGGGGTCGGCCGCCGCTCGCCATCTGCTCTCCCTCATCCACGGTGACCCCGTGCCCGACGTCGAGACCGAACCGGCCAGGCTCACGGCCCGGGGCAGCACCGGCCCGCTCGCCTGAGATCCCGGCACCTGCGAAGCGGCGGACTTCACAGAAACCTTGCTCTTAGGTCGGGCCGCAGGAAGGCGGCGGGGGAGGCGATGGACAGGCCGCCGTCCACCGGGAGGGTCGCTCCGGTGATGAAGGAGGCCGCAGGTGAGGCCAGGAACGCCACCGCGGCCGCCACCTCCTCCGGCGTTCCGGTGCGGCACAGCGGGTAACCCTCGGCCGCCCCGTCCAGGTCCGCACCGCCGATGAGCCCCGGTGAGACGATGTTGGCCCTGATCCCTCCCGGCCCGTACTCCACGGCGATCTGCCTGATCAGCGCATCGAGCCCACCCTTCGCCGCGGAGTAGGCCGGAAGCCCGGGTGCGTGCAGGAACGAGTTCACCGATCCCACCGCGACGATCGCGCCGCCGTCCGTCATGTACGGCACAGCCGCACGGCACAGGTGAAACGCCGCGTCCAGCGTTGAACCGATCGCCTTGCGCCACTGCTCGTCGGACGTCGCCGCCACGGAGGCCACCGGCATCGCCGCCGTCGCCGCCACCAGCACGTCCAGCCTGCCCAGCACCTCCATGGCGGCAGTGACCAGCGTGTTCACCTGCCCGGGGTCCGAGCAGTCGGCCGTCTGGAAGCCGGTGAAGGCGGGGTCGTCACAGGGCTGGAGCCCGACGCCGAAGACATGATCGCCCTCGTCCGCGAAGGCCCGTGCGATGGCCAGGCCGATGGGCGAGTTGCCCCCGGCGAGCAGCACCCCGCGGCCTCGCCCCGGCCGTGAGCGTTCCGGAGCCCGCGTGTCCGGCCGGTCGTCGGCATGGGGCATGCCGCTCACCATCCCAGCACGCGCTGGATGCGGTCGAGCGCGTCGCGGCTGTCCGCATCCAGGGCCTGGGCGGGGAGGCGGACGGTGGCGGAGTCGATGAGGCCGCGGCGGACCAGCACCTCCTTGTGCACCGCCCAGGCGATGCCCGGCTGCATGCCGAAGCGGATCAGCGGGAGCAGCCGGGTGAAGGACACCGCGGCGTCGTCGGAGCGCCAGTCGTGCAGGATGGGGGCGAGAAGATCGGTGAACTCGCAGGCCGGCATGGTGCCGATCGCGCCGCGCGCGTATTCCTCCATGCAGAACAGCGCGTTCTGGCCGCCGAACACCGCGAAGGACGAGGCGACCTTTGCCACCACCGCACCCACTTTGGGGGCTGTCGGCGGGGCTTCCACCTTGACCGAGGTGACCCCGTCCAGCTTGCTCAGCTCCACGATCAGCGACTCGGGCATGCTCACGCCGGTGGCGCCGGGAGCGTCCTGCACCATGATGTCCACCTGGCACCGGGCGGCGATCTCCCCGTAGAAGTCGATCAGCTGTCCGCCGGACGGCTTGACCAGGTAGGGCGGCAGCACCATCAAGGCGTCGGCCCCGCCGTCCACTGCGGCCAGGGACTGTTCCAGCGCCGTGGCCGTGCTGGTGGAGCCGACACCGGCCACCACGGGAGCGTCCTGCACCACCTCGCGCACCTCGCGGAGGATGCGCGCCCGCTCCGTAGCGGTCAGGGCGAAGCCCTCGCTGGCCATGCCGAACACGGCGACGCCGTCGGCGCCCGACGCGAGCTGCCATTCGGCCAGCCGCCGCAGGCTCGGCACATCCAGCTCACCCTCCTGGGTGAACGGCGTGGCCAAGATCGGGATAAGTCCAGACAAGGTCACTTATGACTCCTTCGCGAGAGCGGTAACGACGTCACGATCGACCTCCACGCCGAGACCCGGTCCGGCCGGCAACGGGAATCCCGTTGCATCACCTGCAAGCGGGTTTCGCAGAATCTTGGACGCCACCTCACAGGTGGTTGGCTGGTACTCGAAGCACGCCAGATTCGGCAGTGCCGCGCTGACCTGCAGACCCGCGGCCAGCGCCACTCCCAGTCCGGTGGAGTGGTGCGGCGCGACCGGCACATGGTGGGCGGCGGCCAGCTCCCCGATCGCCATGAGCTCGGTGATGCCGGTCCTGCCGACATCCGGCTGCGCCAGATGCAGCGCCCGGCGCCCCAGCCAGTCGGCGAACTCGTACCGATGGCGCAGCGTCTCGCCCACCGCGATGGGCAACGCGGCACGCGCGCACAGGTCGCGATGGCCTTCGACGTCCTCCGGCGCCAGCGGGGCTTCCAGGAACAGGACGCCCCGCTCGGCCAGGCCCCGCGCCAGCCGCACGGCCTCGGGCGGCGAATAGACCCAGTGCGCGTCGACCGCGACGCCGAGGCCGGTGGACAGCACCGCGTCCACCGTGGACAGGTCCTTGTCGACGCCGTAGCCGAGGTGCAGTTTCACCTTCGTCGCACCCTTCGCCGCCCACTCCTGCGCGAGCCGGACGCGCTCGGCGTCGCTCGGCCGCGGCAGGCCGCTCACATAGACGGGAATCACCTCACGGAACGCCCCGCCCAGCAACTGGGCCACGGACAGGCCGGTCAGCCTGCCGCACAGATCCCACAGCGCGATGTCCACCGCGGCCAGGGCGTCGGCCTGATGCCCCGTGAGGTGCCCGCGCTCGCGCATGAGCCCGGTCAGCCGATGCCACAGCGGCCGCACCCGCGTGGGATCCTCGCCGATCAGAACCGGCGCCAGCAGCCGCTCCACGACGGCGGCGGGGATCTCGGGTCCCACCGGGGCCAGCGCCTCGCCCCACCCCGTGGTGCCGTCGGCGCAGGTCACGGAGACCAGCAGGGTCTCGAAGCGGGCCGAATAGAGCGACTTCCACGGCGGCCGCACGAAGTAGCGGTCCTCGACGGCGGGGGTGCCCAGATACGCGTCCACATGGCGGATCTTTATCGGATGGCAACGCACCTCCGTGATGGACGGGGGTTGACGCCCTTGCAACATGTGCGTAACCATCCCACATATCGCAAAACAATTGCAATGGAGCTAGGTTGGCTTCCGAACAGAGCAGTAATCAGAGCGTTGAGCGGGCCGCCGCGGTCCTTCGCGCGTTCCTGTCCGGCCGGCCCGAGCTGCGGGTGTCGGACGTCGCCAAGGCGACCGGGCTCGGCACCTCCACCGCCTCACGGCTGCTGGCCACGCTGGAGTCGCTGGAGTTCGTCGAGCGCGACGAGGTGAGCGGGCTCTACCGGCTCGGCACGGCGCCCATCACCCTCGGCGGCGTCGCGCTGAACCAGCACCCGGTGCACCGTGAAGCGCGCCAGGTGGCGCAGGACCTGGCCGCGGCGCTCGGCCTGGGAGTGAACGTGGCGATACGCCGCGGCGACTCGATGTTCTATCTGCTGAACTTCGAGGGCCGGCTGGCGCCGCGGTCCTTCGTGCTGACCGGGCAGCGCAAGCCCCTGTACGCCACCGGCATCGGCAAGTGCCTGCTGCTGGCGTTGACCGCTGAGGAGCGCAGGACACTGCTGCCGTCGATGTACGGATTCACCTCCCACACCATCAGCACGCATCAGAAGCTGGACGAGGAACTGGCCGCGTGCGCGGCGCGGGGCTACGCCACCGAGGTGGAGGAGCTCGCCTTCGGGCGGGCCTGCGTGGCGGCGCCGATCAGGGACCAGACGGGAGGGATCGCCGCGGCCATCTCCATCTCCGGCCCGCTGTCCGCCATCGACCTGCCGGCTCGGGAGGCGGAACTGGCCCGGACGGTGATCGAGACGGCCGACTCGATCAGCATCGCGCTGGGATACGTGGGGCCGATGTACCTGGCGGGCGCGCGATGAGACGGTTGTCCGACGCCCAGTTCGCCTGGCTGCTCATGCTGCCCGGGCTGGCGCTGTTCGGCGCGATCATCGCGTATCCGCTGGTGTCGGCGCTGGTGACGGGGTTCTTCGAGCAGAGTCTGGTGCGGCCGGGACGGCTGTTCGTGGGCCTGGCGAACTTCGCCGACGTGCTGGGCGGGGACTTCTTGCCGGTGTTCAGGAACACCATGATCTTCACGGTGGGCGCCACCGTGGCCCCCTTCGTGCTGGGCTACGCGCTGGCCCTGGCGTTGAACGCGGGGATTCGCGGCAGCGGCGTCCTGCGCGGGCTCTTCCTCTTCCCCTGGGTCATCCCCGGTGTGGTGGTGTCGTTCCTCTGGCTCTGGATCTTCAATGCGAACTACGGGGTGCTGAACGGCATCCTCGGGACGCACTTCAGCTGGCTCGGGGATCCGGACACGGCCATGCTGGCCGTGATCGTCACCAAGACCTGGGCGAGCTTCCCCTGGATGATGGTCATGCTGCTGGCCGGGCTGCAGACCATGCCGAAGGAACTGCACGAGGCCGCCTCCGTGGACGGCGCCGGCACGATCCGCCGCTTCTGGTCGGTGACGGTGCCGCACATGAAGGGGATCGCCGGGATCGTGTTCCTGCTGGAGTTCATCTGGAACTTCCAGCACTTCGACACCATCTACGTGCTGACCGGCGGCGGACCGGCGGGCGCCACCAAGACCTTCGCGGTGGCCGTCTACGACACCGCCTTCAAGGGCTTCGACCTCGGCCACGCCACTGCCCTGGGCGGGCTCTGGATGCTCCTGCTCCTCATCCTCGTGGCCGTCTACCTGCGCCATGAGAAGGAGGACGTCCGATGACCGTCACCGCCACTCCCTCCCGCACGGCGGCCCTCGTCCGGCCCGTCCGGACTCGGCGGCGGCCTGACGTGGTCAGATCCAGGGTCGCGGCCTGGGTCGCCGTGGGAGTCATCGGGCTCTTCGGGCTGGCGCCGATCTACTGGCTGCTCGTCACGGCCTTCACCCCCGACGAGAAGGCGTTCAGCTTCCCGCCGTCCCTGATCCCGACCGAGATCACACTCGAGCACTTCGTGAACCTGGCGAAGAACGAGAAGCTGTTCGGCTACCTGGTCAACAGCGTCGTCGTCTCGCTGATCACAGCGGTTCTGAGCGTGATCGTCTCGGCCTACATGGCCTACGCGTTCTCCAAGTTCAGATACCGGGGACGCACCTCGCTGATGCATCTGGTGCTGGCCTCGCAGATGTTCCCGCAGGCGCTGCTGCTGATCACGCTCTACGCGTTGTTCAGCGCCACCGGCCTGCTGGGCGCCTACACCGCGTTGATCCTCAGCTTCACCACGTTCACGCTCCCGCTGTGCGTGTGGATGCTCAAGGGCATCTTCGACACCGTCCCCAGCTCCCTCATGGAGGCGGCGGCCATCGACGGCGCCTCGCGCTGGAGGACCCTGCACCAGGTCGCACTCCCCCTGTCCGCCCCCGGTCTCGTCGCCGCCGGCCTGTTCGCCTTCGTCCGGGCCTGGAACGACTTCATCTTCGCCCTCACCCTCGCCGACCCCGAGCGGCAGACCCTGCCACCCGGGCTGGTGCACACCTATCTCGGGGAGTTCCAAACCGCCTGGCCAGACCTGATGGCCGCGTCTTTCGTCGTCTCGCTCCCGGTCATCGCCGCGTTCATGTTCCTGCAGCGATACCTGGTCGGCGGGCTGACGGCCGGCGCCGTCAAGGGCTGACCCTCCTAAGAGGAGAAACCGATGCCCCCCATGAACCGCAGGGATGTCCTGCGCCTCCTCGGCCTGTCCACGCTGGGCGTCACGGCCCTGTCGGCCTGCGCCCCAGACGCCACCGGGGGCGGCACGGCCCGGCCTTCGGGTGACGCCGCCGCCAAGACCTTCGGCTTCACCTCCTGGTCGCTGAACGAGGAGGCACAGAAGGCCGCCGTGCAGGCGATCGTGGACGCCTATGCCTCGGCCCGCAAAGTCACGATCAACACGGCCTCGTTCCCGTACAACGAGTATCTGAACCAGGTCACCCTGAAGATCAGGGGCGGCCGGCTCAGCGGTGCCGTACAGCTCGACGTCGCCTGGCTGGCGGCGCTGGCCTCGCTGGGCAAGCTGCGCGACCTGTCGGCGCACGCGGCGCAGGGCGGCTACACCGAGGTGGGGCTGTCCAGCGGGCAGTTCGGCGGCAAGCAGCTGGGACTGCCGTGGACCACCGGCTCCATCGGCCTGATCGCCAACACCGAGATCCTGGAGAAGGCCGGGGTGTCGGAGCTGCCTGGCACGATCGAGGAGTTCGAGGCGGCGCTGAACAAGGTGGCCAAGCTGGGCGACGGCGTCGTGCCCTACGCGGCGGCCACCAAGGCGGCGCAGCTGAAGGACATCCTGCCGTGGATGAAGACCTTCGGCAGCCCACTGCTGGACGGAGACCAGATCACCGTCGGCGACGACGCGTCGGTGGCGGCCGTCGAATGGTACAAGAAGCTGTACGACGCCAAGCTCATCGCACCCGACGTGGACCGCTTCGACGCCCGCGCGCTGTTCGCCCAGGGCAAGGCGGCCTTTTACGACGACGCGATCATCGCCAGGGGCGTGGTGGCCGGCCAGTCGCCGGACAAGTCGCTGACCGAGAAGATGAAGCCGCTCGCACGCCCGGTGCTCAGCGCCGGCGGCACGCCGCAGGCGTTGCTGTGGGGCCACGTGATCGTGGTGGTGGAGGGCGAGGGCGCCGACGCCGCGGCCGACTTCGCGAAGTTCGCCACGTCCGACACCGCCACCGTCGCCGGCTTCTTCGAGAAGGTGAAGCTGCCGCCGACCACCACCGCCGGCCTGGGCGACCCCAAGGTGGCCGGCGACGCCTTCACCACCGAATGGACCGAGAAGATCACCAAGACTGCCGCGCCGAACCCGTTCTGGCGCTACGCCGGATACGCCCAGATCGAAACGGCCATCGCCGAGCAGGTGCAGGCCGTGCTCGTGGGCCAGGCGTCGGCCAAGGACGCCCTGGCCAAGGCTGCCGAGACCGCAAAGGGCCTGCAGAAGTAAGAGAGCCGCCCGGCAGCGGACACGCGCGGAACCGCCATTCCCGCGTCTCCACCGGGCGGACTCCCGTACACCACAGAGAGGTGTGTTCTCCATGTTCGCACGCATACTGCTCCTTCTAGGATTAACGCTGCTCGCCGTGCAGATCCCGGCGACCGCACAGGCAGCCGCGCCGGCCGGCTACACGATGGTGTGGTCGGACGAGTTCAACGGCACGTCCGTCGACACCAGCAAGTGGAACTACCGCACCGACGTGAAGGGCTGGAGCGCCCAGCGGCCCGGCAACGTCACTGTCGGCGACGGACTCATGACCATCCACCTCAAGGAAGAGCCTGAGCCCTATAACGGGATGGCGTACTCAGGGGGCGGCCTCGTCAGCAAGAAGGCCTTCCGCTACGGCTACTACGAGACCAGGGTCAAGACCAATGTCGGCTCCGGCTGGCACACGTCGTTCTGGGCCATGGCCGGTGACGGGAGCAACACCTACCACTCCGGCCGGCGTACCGAGATCGACGGGTTCGAGATGGACTCGCACGTGCCGGGACGCCTGACCCACAACGTGCACGGCTGGAAGCCGGACGGCACCAAGACGACCGTCAGCAGCGGGCACTACAACGCCGGGTTCGACACCTCGGCCGCGTTCCACACCTACGGCTTCGAGTGGGCCGAGACCCAGGTGAAGTTCTACGTCGACGGGGTGCTGAAGTACACCGGGAACTACTCGCCGACCTGCTGCACCCAGCATGACTTCATCAACGTCTGGCTGACCACCATCGCGATCAACCTGCAGAACAGCCCAGGCGTCGACAGGTCGGCGCTGCCGGGTGAGGTGCAGTTCGACTACTTCCGCTACTACCAGCGCGACGGCTACACCGACAACGAGGGCCCCACGGCCTACCGCTACGCCGAGACCGGCATCTGGACGACCAGCAGCATCCGCGGCCACACGCTGGAGAACACCTCGCGCTACAGCAACGAGCCGGGCGCGTCCGCCACCTGGGGCGCGTGGCTGCCTGCCGCCGGCGCCTACGACGTCTACATCTACAAGATCGTGTATCCCGGCAGCGACACCGGCTCCAGGATCGACGTCACCCACAGCGGCGGCACCTCGACCCAGTCCCTGGACCACACGGCCGGAAGCACAGGCTGGGTCAAGCTCGGCACCTGGTCGTTCGGGGCGGGCGAGAGCGGCTCGGTCAAGCTCACCCGGAGCAACGGCAACGCCCGAGCGGACGCCGTGAAGTTCGTGCGAGTGTCTTGAGGGAGCGAGAGCTAGTGCCGCGCGCCTCCTGGCAGGACGACGGCGGCCTGGCCGGGGACCTCGAACAACAACCGGCGTCCCGAGGGGGTGACGTACTCCAGCTTCTGCCGTTCCTTGGACTGGTCCTGGGGGACCTGGATGACGGCGAAGGCGCCGTCTACCGGTCCGACCGGGAACTGGCCGGCCGGTAGCGGCAGGCGGGCCACCGGCTTGCCCGTGAGGTCGAACTCCAGGACCGTGATCTGGTCGCCGGAGTACTCCAGCGTGAAGACCCGCTCGCCGTGTACCTGGATCGACAACCCGTGGTCCGTGTCGGCGAGAACGCCCGCTCCGGACGTCAGGGTCACAGGGCGGCCGGAATGCTCGAGTGTCACGCGCTCGAGTGGCAGCTTGTCGTGCTTGCCCTCATCGAGGAGAAGGACGTCACCCGAGGGCAGCAGGCCGACCGGCTCGTGCCCAGAAGGTGCTTGGAGTTCGCTGGTGCGGCCGCTCGGGAGCTCCAGCGTCACGTACCTGCCGACGTTTCCGCTGGCGTGGTAGCCGACGAGCAGCCGCTGCGAGTCGGCCGACCACGCCCACGGGCTGTAGGCGCTGTCCGCGTCGCCACCGGCAGGGGGCTGGAGTGTGTGCACCGCGCCGGCCAGGAGGTCCCTGACTTCGTAGCCGCCGTTGACGGGCCGGCCGAGCCAGCGCCCGTCAGGGGAGAGCGTGATGTTGCCCGGCGGATTGACGGTCCGCTCGCCCAGCAGGTATTGCCGGCCGTCGGTGAGCAGCAGGAAGGTGGGGCACTGCCCCTGGCAGGCCGTGTACACCAGGGCGCCCCGCCCGACGGTGCCGGTGGCGGGGAGCGGCGGCGCCTGGGCGGGCGGCTCCACGACATGCGTCGGGGGCGCCACTGTCGCCACGGCGTCCGGAGGGGCGGGCTGGCGCTGCTGGACGGCGACTCCGGCGGCGACCACCACGAGGGCGGCCGATCCGGCGATCACCGCCCTGCGGATTCTGCGGGCGCGCAGCGTGGCCAGCGCCTTGCCGGCGTCGGCGTAGTCGCGTACGTCCTGGTCGAGCTGGTCATAGGCGGTACCGAGGGGCGGTTTCACGAGCGCACCTCCATCTCGAGTAGTTGCGGAGCCACCTGGCGCAGGCGTTTGAGCGCGTCATGGGTGTGGCGTTTGACCGTACCGATGGAGCAGCCCAGCTCGGCGGCGACCGCGCTCTCCGTGAGGTCCTCGTAGAACCTGAGGTAGAGCACGATCCGCTGCTTGCGCCCGAGCACGTTCAGCGCCCGCAAGAGCGCGATCTTCAGCTCCGTCTGCGCGGACTCGTCCGTGGACGGCGACGGCTCGGGGAGGTCCGCGGTCGGGACGAACGCCAGCCGGCGGGGGCGCCGCCACGTCCGCAGCTGATTGATCAGGACTTTGCGGACATAGGGCTCCGGGTCGCCTTCCTTCGTCAGCTTCCGCCAGCGTGCCGCGACCTTGACCAGGGTCTCCTGCACCAGGTCTTCGGCCAGGGCGTGGTCTCCCGTGACCAGGTAGGCCATGCGCGACAGTGCCAGACCGCGCGTGGCCACGAACTCGCGAAAGCCGTCATCTGTCACGGGCCCAGCCCTCCGTCGGGGACGCCTCATCTACAACACTCAACGACCGCGGTAAAAGGTTGAGTGGCTCTCAGGCCGCGACGCTCCACAACGTCAATCCCATCAGCAGGACGAGTGCCGCCCGGGCCCACGTGCGCATCGACGCGCGCTCCCGGCGGCCGAAACACAGGCACGGCGCCTGATCGCCCACGGTCAGGAGATACGTCTGCGCGGCCGTGAAAGACGCGCCCAGAATGGTGGCGATCACGCCCACGACCACGTCGCCGACGGGAGCGAAGGCGGTCAGCGCGGCGAGCGCCTCCACGGTCACCACCGTGAAGGCGCCCACCTGGGCGATCCGCCCGTGGAGCCCGAAGGGCGCCAGGCTGCTCTGGAAGGCGGCGAAGTGACGTGCCTTCCCGAGGACGGCCAGCGCCAGGAGGATGCCCAGCCCGTAGCGGGTGACAATGACGATCATCCGATCACCAGCATCGTCACTACGGGCAGTGCGAGAACGACGAACAGCACCTTCAGTCTCGGCAGGGTGAAGTAGAACGCCGTGTCCGCCTCCATCTTGTCCCGTGCCGCGGCGAACGTCAGGAGCATCAACGCCCGCGCCGCCGCGAAGCCGGCGCCCGCGAGCAGCGCTTCCTCCCAGGACGCCAGGAACAGGATCGAGATCGCCAGGATGTGCGGCAGCCCCGTCGGCGAGTACGTGCGCATTCCCGTGCCCATCTCGGCGCCGAACTGCACGGCGCCCCAGAAGGGGATCCTGGTGACGAACTGCGGCACCAGCCGCGCGTTCTGGAGCAACGGGAAGGAGAGCACATCCAGCTCACGAAGCAGGAAGACAACCGCCGCCGTGGCGACGAGGATCTGCAGAACCACCGTCGGGAACGGTGCTCGAAGCACAGATCCGACGAGCACCAGCACGAACGTGACGGCACCCGCTCCTGCGAACAACCCGGCGATGAAGCCGGCGATATCAGCACCCCGCCGGACCGACGAGGACAGCACCCAGGCGCTGTTCAGGCTTCAAACGGAGCCGGAGAGGGAGAAGCCGGCGACGAGGGCCGCCACCAGCCAGGTGAAGCCCCTGGTGTCCGTGCCCGCGAGTCTCAGGGACAGCACCAGTGCCTCCGCCGCCACGATCAGTGCCACGCCGGGCACCAAGAGGCGGACGGATGTGGTCGTGGAATCGCTCATCGAGCGCGGTCAGATCGCCGTACGGCAGATGGAGAAGCGGGAGACCCGGCCGCCGCCGCAGTCGTTGTACTCGTACCAGCCGTCGGAGCACTTGCGGCGGGTGCTGGTGGTGCTGCCGCCGGTCCACTTCCACGCGTTGTGACCGTCGCAGCTCGTGGCGTAGTGCGTGTAGCGGAAGTTGTAGCAGGTGCCGGAGCCGCCGTCGTTGCGGTGCCACGTGCCGGAGCAGTTGCCGGAGAACAGGGCGGTCGCCGGATAGCAGACCTGGCTCGCGGTGACGAAGCCGTGGCAGGTACTCCATGCGGTGTAGGAGGCGGCCGACGCGGCGCGCGGCTTCGACCAGGGAAGGAGGTCGAGGACGCCCAGCCCGGTCGCCACCGCTGCTCCGGTGGCCAGGCCCAGGATGCGCCGCCTGCTCCACCCTTCCCGCTTGGCGCCCACACGGGTGGGTAACGCCTGCTCGGGCATCTCGTGGGCGTTGGGAATCTGATCGAGGATGGAGATCTGCTTTTCGGCCTTCACAGCTGCTTTTCCTTTCTGTTCGCCAGCGCACGCTCGACTATCTCCATGAGCGCCTCTCCGGATCCCACCGGGGAGGTGAATCCCACGACGCCGTTCTCGTCCACGACGAGGAATGCCGGGGTGTACGGCACGCCGGTCGCTCGCCAGGTCGCCGGATCCTTGATCACCCTGATGGCGTCGGGCAGGGGTTTGTCGAACCCTGGATCGTCGGACAACACCGCGAACGACAGGTCCGGAGGGAGGTCGGTCGCCAGCTTGGCAGCCGCGAGCAGGACATCGTCGCAGATGGGGCAGCGACGATTGACTTTGATGACCATGGTGGTGCCGCCGGGAACGGCCAGTCCGTTCGCCTGCGTGTCGGGGCCGGCGGTCAGGCGCACACCGACGCCGCTGTAGGTGGCCAGTTCCAGTTCGCGGACCCGCCGATAGAGCCCGGCGCCGGCCGCGAAGAGGAGGATGACGAGAATGGACAGGATGATGACGGCCGCCGTCAACGGCTCCACGTCATGCCTTCCACTCGACGCGCTTGACCTTGCTCAGGAAGCCGGCGGCGGTCTCCGCGCTGCCTGCCGCCGCGCGAGCCGACACGCTCGCCTGGCCGGCGCTCGGGGCGTCCCAGGGGTAGAGGGTGGCGATGGCGGTCTCGGTGACCAGGAGGAACGGCGTCTCATCGCCCGTGGGCGGCGCGGGCATCCGCCACAGCTCGCCCGAGGCCGCGCCGTACCCCCGCCAGTTGGGGATCCGGCTGATTCCGGCCTGCTTGGACTCGACCATCATGGTGCCGACGCCCGCGATCCACGTCGCGTAGAACTCCGTGGAGACGTCGAAGCGCGAGCCGCCGTCGGCCGTGAGCCCTTCGGGGGTGTCGACCCACGTCACACGGCTGAAGGTGTCGACGATGTCGGACGATTCCCATTCGGGGGCGTAGAAGAGCCCATGCGCCATGTGCCACGGGCCCAGCCACGCGGCCCATCGGGCGTCGGCCGGTTCCTCGCAGTCGTAGACGACGACCTCGCCGCCGTTCAGCGAGAAGCGCTCACGTTCCCGCCCGCGGACGGAGTTGACGCCTGCCGCGAGGGAGGACTTGGGGGCCAGTTCGAGGGCCCAGCTTTCGGCGGTCGTCGCCCGGCCGCCGTACTTCGGGGTGTAGCGGACGTGTCCGGTCCACGGGGTCAGCGAGGCGGCTTCCGCGTCGTCGACCTCGAGACGGACAAAGGAATTCGAAACCGTTCTGAGGGTGGATAAATGCCCCATTCTCCCCTGGCCCTTCGTGGCAGTTTTGGGAACTAGATCATTTCGCTCGCAGCGTGACATGATCCGCATCCCAGGTCAAGACATGATTTTTTCGGCCTGTTAAAGATCGAGGTGAAACGCGTTCGGAGCATCCAGCGATGACGACGAAGGTCTGCGAGCTTCCTGGCGTCTGCTGAGTCCGCAATCACGCTCGCTCGATGGTGGCGAGAATCGACTCCCTGGTGAGGGGCAGGTCGCGGACGCCGCCTGGGTGGCGCCGCCCTCGATCTGGTTGCGCACCCCCGTCGGGGTTGACGACCTGGCCGACGTCCACGGCGATCGTCAGGCGGCGCACCCGTACGTCGTGCTCGGCCTCCACTTCTGCCACGACGGCGCAGTAGGCGCCGTTGCCCTTGTACCGGGCGAACCCGAGCCTTGGCCGGGTCGCTCGGCCGGGAATCCGACGCCAGCAGGGCGGCGGCGCTGACCGCCATCCCCGACAGGCAGTAGCCGCACTGCCCGGCCTGCTCCTTCAGGAGCGCCCGCTGCACCGGATGCAGGCCGTCCCCAGGCGCCAGCCCTTCGACGGTCACCACCTCACGTCCTTCGGCGGCCGACAGCGGCGTGTCGCAGGCGGCCGCCGAACGTCCGTCCACCAGCACGAAGCACGCACCGCACAACCCCGCCCCGCATCCGAACCGCGTCCCGGCCGGCCCCAGCCGTCAGGAACGGCACGCTCAAAGCCGGCCACGTGATGCGCGTGACGCTGTGGGCCGACCACCGCCCGATCGACGGCACGGTCGCCGCCGCCTGGATGCGGACATTCCTCGATCTGCTCGCCAACCCCGTGCTGATCCTCAAATGCGGGTTGATCCGTAGTGAGGGGAAGGAGTACGGTCGTGGTGACCGGCGATGTTAATCGTTTAACAGCACAGCGGTGCCGAGCGGCCCGCTCTCGAGCCGCCCTGACTACTCCCACGAGATGAGGAGAAGAGAATTACCTTGTATCCCTGTCGGAAATGCTATGTTATTCGACTAGCATGAGACCTACCGCACGACAAGTGGCCGAACTCGCGAACGTGTCCGTCGCGACCGTCTCCTACGTGCTCAGCGGCCGGGACCGCCCCGTCGCCGCCGAGACGAGGCAGCGGGTGCTCGACGCCGCCAGGCAGCTCGGCTACACCCCCAACCAGGCCGCGAGGAGCCTGCGCAAGCGCCGCACCCAGCGGGTCTGCCTGGTGCTCAGCTCCATCGGCGGCGTGCCGAGCGACGAGCGGCTGGCCAGGGACCTGCACGAGATGGCCGACGCCCGCGGCTACTCCGTGGTCGCCCTGGCCGTCTACTCCGAGGCCCGCGCCAACGCGGCGATCGACGTGCTGCGCGGCGGCATCGCCGACGGCGCGTTGATCAACGTGGTCGGCGACCACCTCACGCACGACCTGCTCAGCGGGCTCGCCGCCACCGGCCTGCCGATGGTGGTGCTGAGCAACGAGAGCGGCCTCGAGGGCTGCGACGTCGTCCGCACCCCAGAGACCGAGGCCTGCGTGGAGGCCGTCGAGCACCTGCTGGCGCAGGGCAGGCGGCGCATCGCGTTCCTGGCGCACCGCCACGAGCTCTACCGGGACCGGCCGGTCGGCAGGCTGCTCGGCTACACCACGGCGCTCGACCGGCACGGCGTGACGGAGCGCATCATCACCTCGGGGGCGGACGACCGCGTGGCGGCGTACCAGACCGCCACCGAGCTCCTGCGCTCTCCCGACCGCCCCGACGCGATCTTCGCGGCCTCCGACCGGGCTGCCATCAGCGCGATCTGGGCCGCGCGGGACGCCGGGCTGAGCGTGCCCGGCGACGTCGCGATCGTCGGCGCCGGCAACATCGACGAGGGTCTCATCACCACCCCGCAGCTCAGCACCGTCGGCCCGCTCAGGCACGACTACACCGACGTGGTGCGGCTGCTGTTCGACCGCCTCCAGGCCGAGGAGGCTCCGCCCGCCCGCGAGATCGTCCGTTCCTGGACCTTCCTGCGGCGGGGCTCTTCCTAGAAGGGAAATACGAGATGTCCCCCAGTCTCTCCCGCCGTGACATGCTCCGCCTGGCCGGGGCCGCCGCCGCCGTGCCGGTCCTGTCGTCCTGCGCGGGCGCCCCGACCGCGCAGAACACCGCCGCGCCCGGCACGTTCACCGTCTACTGGAACGCCGGCCACGACTACCAGGCCTATCGCAAGGTGATCGCCGAGTTCGAGCAGGCCAACAAGGTCAAGGTCAACCTGCAGAAGTACCAGTGGCCGGACCTGCGCACCAGGCTGCTGGCCGACTTCGCCTCGGGGACCGTGCCGGACCTGGTGGAGGAGCCCGGTGGGTGGGTGCAGGAGTTCGCCATCTCCGGCAACGCCCGCTCGCTGCAGGACTTCGTCGACCGCGACGGCCAGGCGATGGGCTTCCCCTCCGACTGGCAGCCGGTGACCGTCGAGCGCAACTCGTACCAGGGCAAGGTCTACGGCGTGCAGCTGCACTTCACGTGCAACACGCTCCTCTACAACAAGGCGATGCTGCGTGAGGCCGGGGTGGAGGTGCCCACCACCTGGGAGGAGTTCCTCGCCGCCGCCCAGAAGCTGACCAAGGACGGTGTGTACGGCGTCGCGCTCAACCAGGACCACACCTACATGTGGCCGTGGATGGTGCAGGCCGGTGTCACCCCCTATGACACGCAGACCCGCAAGATCATGGAGCCGAGGGAGGACGCGGTCGCCGCCCTGCAGTTCCAGGCCGACCTGATCCACAAGCACAAGGTGGCCCCGGTGCCGGTGTCGGGCACCGACTACTCGGGTCCGCAGAAGTTGTTCTCCGCCAAGCGCGCCGCCATGATCTTCACCGGCCCGTGGGACCTGGACCCGATCAGGAAGACCAGCCCCGACATCGAGCTGGGCATCGCCCCGCCGCTGAAGAACAAGGTTCAGGCCACGCAGGCGGCCGGGGTCAGCATGCTCGTGCCCGCCAAGGCCTCCCGCCCCGAGCTGTCGTGGGACTTCATCAAGCGCATCACCGCCATCGAGGTCGAGCAGGCCGCCACCAAGGAGACCGGCATGCTCATGCCGCGCGTCTCCTGGACGGAACTGCCTGAGGTGCAGTCGAACGAGGCCATCAAGGTCTTCGCCGACGCGCTGCCCACCGCCAAGGACTCCTCCCAGCAGGTGCGGCTCACCGGGGAGCTCGGCAAGTGGGAGGAGCAGCTCAAGGTCATGTACCAGCAGGTGCTCATCCAGAACAAGCCGGCCGCCGACGCTCTGGCCACGTTCGCCGAGACCGCCGAGGGCTTCCTGAAGTGAGGCCCCGCACGTTGTCGGGCCGCTACGCCAGGACCGCCTACCTGTTCCTCACTCCGGCGATCCTGTTCTTCGCGGCCTTCTTCTACCTGCCGATCGGGAACGTGGTGGCCACCAGCTTCCGCACCGGTCCGCAGGCCGACCAGTGGACCGGGCTCGGCAACTACACCCAGGCGCTGGCCGACCCGGCGGTGCGGCACTCGTTCCTGATCACGGTGGCGTTCTCGGTGCTGGTGGTGATCGGGTCGATCGTGCTCGGGCTGGGTCTGGCCCTCGCACTGGACCAGCCGCTCAAGGGGCGGGTGGCGTTCCGGGTGCTGCTGCTGGTGCCGTACCTGACGTCGGTGGCGATCGTCGGGCTGCTGTGGCGCAACATCCTGGACCCCGAGCTCGGCGTGCTCAACCGGGTGCTGGGCACGCTCGGGCTGCCCGAGCAGCAGTGGCTCAACACCGCGCCGCTGCTCACGATCGCCGCCGTCACGTTGTGGCAGAACGTGGGCTACACGATGGTGTTGTTCCTGGCCGGGCTGCAGGGCATCCCCGAGACCTACCACGAGGCCGCCAAGATCGACGGGGCGGATGCCTGGCACCGCTTCTGGCGGATCACGCTGCCGCTGCTGGCGCCCACGACGTTGTTCGTGTCGGTGATGGCGGTGATCTCGGGGCTGCAGGCGTTCGGGCAGGCGTACATCATCACCAACGGCGGTCCTGGCGACGCCACCGACCTGTCCGTCTTCCACATCTTCAACGTCGCCTTCCGCGCCAGGGACTTCGGCTACTCCTCGGCGCAGTCGGTGCTGCTGCTGATCGTGATCGTGGCGTTCACGCTGGTCCAGTTGCGGGCGGGGCGGCGCGGGGAGGTCACCTACTGATGCGCAAAGCCCTGCTCTACACCCTGCTCGTGCTGGCCTCCGTCATCACGATCGTGCCGCTGCTCTACATGCTCTCGCTGTCGCTGCAGACCGAGGCCGAGACGTTGTCGGCGGACGCGGTGCTGGTGCCGGACTCGCCCCAGTGGGGCAACTACGCGGAGCTGTTCACCCGCGCGCCGTTCGGCAACTTCATCGTCAACAGCCTCGTCGTTGCGGGCGCCATCACCCTCGCCCACCTGGTGTTCGACCCGCTCGTCGGGTACGTGTTCGCCAAGTTCCGCTTCCCGCTGCGCAACACGTTGTTCGTGGCGCTGCTGGCCACGCTGATGGTGCCGTTCTTCGTGCGGATGATCCCGCTGTACGTGCTGATGGCCAACATGGGGTGGCTGAACACGTACCAGGGGCTGATCACGCCGTTCCTCATGGACGCGTTCGGGATCTTCCTCATGCGGCAGTTCATCCAGCCCATCCCCGACGACCTGATCAACGCGGCCCGCATCGACGGCGCCTCGGAGCTGCGGATCTACCGGAGCGTCATCCTGCCGCAGACGCGGCCCGCCCTGGCCGTGCTGGGGTTGTTCACCTTCGTCTTCCAGTGGAACGAGTTCCTCTGGCCGCTGGTCGCCACCACGACGCCCGAGATGCGCACCATCCCGGTCGGGCTCACCCTGTTCAACCAGGAGTACTTCACGCTGTGGCACCTGACGGCAGCCGGCTCGGTGATCCTTTTCGTCCCCACCGCCGTGCTGTTCCTCTTCACCCAGCGATACTTCGTGCGTGGCATCGCGCTGACCGGCCTTCGTTAGTTAGTTAGGAGTCGTTTTCTTGCGTCCGAACGTGATCGTCGTCTTCACCGACCAGCAGCGGTGGGACACCGTCGGCCCGCTCACCCCCAACCTCGACAGGATGGCCAGGCAGGGCACCCATGCCACGGTCGCGCTCACCCCCCAGCCGGTGTGCGCCCCAGCCCGCGCCGCCCTGCAGACGGGCCGCTACCCGACCACGACCGGCGTCCACCGCAACGGCCGCGTCCTGCCGCCTGAGGAGCGCACGCTGGCGCACCACTTCGGCGCGGCCGGCTACGCCACCGGTTACATCGGCAAGTGGCACCTGGGCGGCAGCGAGCCCGTGCCGGCGGACCAGCGGGGCGGCTACCAGTCGTGGCTGGCGGCGAACGCGCTCGAGCACACCTCCGACGCCTACCGCACGGTCGTGTTCGACGAGGCGAACGATCCCGTCATGCTGCCCGGCTACCGCTCAGACGCGCTCGTGGACGCGGCCATCAGGTTCGTCGCCGACCACCACGACGAGCCGTTCTACCTGTTCGTGTCGTTCCTGGAGCCGCACCACCAGAACGAGGTGGACAACTACCCGGCGCCCGACGGCTACGAGGAGCGTTACCAGGGCACCTGGATGCCGCCGGACCTCGCCGCGCTCGGCGGCACCGCACACCAGCACATGGGCGGCTACCTCGGGCAGGTGAAACGCCTGGACGAGGGGCTGGGGCGCCTGCTGGACGCGCTCCGCAGCATGGACCTGCTGGACGACACGATCGTGGCGTACACCTCCGACCACGGCAACCACTTCAAGACCCGCAACGGCGAGTACAAACGCTCCTGCCACGACGCCTCGCTGCGGGTGCCGCTGGCGCTGCGCGGCCCCGGCTTCGACGGAGGGGGTGCGATCTCGCGGCCGGTCAGCACGATCGACCTGCCGCCCACGCTGCTGGAGGCCGCCGGACTGCCCGTGCCTGCGGAGATGCAGGGCCGCTCGTTCCTGCCGCTGGTCCGCGACCCTCGGGCTTCCTGGCCTGATGAGGTCTTCTTCCAGGTCAGCGAGTCTGAAGTGGGGCGCGGCATTCGTACGTCCCGCTGGAAGTACTATGCGGTGGCCGAGGACGCCCACCCGTGGGACGACCCGTCCGCTGATCGCTATCGCGAGCAGGCCCTGTACGACCTGGAGAACGACCCGCACGAACTCGTCAACCTGGCGGGTCTTCCATCGCACACCGGGGTGGCGGCCGAGCTCCGGCAGCGGCTCGTGGGAAGGATCGCGGCGGCCGAGGGAGCCGAGCCGGTGATCGAGCCGGCCGCCGAGCTCCCGGCCAAGCCCCAGGCGATGACGGACCCGGAGGTCCGGCTCCGCGGCCCCAAGCCGGTGAGGTTCGGCCATCAGCGTGAGTGACACGATGTCGGTGAGAGAGCAGGCATCGACGTTCGGACGGAGTGTCCCCACATGTCCATAGAGCTCCAGCTCACCGGCACGTTCACCATCGGTGGCAAGACCGTCCACCGGCTCGGTTTCGGCGCCATGAGCCTCACCGGACCCGGTGTCTGGGGGCCGCCTCGCGACCACGACGAGGCCATCCGCGTGCTGCGCCGGGTTGTCGAGCTGGGCGTGGACCTCATCGACACCGCCGACTCCTACGGGCCGTATGTCAACGAGGAGCTCATCCGGGAGGCGCTGCATCCGTACCCGGAGGGGCTGCTCATCGCGACCAAGGCGGGGTTCGTCAGGACGGGGCCGGGTGAGTGGCATGCCGTGGGGCGGCCCGCGTACCTGCGGCAGGAGGTCGAGATGAGCCTGCGCAGGCTCAGGCTGGAGCGGATCGACCTGCTCCAGCTGCACCGCATCGACCCGCAGGTGCCGCTGGAGGAGCAGGTCGGCGAGCTCAAGGCGCTCCAGGACGAGGGCAAGATCGCTAACGTCGGCCTGTCGGAGGTGAGCGTCGAGGAGCTGGAGCGGGCACGAGGCATCGTCGACATCGTCACCGTGCAGAACCGCTACAACCTCACCAACCGGTTCTCCGAAGACGTGCTGCGGCACTGTGAGGAGCAGGGGATCGGGTTCATCGCCTACAGCCCCATCGCCAAGGGCGCGCTGGCGGCGCCCGGTGGTCCGGTGGAACACCTCGCCAAGGCCGTCGGGGCCACCGCCGCACAGGTCAGCCTCGCCTGGCTGCTGGCCCACTCGCCGGTGCTGCTCGCGATCCCGGGCACCTCGACGATCGCCCATCTGGAGGAGAACCTGGCGGCCTCGACGGTGTCCCTGACACCCGAGCAGGTGGGCGAGCTGGCGCGTTGACGACAGGAAAAGGGCCGACTCGCCGTGGAGTCGGCCCCATTCGTTGATGAAGGTCAGCCCAGGCCGTTCCTCATGGCCGTGAGCAGTTCGGCGTTGGCGGTGTCACCGCTGAGTTCCCAGAAGAACGCGCCGCCGAGGCCCTGGTTCTTCGAGTAGGTCATCTTGCCGCCGATGGTGGCCGGGGTGTCGTAACTCCACCACTGGCCTCCGCAGTACGCGTACGCGGTGCCCGCGACCGTGCCGGTGGCCGGGCAGCGGGTCTTGAGCACCTTGTAGTCCTCGATGCCCTGCTCGTACGTGCCCGGCGCCGGCCCGGTGGCCGTGCCGCCCGGCGCCGCCTGCGTGACGCCGGCCCAGCCGCGGCCGTAGAAGCCGATGCCGAGCAGCAGCTTGCTCGCCGGCACGCCCTTGCTCTTGAGCTTCTGGATCGCGTTGTCGGAGTAGAACCCGGCGATCGGGATGCCGGTGTAGGAGGTGAGCGGCGAGTGCGGGGCCGTCGGTCCCTGCGCCGCCCAGGCGCCGAAGTAGTCGTAGGTCATGACGTTGTACCAGTCGACGTACTGCGCGGCGCCGCCGTAGTCGGCCGCGTCGATCTTGCCGCCGCTGGTGCCGTCGGCGGTGATGGCGGCTGTGACGAGGTTGCCGGTGCCGAAGCGGGAGCGCAGCGCCGACATGAGGTTACGGAAGGCGGCCGGGCCGCTGGAGTCGCAGGTCAGACCGCAGGCGTTCGGGTACTCCCAGTCGATGTCGATGCCGTCGAAGACGTCGGCCCAGCGCGGGTCCTCCACGAGGCGGTAGCAGGACTCGGCGAACGCGGCCGGGTTCTGCGCGGCCTGGGTGAAGCCGCCCGACCAGGTCCAGCCGCCGAAGGAGAACAGCACCTTCAGGTTCGGGTACTTCTTCTTCAGCTTGCGGAGCTGGTTGAAGCTGCCGCGCAGCGCGCCGGCGTCCCAGGTGTCGGCGACGCCGTCCACGCTCTCGCTCGCCTGGTAGAACCGGTCGTAGTCGGCGTACGAGTCGCCGATCGTGCACTGGCCGTTCTGCACGTTGCCGAAGGCGTAGTTGATGTGCGTCAGCTTGGCGGCCGAGCCGCTCGTGTCGATGTTCTTGACGTGGTAACCGCGCTGGTAGACGCCCCACTGGACGAAGTATCCGAGCACCTTGTCGCCGCCGCCTCCGCTGCCGCCCGTGGTCGTGGCCGTGACGGCGTTGCTGTTGGCGGAGCGGTTGCCGGCGGCGTCGCGGGCGCGGACGGTGTAGCTGTAGGCGGTGTTCGCGCTCAGGCCGGTGTCGGTGTGGGTGGTGCCGGTGACGGTGGTGATGAGGGTGCCACCGCGGTAGATCTCGTAGCCGGTGACGGCGACGTTGTCGGTGGAGGCGTTCCAGGCCAGGGAGACGCTGTTACTGGTGACGCCCGTCGAGCGGAGGCTGCCGGGCACGCTGGGCGCCGTGGTGTCGCCGCCGCCGCCCGTGGTGGTGGCGGTGACGGGGCTGCTCGCGGCGGAGCGGTTGCCGGCGGCGTCGCGGGCGCGGACGGTGTAGGTGTAGGCCGTGGCGGCGGTCAGGCCGGTGTCGGTGTGGGTGGTGCCGGTGACGGTGGCGATCAGCGTGCTGCCGCGGTAGACCTCGTAGCCGGTGACGGCGACGTTGTCGGTGGAGGCGTTCCAGGCCAGGGCGACGCTGGTGCTGGTGACGCCGGTCGAGCGGAGGTTGCCGGGCACGCTCGGGGCGGTGGTGTCGCTGCCGCCGCCGGTCGTCTGCTTCCACAGGGCCGGTACGTTCGGCGGCTCCCAGCCGGGCTGGGAGGTGTGCGACTGGACGCATTCGTACTCGACGCCGTTGTACGTCACGCGCGTGCCGGCCGAGTACGCCGTCCACGGCGCCCAATCGGCGAAGACGGCGACACCGTAGGCGGCGGGCGGGGCGATGACCACGGCCGTGAGGGGCAGCGCTAAGGCCGCCAGGCAGGCAAGGACCTTGTGTCTCATGATGCTCCGACATCCGGTTGGGGGGTGTACAGGGGGTGGGATGCCAAGGAAACTATTAGGAAAGTTTCCTTTAAATTATGAGACGACGTTAACCCTTACCGGCGATGGGCGTCAATATGTGAAGTCGCTGAGCAAACCCGAGTAACGCTTCGGTGGGGGTGTGGCGTACTCGCCGCGCTTGCTCGTCCGCAGCCCCAGCGCGACCAGCGACTCCACGAGCTTGGTCGCGGCGGTCACCCCGTCGATCACCGGGACTCCCGTCTCGTCCGCCACCTCGGCGGCGAAGTCGGCCATGCCCGCGCAGCCCAGCACGACCACGTCGCACCGGTCGCGCTCGACGGCGTCGACGCACAGTTCGGTCACGGTCTTGCGCGCGGCCGGGTCGCGGTCGAGGTCCAGGACCGGGATGTCGCAGGCGTGCACGCCGCGGCAGGCGGCGGCGAAGCCGTAGCGGTGGGCGAGGTCCCATGCCCTGCCGGCGGTCCTGGACAGGGTCGTCACCACGCTGAAGCTCCGCCCGACCAGCGTGGCGGCGTGCATGGCGGCCTCCGCGATCCCGACGACGGGCCCGGTGGCCAGCTCGCGGGCCGCGTCCAGGCCGGGATCGCCGAAGCAGGCGATGACGTACCCGTCCACCCCCTCGCGCTCACCCGCCGCGATCTCCGTCAGCAGCCCCGGAACGGCCAGCGCCTCGTCGTAGTGGCTCTCGATCGACTCCGGCCCCATGCTCGGGCTGACAGCCGTCACGACGGTCCCCCGAGCCGCCACCGCCCTGGCGCAGCGCCCGATGGACGCGGTCATGGCCAGGGCGGTGTTCGGGTTGATGATCTTGATGTGGGTCATGCGGCCGGGATGATCCGGGGCGAGCGCCGCTCCAGGGCGACCATCGCCACGTAGCCGAGCCCGCAGCCGATGAACCAGCTGTAGTCGGCGATCCAGGCCATGCCACCGGTCGTGACGCCCAGGTCGATGAGCATCTTCGGCACGATCGCGGCGGCGATGGCGGGCACGCCGGCGGCGACGGTGGCCCAGATCGCGTTGGGGTTGTAGCCCTTGCTGAACCAGTACCGGCCGGACTGGTCCATCGTGAACATGGCGTCCACGTCCAGCCGCTGCCGCGCGCAGATGTAGTAGCCGGCGATCAGGATGCCGAACAGCGGCCCGATGAGCGCGCCGAGCAGGCCCAGCGTGTAGTGGATGGCGTCGGGGTTGCTGTACCAGTTCCAGGGCGTGAGCACCACCGAGCCGACCGCCGCGATCATGCCGCCGGTGCGCCAGCTGATCTTCTGCGGGCTCACGTTCGAGAAGTCGAAGGCCGGGGAGATGAAGTTGGCCACGATGTTGATGCCCACGGTCGCGATCACGAACGTGAGGCCGCCGAGCAGGATCGCGAACGGCGTGTCGATGCGCTCCACCGTGTGGATGGGGTCGGTGATGAGCTCGCCGAAGACCGGCACGGTGGCCGACGCCGTGATCACCGTCAGGATGGAGAAGAACAGGAAGTTGACGGGCAGGCCGAGGAAGTTCCCTCGCTTGACCGCCTCGAACGAGCGACCGTAGCGGGAGAAGTCGCCGAAGTTCAGCATCGGCCCGGAGAAGTACGACACGACCAGGGCGATCGCGCTGAGCATGACCGGGATCGACTCGGCGAAGCCGAGGCTTTCGCCCTGCGACAGGTCCAGGCTGATGTTCTCCCAGCCCGCCTGGCTCACCAGGTAGATGGCCAGGACCACCATGACCACGTACACCGCCGGCCCCGCCCAGTCCACGAACCGCTTGATCGCCTCCATGCCGCGCCAGAACACCGCCGCCTGCGCGACCCACAGGATCGCGTAGCAGATGTAGCCGAGCACGGACAGGCCGAGGAAGGCCGGCTCGTTCAGGGCGGCAGTGGCCGGCCAGAACTTGAGGAAGATGATGATGAGCGCCTGGGAGGCCAGGTACGTCTGCACGCCGTACCAGGCGATGGCGATCGATCCGCGCACGATGGCGGGGATGTTCGCGCCCAGCACGCCGAAGACGGCCCGGTTGATCACCGGGTAAGGGACGCCGGTGACCTGGCTCGGCTTGGCCACCAGGTTGCAGAAGATCTGCACGATGACGATGCCGGCCAGCAGCGCGAACAGCACCTGCCAGCTGGCGAGGCCGAGCGCGAACAGGCTCCCCGCGGTCACGTAGCCGCCGACGCTGTGCACGTCGGACATCCAGAAGGCGAAGATGTTGTACGACGACCAGGTCTGCTTGCGCAGCGGCGCCAGGTCTTCGTTGGTGAGGCGGGGGTCGTAGGCGGGGGGTGGCGTTTGGGTGATCGATGCGGCGGGTTCGGACATTGCGGCATCCTTGGGGGGTAGGTCCTCGACGTAGTGTTAAGTGATCACTGAACACTTGCCGTTAACCTATGACTGCACGCGCTGTTGTCAATTGCGTCCATGTAAATCCCTTGTGACAAAAATGGTGTGGAGGCCATGGAGAGCCGTACCGGGCTGGAAGCGGTCAGCAACGAGCTACTCGGTCAGCGGCTCCGCGAACTACGCACCGAGTCGGGCAAGTCGCTCCGCGCCGTGGCGCGGGAGATGAGCATCTCGCCCAGCGCCGTGTCCCAGATCGAACGCGGCACGATGCGGCCCTCGGTGAGCAGGCTCATCGCCTACGTCACTGCCATAGGGGTGCCGCTGGCGGCGGTGTTCGACGTGCCGGAGGATCCGAAACCCGACCCCGCCGTGCCCGGCCTGGCCATCCGGCGGGCGTGGGAGGTCGCGCCGATCGAGCTCAGCGGGGGAGTGACGTTCCGCAGGTTATCGCCGGTGCCGGCGCCGGACGTGGAGTTCTTCGAGTCGACCTACCCGCCGAACGCGATCTCCACCGCTCACGGGCAGTTCCTCAAACACGAGGGGTACGAGGTGGGCACGGTCACCGCCGGGGAGCTGACGATCGAGTTCGAGACCGAGATCGTCACGCTCGCCAAGGGCGATTCGATCACCTTCCCGTGCAGCCGGCCGCACATCATCGGCAACCGCTCCGACACCGAGACCGCCGTCGCAACGTGGCTGATCGTGCACCGCTGAGCGTTGATAACGGTTGCGGAACGGTCGGTGACGCACAGGTATCCCGTACCCCAGCATGGGGGTGTGGCTGGAATTACCGTCAGTGGACGGGCGGCTGAACGGCGGGGACCTTACGTGGCCCGCGCCGTGGCCGAGTTACGGTCTTGGCCCGCGCTGGCGGTCAGCGACACCCGGCGTGGCCTGACGTTCGCCGTGCGCGGCACCGAGATCCTGCGGCTGACCGGCCACGACGAGGTCCAGGTCCGCCTGACCGCCCCGGCGATCGACCGGCTGCAGCCGTACCTGCGGGAGTGCGACCAGGTGCAGGCCTGCCAGGACCGGGCCTGGGTGGCCGTGCACGTGGACGCCACCCCCGACCTGGAGCTGCTCCTCGCGCTGGCCAGCGTGGCCATCAAGGAGCACGTGGCCTAGTCGGTCAGTCCTCCGCGGGTGGGGTGCCGGCGACAATGCGCGCCGGCGCCGATTCATCAGGCAGTTTGATCAATTTCTCCCCGTTCTGTCAGTGAGGTCGGGTAGGTTCCCGGATCAATTGATCAGCCGTTCCCGAAGGTGCGGGCATTCCCGCCTGCGCGCGGAGTGGCTGGGGCGGGAGGTTCTGAGGTCGTGGACGCGGACAGAGCCGCGTGGGAGCAACGCAGCGTGGTGCGGGTGGTGCCGCCCGTCGAGCCGCGCAAGCTGGCGAAGGTGCCGTTCGTCGAGCTGGCCGACGGCCGGCTCCAGGGTGTCGTGTCGAGCGGGTCCGACATCGAGCGGGTCTACGTCTCGTCGATCACCGCCGGCACCCATGCGCTGAGCTGCAGCACCAACAACAACCGGCCGTGCGGAGCGCTGCACGGCTACGCGTGCAAGCACATACGCATGCTGGCCGACGAGGCGGTCCTGCAGTACGGGATGGATCGGGTGGCCCGCTACCTGCGGGTCGAGGTGGCCGAGCACGGCGACCTGATAGACAGCCTCAACAGGCTGGTCGAGCGCACGCCGGCGGCCGTGGTGTTCAGCCGGTTCCTGCGCCACCTGGCCTACCTGGAGGTGCCCGACAGCACCGAGCCGCTGGCCGAGCTGCACTGGTTCCCGGCGATGGGGGCGGTGCGCTGATGACACGCATGCGGTTCCCGGGCACGGAGGTGGCTGATGCTTGACGTACAGCTTGGAGAGCTGCTCGGTGGCGCGCCGGCCGGGATCGATGAGGCGCTCGGGTTGGTGGCGGGCTTCGACGACGCGCTCGTGCACGGGTTCGCGCGGATCGGCGAGGAGCCGGCGGCGGCGCTGGGCGCGCTGGCCGGCGCGCTGGCGGCCAGTCCGCTCGGTGATCGCCTCGGCGAGTCCGTGGAGAAGGTGGTCGCCGGGTCGATCGGCGATGAGCATCTGGCGGCGCTGGCCGGTGGGCGGGCGGCGTTGACAGGGGCGGTGCACGATGCGCTGCTGGGCCGCCTCGACGCGGCGCTCGGACGGACGCGAGCCCCCTGGGAGGCGAAGCCAGGGACAGGCGACCTGCCGGACAATCTGCTCGCCGGGTGCCGGGTGTGGCTGCGCGAGCTGGCCATCGTGGGCTGGCGCGGAGTCGACCACGACGTCGTCTCCTCCTCCGACCAGGCGATCGAGGCGCTGCTCGCCGTGCCGGCGCTGCGCGGGCTCGCGGTGCTGCTCGACGGCCTGGCGGCGGAGCTGCGGGCGTCGTGCCCGGTGAGCACGATGGAGCGGGTGCCCGCCCGCAGATGGGCCGACCTGTGGACGCGGGCCCTGCTGCTGTCGCAGTCCGGACCCTGGAACGGCGGAGCCGAGCAGGTGTCGGGGCGGCTGCTGATCCTCGGCGCCGACGTGCACGAGCACGCCACGGTCGTACGCGTCCAGGTCCACGGCATCCTCGAGCCGGCCGCGGGCGCGCCCGCGCGGCTCGTACGCACGAGCGTCGCCGCGGCGAAGGTCGACACGATCGTCGGCCCGGCCGTGTGGCGGCTGATGAGCGGCCACCCGGTGCTGCTGGGCGCGCTGGCCGAGCACCGCAGCCTGGAGATCACGGACATGCCGCTGCTGGCCGGCGGCGACCTGGTGTGGCACGACGACCGGGCCCGCGCGGGCGAGGAGACCGACCCGTTCGCGACCGCCCGCGTCCAGCTCGGCGCGGCCGTCGCGGCGCCGGTCCCGCCACTCGACCGCCATCCCGTCAGAATCGCCGAGCCGGTCTTCATCGAGGGCTACACGGTCGACGGGGAGACGCTGGAGCTGGGCGCCGGCAACACACTCGCGCTCGACCTGGACCGGCTGCCGCGGTGCACGCCCCTCACGCCGGAGCTGGTGGCGGCGTCCTCCGCGTGTCTCGGGCTGCTGCGCTGGGACGGCGGGCGGTGGCTGCTGCAGCCGATCGCGGTGCAGGCCACGGTCAAGAAGAAGCCCGTCGCCGTGCACGCCGGCGACTGGGCGATGGGCCCCACCGACCCCAAGGTGGTCAAGGCCGAGGCCAAGTCCGGTGACGCGGTCGCGGTGCTGCGCGAGCGGGCAGGACGGCTGCTGCGCAAATGACCGAGATCACGGACGACAACGCCCTCCAGCCCGACACCGGGCAGACCGCTGACATGACCCGGCGGCAGGTGCTCTATTGGCGCCTGTTGTCGCGGCTGTTCGCCGCCGACGAGCAGCCTGCGCTGGAGACCGCCAGCGTGGCCATCGTCGGCGACCTCGGCCTGCCGCCCGCGCTGCTCGACCCGGGCGTCTCGGTCGACACCCTCGTGCAGCGTTTCCCCGAGCTCGGCGCCGAGTTCCAGGACCTGATGGCGGAGAAGGAGCATGAGGCGGGCGACGAGGTACGCCGCGCCGCCCTGGTCTCCAAGCTGCTGCTCAACGTCTTCTCGACCGGTGGCGGAGGCAACGTCACCGCGGCCCAGCTGGAGCGCTGGAAGCAGGACGCGGGCTGGTTCGAGAAGGGCATGGGCTGCGAGCCGGGCGGGCTGCGCCACAGCCCGGGCGACGAGGAGGTCGCCGCCGTCCTCGCCAACATCGAGGGCGACCTGGTCAAGCGCATGCACCTGCGCGAGGTGCTCGCCGACCCGGCCCTGGCCAGGCAGCTCACGCCCAGCATGTCGCTCATCGAGCAGCTCCTGCACGACAAGCACAACCTGTCGGGCGTGGCGCTGGCCAACGCCAAGGCGCTGATCCGCAAGTTCGTGGACGAGGTCGCCGAAGTGCTGCGTACGCAGGTCGAGAAGGCCAGCGTGGGCACGATCGACCGGTCGGTGCCGCCGAAACGGGTCTTCCGCAACCTCGACATCGAGCGCACCATCTGGAAGAACCTCACCAACTGGAGCCCCGAGGACCAGCGGCTCTACGTGGACCGGCTTTACTACAAGCAGACCGCCCGCCGCACCACCCCGGCCCGGATGATCGTGGTCGTCGACCAGTCGGGGTCGATGGTGGACGCGATGGTCAACTGCACCATCCTCGCGTCGATCTTCGCGGGCCTGCCCAAGGTGGACGTGCACCTGATCGCGTACGACACCCGGGCGCTCGACCTGACCCCGTGGGTGCACGACCCGTTCGAGGTGCTGCTGCGCACCACGCTCGGCGGCGGCACCGACGGCACGGCCGCGATGGCGCTGGCCAGGCCGAAGATCTCCGATCCGCGTAACACCGTGATGGTGTGGATCTCCGACTTCTACGACAACCGGTCCCTGATCAACGACTTCGAGGCGGTGCACCGCTCGGGGGTGAAGTTCATCCCCGTCGGCTCGGTCAACAGCTCCGGCTATCAGAGCGTGGACTCCTGGTATCGCCAGAAGCTCAAGGACCTGGGCACCCCGGTGATCTCGGGCCACATCCGCAAGCTCGTCTTCGAGCTCAAGAACTTCCTCACCTAGGAGAACCTGGAATGAGTGACGATATGCTGCGCGCCCCCGCAGAGGTGAAGTACGCCGAGGAGCTCGACTATCTGGAGTCGGTCGACGACGGCCCCAAGCCGTTCACCTGGCGGCTGAGCCCCCGCATGATCCGGCTGTTCATCCTCGGCTCCGAACGCTCCGACGGGCTCGACAGGGAGATCCCGCAGAAGTGGTTCGGCGACCGCAGCTTCGTCGAGCGCAGCATCGTGACCCTGGCCTCGGACCGGGGCCTGCTGCTGATCGGCGACCCGGGCACCGGCAAGAGCTGGCTGGCCGAGCTGCTGTCCGCGGCCATCTGCCGCAACTCCACGCTCGTCGCGCAGGGCACCGCCGGCACGACCGAGGACCACATCAAATACTCGTGGAACGTGTCCATGGTCATCGCCAAGGGCCAGTCCCGCGACTCCATGATCCCCTCGCCCATCATGACGGCGATGGAGAACGGCGTGATCGGCCGCTTCGAGGAGCTGACCCGCTCGACCAGCGACGTGCAGGACGCTCTCATCTCGATCCTGTCCGAGAAGTACGTCTCGATCCCCGAGCTCGACGACGACAACATCGTCTTCGCCCAGCCCGGTTTCTCCATCATCGCCACCGCCAACAGCCGCGACCGAGGCGTCAACGACCTGTCGTCGGCGCTCAAGCGCCGCTTCAACTTCGTGCGCATCCCGGTGGTGACGAACAAGAAGAGCGAGGCGGAGATCGTCCGCTTCCGTACCGAGGAGCTGCTGCGCAGGCACCAGATCGAGCTGGACCTGCCGCCGACGCTGCTGGACATCCTGCTGCAGAGCTTCGCCGACCTGCGCTCCGCCGCCGCCTCGGCCACCAGCGACGACGAGCGGCTGGAGTCGGCGCTGTCGACGGCCGAGCAGATCGGCGTGCTGGAGGACGCGATCCTGCACAGCCACTTCTTCGGCGACCGGGTGCTGCGCGCGCAGACGCTGGCAGGATCGCTGGTCGGGTCGCTGGCGCGGCGCAGCCCCGAGGACCTGGCGATCCTGAACAAGTACTGGCACGGCGTCGTCGAGCCCCGCAGCAAGAACAGCGGCGGGCCGTGGCAGGAGTTTCTCGAGGGCGGCCGCGAGGCCATCTCCACCCTGTCATGAGCACGTTCGACCCGCTGCGGGAGCAGCTCAGCCAGGCCGCGCGGGAGTTCGGCGGCGACACCGTGTCGGGCATCCTGTCGGGGATGGTGGACGACGTCGACCGGGCGTTACGCGAGGAGCTGGAGATCTTCCCGGTCTGCCACCACTCGCCGGCCTCGGCGCTGGCGATGGTGCGGCGGTTGCGTGAGAAGCAGCCGAAGGTCATCTACCTGGAGTTGTGCGAGGACCTGCAGCCGCTGCTGACCGAGCTGCGCAACTGCCGGCTGCCGGTGGCGGTGCAGGCGTTCGCGACCGACCTCGACGGCTTCCCGAAGTCGTGGGCGCCGCTCAGCGTGGTGGCGCCCATCACGGAGGCGTCGGCCGAATACCAGGCCATCTCGTACGCGCTCGAAACGCCGGGCGTGGAACTGGTCCTCGTGGACCGCTCGACTGATCACGTCTTCCAGTGGGCGCCGAAGGAGGAAGATCCCCCGTACGCGCCCAAGGAGGAGGACGCGGGCCTGCACGGCGACGCGGTCGGCGTCGAGATCGGCGACCTGCGCCCCCGCTTCGCCGAGCTGGAGGAGCACCTGCTGCACCACGGCAAGGTGCGGCACTGGTCGGAATGGTGGGACCAATACGTCGAGCAGCCGCTGTCCGGCGCGGACTACGACACCTACCGCCAGGTCATGGTGCTGATCGGCAGCCTGTTCCGCCGACTCGACCGCGACGGGCGGCGGCAGGCCGTGGACGAGGACCGTGAGCGTTACATGTGGACCAGGATGCGCGAGCATCTGTCCGCATCGGGCGCCGACCCGGCCGACTGCCTGTACGTGTGCGGCGCCTTCCACGCCGCCAGCCACGTCGAGCAGTTCGGCCTGCGCTCCACCGCCCCCTTCGAGATCACCCCGCGCACGGACACCAAGTGGCTGTACGGCCTCATCCCGTCCAGCCACTCGGCCATCGAGGCCCAGTTCGGCCTCGCCTCGGGGTCGGTGTCGATCGCGGCGGCGACGTGGGCCAAGGCGGTGGCCCGCAGCGGCCTGACCCCGTTCCAGCTGGCCGGGCAGAAGGGCACGCGCAAGCGGGTTTCCAAGCTGCCCGCCGGAGCTCGGCCCAAGGCGGAGATCGCACCGGCGGACAAGCTGACCGGGTTCCTGTCGCGGCCGCCCGCGCTGGACGAGCTGGACCAGTCCGAGCTGCTCGGCTGGTGCGTCGACATCGTCCGGCTGGCCCGCCGCAACGGCTACCTGGCCAGCACCGCCGACGCGATCGCCGTGTTCGAGACGTCGATCCTGCTCGCGGGCATGCGCAACCGGGCCAGGCCCACCCCGTACGACTTCCAGGACGCGGCCGTCACCTGCATCGAGAAGGACGTCGTGCCGGGCCGCAGGGACGTGCGGCGGCTCTGCGAGATCCTGCTCGGCGGCGACCGCGTCGGCGAGGTCGGCTACGACGCCCTGCCGCCGCTGGCCAGGAACGTCTACGACCGGCTCGAACCGCTCGGCCTGGACCTGTCGAAACGTACGATCCAGCGGGCCCTGCTCGACCTCAACGCCGAGCCCGAGCTGGTGCCCTGCTCCGACCTGCTGTGGATGCTGCGGTACCTGCTGCCGCACGACGCGGTCCGGCCCATCATGGGGGAGCGGCGGCTGGGGGAGCGGTCGATCCAGGAGAGCTGGGACCTGTCCTTCGGCAAGCACCAGCGCTCCATCATCGAGCTCGGCTACGAGGGCGTCACCATCGAGCAGGTGCTGGAGCAGCGGCTGCGGCGCAAGGTCTGGGATCCCAAGGCGACGGCGGCCGTCGCGCTCGCGGCGGTCGAGGACGCCGTCCTCTACCTGGGCAGCAAGCGGTTCGCCGACGAGCTCGGGGCGCGGGCCGTGGAGCTGCTGGCGAGCGAGCGGAGCGTGGACGACGCGCCCGAGGTGCTGCGCAGGATCAGGCGGCTGATGGCCTACTACCGCGCGAGCGAGCCGGCGCTGCCGGCCTGGTGCGAGGAGTTCGCGACCGCTGGTTACGCGCATTACTGCACCCTGCTGCCCACGGCGTTCGTGGACGACGACACCGGCGTGCGGCAGGTGGCCGCCATGCTGGGGTTCCTGTTCTCGATGGAGAGCCTGGCGCTGGCGCTCGGCTGCGACCGGGCGCAGCTGGAGCTGGCCGTGCGGCAGTCGCATCCCGAGTCGCCGGCCAAGGTGGCGGTGTTGTGGGCCGCGCGTACCCAGCTCGGGCTGCTGACGCAGGCCGAGCTGCGGGCCCGGTGCGACGAGCTGCTGGCCAACCCGCTGGTCGTGCCGTCGTTCCCGCAGTACATCATGGGGTTCGTGCAGGCCATGGAGCCGGTTCCCGCGCTGTCCGGCTTCGTGGTCGAGGTGATCTCCAAGGCGTTCGGGCGGTTGCCGGACAACGTGCTGCTGCCGTGGATGCCCAAGCTGATCACGACGTTGCGGGATCAGGCGGGCGAGCTGATGCCGGCGCTCGTCCGCGAGGCCGGGCGGACCTTCCCCGGCAGCCTGGCCGCCGTGGACGCCTGGACGCCGCCGTGGTCCGCACGGCCCGCACCGCCCAAGGCGGCCTCCGCGACCGTGGCGCCGGGGCCGGTGACCGAGCTGCTCCTGGGCCATCCAGCGACCTGCGATGCGGTGGCGGCGCTGCTGGGGTGCGAGGGCGAATGGCAGGCACCCGCGGCCGCCGGGGCCGAGCACCAGGCGGCCCGCGCGCTGCTGGCCGAGCACCCGGAGCCCGCGCTGGCAGTGGCGGCCCTGCTGGCCTGACGCCGGACCGGCCGTCGCGGGCACCTCTCCGGATGCCCGCGACGGCCGGCCGCGTTTCCGGCACGTCACCACAAGGGTCTCCTCTTGGGGGAGAGGGGGGAGGCCTCGCCGCCACACGGCCGGATCTCCATGGCGCTGCGACCCGTCCTGGGAGTGGTGCCAGGACTACTCCGGTGCGATGACCAGCGCCGGGGGTGGTGCCGTGACTACTCCGGTGCGATGATCAGCGCCGGGGGTGGTGCCGTGACTACTCCGGTGCGGTGATCAGCGCGACCGCCTCGACCTCGACGAGCTGGTCCGGGTAACCGAGCGCGGCGACCCCGAGCAGCGTGCTCGGCACGTCGTGGGCGCCCATGTGATCACGGTAGACCTTCCACGCCTCGACCAGGTCCTCACGCCGGGACGAGGCGACGTACACAGTGGTCTTGACCAGGTCGGTGAGCGCGGCGCCCGCGCCGGCGAGCGCCGTGTCGAGGTTCCGCATCACCTGGCGGGCCTGCCCGGCGACGTCGCCCACGGCGACGGTCGTGCCGTCGGCGTCCAGCGGGCACGCCCCCGCCGCCCAGATGGCCCGCACGGGCGCGTCGGCCGCGGCGGCGTACGCGTACTCCACGGTCTGGGCGAGGTCGGGGCAGCGGATCAGACGGACACCATGGGTCACGGCATGACTCCTCAAAAACCTGAATGATCGGACAACAGGGAATGACTTCTGATGATGCCCGTCGGGAAAGCCATCCTGCGACCAGTTATTTCGCCTTTTCGGGTAATCCAGGTATCCACTCTCGATCGTAGTATCCAGTGCTGAGGTCCCTGCTGACATGAAGAAGGTGGGCATTGTCGCGTCCACAGCCCGATCTCGGGCAGATCTCCGGCTACCGGCTCACCGGTTTTCTCGGCGACGGTGGCCAGGGCACGGTGTATCGCGGCCTGAGCCCGTCCGGCGACGAGGTCGCGGTCAAGGTGCTGCATGCCCGCATGTCAGAGGACGCCGAGGAACGCCGCAGGTTCTTCAGGCAGGTGGAGCTGGCGCGCCGGGTGGCGCCGTTCTGCACCGCCAGGGTCCTCGACATGGGGATGCACGACGACCGGCCGTACATCGTGAGCGAGTACGTGCGCGGCGACTCCCTCGACCGCGTGGTCAGGCAGGACGGGCCGCGCACCGGCGGCGGGCTGGATCGGCTGGCGGTCGCGACCGCGACCGCCCTGGCCGCCATCCACCGTGCCGGAGTCGTGCACCGCGACTTCAAGCCCGGCAACGTCATCCTGGGCCCTGAGGGACCGGTCGTGATCGACTTCGGCATCTCGCGGGCGCTCGACCACGCGGTCACCCAGTCCGGGGCGTTCGGCACGCCTGGGTACATGGCGCCCGAGCAGGTCAGCTCCGACCGGAGCGACTTCGGCAGCGACCGGCTGATCAGCTTCGACCCCGCCACCGAGCGCTTCACCCCCGCGAACGGCGAGGCCGCGGGGGTACGCCAGATCCACGGCCGCCCCGGCGAGGTGTGGGGCGCGGCGTCCGGCGAGGACGCGTTGCTGCTGGTCCGGACGTCCTCCGGATGAGCAGGCTCAGAGCATGCTGGAGGCGCCGCTGTAGACCAGGCGCGGCGGTTTGCCGCCGAACAGCTGGCTGACGGTGACGAACGAATAGCCGCGCGCGGACAGGGTCGTCAGAATTCGCGGCATGGCCTGCACCGTCGTGGGGTGGATGTCGTGGAAGAGCACGATGCTGCCGGGCCGCACCGACTTCAGGGCCTTCTTGGTGACCTTGGCGCTGTCGCGGTGCAGCCAGTCCAGGGTGTCCACGCTCCACATCACCATCGGCCGCGTGGTCTGCATGCGCACGGACCCGTTGAGCGCCCCGTACGGCGGCCGGATGATGCGCGGCACGAGCCCCGTCACCGCCTTGATCGCGTGGTCGGTCCGGGCGAACTCGGAGCGGACCGCGGCAGCCGGCAGCCGGGTCAGGTCGGCGTGCGACCAGGTGTGGCCGCCGATCTCGTGACCTGCCGCGACCGTGCGGCGCAGGACGGCGGGGTACGCGGCGACATTCTGTCCCACGACGAAGAACGTGGCCCGGGCGCGGTGGGCCTTCAGGTGGCGCAGCAGCGCGTCCGTGTACAGGCCGGGCCCGTCGTCGAAGGTGAGCGCCACGCACTTGGCGCGGCGGCAGTCGACCGGACGGCCCCACGCGTCCTGAGCCCCGGCGATCAGCGGCTCGAGCAGCGCCTGCGACGCCTTCGGCCAGGTCGCCGCCAGATCAGCGCCCACCCGCGACGCGCCCGGGACGCCGCCGTCCTTGCCCGCTTGTGACGCCCTGGGGACACCGGCGTCCTTGCCCGCTTGTGACGCCCTGGGGACACCGGCGTCCGTGAAGCCGGGCCGGACCGCCGCTTGGACCGTTCCACTGCCGGCCGTCAGTTGGCCGGTGACGCATGCCGCCGTGGTCAGGACGGCCGTGGCGAGCAGCCTCGCCGCCGCCCGTCGGCGCGAGCCGGCACCGATGTTCATTGATCCCCCTAGCGCACCGCCCCCGGTGCGACTCCCCTGACATCGTGGTCCCGGCTCTCACCGGGACCGCCCATATGTGTTCGACAACCGTCGTGCACATCTAGTTCGCGGGAGACCGTATTCGGGATGAAACGATCCGCGTCCGCCGGGCATTGACCGCCCACCGCCATGACGGCAACTCGCCCGGGTGGCCCAGGGGAACCGGCGCCAACGACACCACCATGAACCGCCAGTGGGAGCGCAACACCTCCGAGAACGTCAACGTCACCACGACCACCCACCCGATCACGGAGCCCGGTTGGCACACGCTGAAGTTCTGGATGGTCGACCCGACCGTCGTGCTGCAGCGCATCGTGGCGGACACCGGCGGTGTGCTGCCCAGCCATCTCGGCCCGCCGGAGAGCCGGCGCACCGGCGCGTGAGCTTGATCCGGCGTTCCCGGGCCCGGGATCATGCGGGGAATGGACTACTACCTGATCTCCACCTCGGCACATGACCGGTCACCGGCGGGAGTCCTGGTGGAGGAGTTCGTGCTCTGCGAGGACTTCACCGCGGCCGGCATCGACAGCGCCGAATGGGGATCGGAGACGGGCGAGTGGCTGGCGGCCCCGGAGGTGAGCCGCCTCATCCGGTCCAACGGCGCCCTGCGCGCGCGGGTCGTGCCGGTGGGCCGGCGGCGTGCCGGGGACGCCTACGCCTACCTCGGCGGCGGCGAGTTTCCCGAGGAGGATCGGCTGCGCGAGTTCTTCCAGCGCCGCCAGCAGCTGCCTGCCTCCGCGCCGCTCCACCTGGGCACCGGGCCGGCCAAGGCACGGCGTTACCGCATCCTGTTCGCCGGCGAACTGGGCGCGGACGGGCTGGCGAAGGCGCAGGCGGCGCTGCGGCTGGAGCCGACCGGCGACCCCCGCGTGGTGGGCAAGGCGTCCGGCAGCGCGGGCGGTCACGGCTTCAGCTGGGAGCTGCGCCGCATCGGCGCGGGCATCGCGTGGTGCGTGGACGTGACCGTACGGCTCGGCGCGGGGCCGCTCGCCCTGCTCGGCGCGCTGCTCCACCACCACCGGGAGGCCATCCGGGAGCAGGGGCTGATCCCGGTCACGGTCGAACGCTTCGCCTGAGTGTCACAAATCGCCGCCGCGGACCGTCATGGAGGTGAAGGAACAACCGACATGACGCGGGGTAGCGATGAAGGGCAGCTCACTGGCCAAGGCGCTCGACGACCGGATCGGCGGGGCGGCCTTCATGAAGAAGGCGATGCGCAAGGTCTTCCCCGACCACTGGACGTATTTACTCGGGGAGATCGCGCTGTACGCCTTCGTGGTCGTCCTGGTCACCGGCGTGTTCCTCACGTTCTTCTTCAAACCGGCGATGCAGGAGGTGGTCTACAACGGCGCGTACGTGCCGCTGCGCGGGGTGCGGATGAGCGAGGCGTACGCCTCCACCCTGGAGATCAGCTTCGAGGTGCGGGGCGGTCTGCTGATGCGGCAGATGCACCACTGGGCCACGCTCGTCTTCCTCGCCGGCATCGTCGCCCACCTGCTGCGCAACTTCTTCACCGGAGCCTTCCGCAAACCCCGGGACCTCAACTGGCTGATCGGCGTGGCGTTGTTCGTGCTGGTGATGCTCAACGGGCTGTTCGGCTACTCGCTGCCCGACGACCTGCTGTCCGGCGCGGGGCTGCGCATCCTGCACGGGGTCACCTTGTCGATCCCGCTGGTGGGGACGTATCTGGCGGCCTTCCTGTTCGGCGGCGAATTCCCCGGCGATGACATCATCTCCCGGCTCTACAGCATCCACGTGCTGCTGATCCCCGGGTTGTTGCTCGTGCTCATCCCGCTGCACGCGGTGGTGCTGACGTGGCGGCAGACCCACACCCAGTTCCGTGCCAAGGGGCTGAGTGACCGGGTGGTGCGGGGCGCGCCGTTCTTCCCGACGTTCGTGGCGAAGACGACGGTGTTCTTCCTGTGGGTGCTCGGGGTGGTCGCGCTGCTCGCCACCGTGTTCCAGGTCAACCCGATCTGGCTGTACGGCCCGTACGTGCCGAGCACCGTCAGCGCGGGCTCGCAGCCGGACTGGTACATGGGCTTCCTGGAGGGCGCGCTGCGGATCATGCCGCCGTGGGAGTTGACCGTCTTCGGCTACACGGTCACCATGAGCGTGCTGATCCCCGCGCTGGCCGCGCCGGGGCTGCTGTTCACGGCGCTGGCTCTTTACCCGTTCGCCGAGCGGTGGATCACCCGCGACCACGCCATCCACCACCTGCTGGACCGGCCGCGGGAGGCGCCGAACCGACTCGGCCTCGGCATCGCCGGGGTCGTCTACTACGGCGTGTTGTGGATGGCCGGCGGCAACGACCTGATCGCCTCGACCTTCCACATCTCGCTCAACGCGACGACATGGATCTTCCGCGTCGCCGTCGTGGCCGGGCCGGTGCTGGGCTTCGTGGTCGCGCGCCGCATCGCCATGGGGCTGCAGGCCCGCGACCGGCACACCGCCGCCCACGGCGTGGAGACCGGGGTGATCGTACGCGGCTCCGAGGGCGGGTTCGCCGAGGTAGAGCGGCCGGTCACCGAGGAGGAGAGCGCGGTGCTCGTGCCACCGGCACTGCCCGCCCTGCCGCCCGCGCCGAACGGCGACGTCCCGGCCCCGGTCGGACGCCGGATCCGCGACGCCGCGCAACGTTCGTGGACCCGGTGATCACGGAACGAGGACGGCAGGCACGGCGACGGGGCCGGGCAGCGGGTTGAGCACGTCCGCCTGGGACTGCCCGGCCGGCACGATGATGTCCATCGCCTTGGGCACGGTGCCGGGATCCACCCCGCACAGCGGATCCGTCCCGCCCTCGGCGCACACGCCGAACAGGTACGGCTGCGGCGTCGCGGCGAAGCCCCTGGCCTGGTCGGCGCTGAAACCGTCCTGCCCGGTCAGCACGACCGCGAACCGCCATCCCGGCCCTGGCGTGCCGAACGTGCTCTTGGGCAGCGCGACCGTGATCGTCCGCGTGGTCCCCGAAGCCCGGACCGCCGCGCCCGCCTGGGCCGCGCCGGCGGCCGTCACCCACACCGGTGCGGCGAAGCCCTGGACCTCCACCCGCTGCGTCCACGCGTCCTGCTCGGCGATGCGGTGGTTACGCTGCGGGAACGCCGCCTCGGTTGACCGCGTCGCCACGGCCGGGTCCTGGACGTACACGTCGAGCAGTTGCGCGCCCATCTGGTTGCCGAACGTGGGGGACAGGTCGCGGAGCTCCGCCCGCAGGTAGACGGTCGTCGCGTCCGTGATCACCTGGAACCTGCGCAGGTCGAACGCCCCGTCGTGGAAGTCGGCGGCCGTCGGGTACGCGTAGGTGCCCGGCCCGTCGTCGTCCCCTTCGGGATCGGCCACGTCGAGCACGGTCGTGGCTCCCACGATGTCGCCGACCACCGTGCGCCGGGCGTGCCCGGTGCGGCCGTCCGCGGTGGTGGCGGTCACGGTGAGCACGACTTCGCCGAACGACACCGGCGCCTGGGCCGTGAACGCGCCGTCCGCCCCGGCGCGCGCCGAGACGATCCGGGTGGGGGCGCCGGTGTCGATGGGCGTGGCGGCGACGTCCACCCGCGCGCCGGGCGCCGTGGCGCCCTCGACGGTGACCGACGTGCCGGCCACCGCGGTCCCGTCGGCCGGGGCGGTCACGGTCAGCGGGGCGGCCTGCGGCATGCCGCGGTCGGCGTAGCGCTTGCGCACGACGGCGGGCTGCTCCACCGGGCGGGTGGAGCCGAGCGACAGGACGAGCCGGAGCGCCTGGGCCTGCGCCCAGGTGAGCGGGGACGCCGACCCGGCGGGACCGCCGTCGCGCATGCCGATCGAGGCGGTGGCCGGATCCGTGCCGTAGGGCGAGGCGGCCAGGTCGGGGTTCTCCCACGCCTGCTCGGGGATCAGCCCGGTGCCCGACGACATGTCGCGCATGGCCTTGAGCAGCGCCGCCGCGGTCGTCTGGTCACCGGTCTGGAGCGCCTGCTCGGCCCGCTCACCGGCCAGGACCGGCCACACGTGGCCCGAGCCGGTGTTGCCGGTCGGCCATGGTCTGCCCGACGGCGCGCAGGACGTCGGGTCGGGCTCGTAGCAGTCGCCGTACCCGTCCTCGGTGCCCTCGGTGTCGGAGCCGTAGCGGTACCAGCCGGGGCCGCTCGCCGTCGTGCGCTTGAGCACCCGGTCCACGACCGGCACGCTGGCCAGCACGTCGGGATCGCCGGGCGGCAGGATGCCGAGCCGGGTCAGCTCCAGGAACCCGGCGTCCACGACCCGACGCTGATCTTCGGTCGGCCCGCCGTTGCCCAGGTTGTACGACACCGCCGCGTCCGGATTCCCGTTCCTGGACAACCTCAGGAAGTACCGGGAGGCGTACGGACCGGTGGTCGTGACCGTCCATTCCTTGACCGACCGCGCGAAATGATCGGCCGTGGCCCGATACAGCCTGGCCCGCGCCTGGCTGCCCTCCCTGGCCGCGAGCTCCCCGGCCGCGACCAGCGCGGCGATCTCGGCCGCGATCGTGGACGGCGAGTAGCCCGACTGCTCCTCCCACCGCTCCACGCCGAACGCCGGACCGTGCGACACCAGGAAGTCGGCCGCCGCCCGCACGTCGTCCCACACGCCGGTCAGGCCGGACTGGTAGGCCATCAGGATCGGGTACGCGGTCTCGTCCAGCTGGTCGCCGCCCGAGTCGGGCGCCAGCGCGCCGTTCAGCAGAGAGTTACGCGGCAGCCGCCCGTCCGGCAACTGCTGGCGTTCCAGCAGGAACCGGGCAGTGTCCCGGGCCGTCGCCACGTCACCGGCGGCCAGGAAACCGGTGAACGCCTCGTACAGGTCGCGCGAGAACACCTCGCGGTAGGAGCCGAAGTACACCGCCTTGCCGCCGACCAGGTCGCCCGCCGAAACCGCCTGCCCCCACGGGCTGGCCAATGACGCGACGACCGCGCCGGGGAACGTCTTGTCCTCACTGGCCTTCAGCACGTTGGCCGACAGCCGGTAGAGGTCCGCCTGCGCGGCCGGTGGCCGGCGCAGTCCGGCGTCGTAGGCCGCCCAGCCGCCCTCGTAGTGGGCGCGCGTCGCCGGGAACGGTCTGGCGGCGGCCTCGCCCGCGACCCGCAGCGCGGCGGCCCGGCTGCGGCCGAACCCCAGCGCGAACGTCACCTCGCCGGCCGCGTCGAGCGGCAGCCGCGCGGTGGCGACCACGTTGCCGTCCGGCGCCTCGGCGTACGGGGTCAGCGTGCGGGCCGCGTCCAGCTGGGCGGCGCCGTCACTGGAGGTGCCCGCGTAGCCGACGCTCGCCTGCGGCAACCGCCGCTCGGCCCGCAGCGCCAGGTGGGTGGGCACCGCGTAGTCGCGGGCCGGGGCCGAGGTCTCGGTGTTCTCGTCCGCGATCACCGGCGCGCCGGTCGGCCCGTCGACGACGCCGCTGTCCGCGCCGCCGTTCGCCGGACCGCCGCCGCCGTTGCCGTTGACGCTCGCGTCCAGGCGCACGTACAGCCGCAACCCGGGCGGCTGCAGCCGGGTCCGCACGACGACGGCGTTCCTGCCGGGGTCGGTGAGGTAGGTGGTGGTCAGCCGGTAACGGCCGTTCTTGCTCGCAGAGGTGATCGTGCATGTCATGCCGGAGCGGTCGGTGGCCAGCTCGTACGTGGTGTCGCGGGCCTGGAGCTCGGTGAACGTGCTGCCGTCGGTCACCACGAACTGCATCGTCTCGACGTTGGTGTTGTCGATCGTCGGCTCGTACACGTCGGACAGGACGCCGCCCGCGACCGTGTACCAGACCTTGGACGACCTGTTCGCGGCCGTGCCCACGCAGTCCTTGCGTGCCAAGCCGAAGTGTGACAGCGTCCCCGGCCCGCCCGGGGCGGGCGCGGCGGCCTGGACCGGATCGACGGGGACGGCGACCAGCGCGGCGGAGCAGACCAGGGCAAGGACGGACCGACGCATCGCGAGCATGACAGCTCCCCTCCGATCATCCCCGTACCGTCGAGGGAAGACCGGCGCCGCTCTTGTGTCAACCCTCCCAATGCGGGAAGAAAGTCCACCGGTGACCTATTTGTCAGGCACGGGAGGCATCAACGATGCGGAACGGCCGGACCATCGCGACAACTCTGACCGCGGCGGTGCTCTTGATCTCCGGATGCACCTCCGGCGGGGGCACGTCGGCGCCGGGCAAGCCCGTGGAGCAAGGGTCGGTGGCCAAGCTGGCGTTCACGCCTGCCGACGGCACGAAGAAGGTGCCGCCGGACAGCGGGATCAGCGTCAAGGTCACCGACGGCAAGGTCACCAAGCTGACCGTCGCCGACGCCAAAGGACGCCAGGTACGCGGCTCGGTGGCCGCGGACGGAACGTGGCGTCCCCAGTGGGCGTTACGGCCGTCCACGACGTACACCGTCAGCGCCGAGGCGACGGGCACGGACGGCAAGCCGGTCGCGGCGCAGGCGAGATTCACCACGCTGAAGCCGAAACGGGTGCTGGACAGCGGCATGTCGCCCCTGGACGGCGAGACGGTGGGCGTCGGGATGCCGGTGCAGTTGCTGCTGTCCCAGCCGATCACCGCCGAGCAGGACCGGGCCAGGATCGAACGGGCCCTGGTGGTGCGTATGTCCGAGCCGGTCGAGGGCGCCTGGAGCTGGGTGAGCGACCGGGAGGTGCAGTTCAGGCCGCGCGAGTACTGGCCGGTCGGCGAGAAGGTCACGGTGGTGGCGCATCTGGCCGGGCTGCGCGCGAGTGGAGGGCTGTGGGGCACGAAGGACCGCAGCCTGACCTTCACCGTCGGGCCGTCGCACATCACCAAGGTCAGCAACGAGACCCATCGGGCGGTCGTGCGGGAGAACGGCAAGGTCGTCAGGACCATCCCGGTCAGCCTCGGCAAACCGGGCGACGACAGCTACTCCGGCACCATGATCGCCCAGGAGAAGGCCGCCGACATCGTCATGGACTCCGCCACCGTCGGCAAACCCGGCGAGTACCGCATCCGCACCAAATGGAATGTGCGGATGACCTACAGCGGCACCTTCTTCCACGCCGCGCCGTGGTCGACGGGGGCGCAGGGCAGCCGCAACGTCAGCCACGGCTGCGTGAACGCCAGCCCGGAGAACGCCCGCTGGTTCTACGAGTTCACCCAGCGCGGCGACATCATCGAGGTGACGGGAACGTCCAGGAAACTCCAGTTCGGCAACGGGCCGACCCCGTGGGCGAAGTCCTGGGAGGACTGGCTCGCGGGCAGCGCCTTGGGCAAACCGGTCAACGGCTGACCGGGCGTGCGCGGCGGTGGCCCGAAGGACGCAGACTGGGTAGATATCGTCGCCGTGCACGGAAGGCGTTGAGGTATCGCGTTGCATGCTGACGGAAGCGGACGGGGGATGGTCCGGCTTCCCGCCGTCCTGCTGTGGATGCTGGTCTGGCTGCTGAACGTCTACGAGTTCCTGCTGGCCTTCTGACCATGCCCGCCGGGGACCACCAGCCCCGACTCGTACGCGAACACGACCAGCTGCGCCCGGTCACGCACGCCCAGCTTGGTCATGGACCTGCTCACATGGGTCTTGGCGGTGGCCTCGCTGATCACCAGGTGCGCGGCGATCTCCTCGTTCGACATGCCCCGTCCCACGAGGGACACGATCTCCCGCTCCCGCCCGGTCAGCCGGTCCGAACCCGGCACCGGTGCCGGTCGCGGCGGTGTGCTGACGTACTCCTCGATCAGGCGGCGCGTCACCGACGGCGACAGCAGCGCCTCGCCCCGGGCGGCCACCCGCACCGACTGCAGCAGGTCGCCCGGCTCGATGTCCTTGAGCAGGAACCCGCTGGCCCCCGCCCGGAGCGCGGCGAAGACGTACTCGTCGAGCGCGTAGTTGGTGAGGATCACCACCCGCACCCCATCCAGCTCCGGGTCCGCGCCGATCCTGCGGGTGGCCTGGATGCCGTCGAGCAGCGGCATCCGCACGTCCAGCAGCGCCACGTCCGGCAGCAGCCGCTTGGCCAGTTCCACGGCCCGCGCCCCGTCGCCCGCCTCGCCGACCACCGTGATGTCGTCGGTCAGCTCGAGCAGCGCCTTGAACCCGGCCCGGATGAGCGGCTGGTCGTCGGCCAGCAGGACCCTGATCACGGCCGTACCGGAACGGGCAGCTCCGCGTGCACGCTGAAGCCGCCGCCCTCGCCCGGGCCGGCGGTGAGCGACCCGCCGGCGGCGACCGCGCGCTCCCGCATCCCGATCAACCCCATTCCTGGCCCGGCCGTGCCGGCCTCGCCGTCGTTGTCCACCCGCAGCGCGATCCCCGCCGGATCGTAGCCGACGGACACCGCGACCGCCGCCGCGCCCGCGTGCCGCAGCACGTTGGTCAGCGCCTCCTGCACGATCCGGTACGCGGCCCGGTCCACCTCGGGCGGCACCGTGTACGGGGTGCCGGTGACGGTGTAGGACACCCGCAGTCCCGCCCCCTCAGCCCTGGACACCAGCCGTGGCACCCCGGCGAGCCCGCCATCGGGTGCGGCCTGGCGCAGCACGCCCAGCGTGGCACGCAGCTCGTTCATGGCCTCGTGCCCTGACTCCTTGATCGCCGCCAGCGCCGCGCGGGCCCGCGCCGGGTCGCGTTCCAGCAGCTCCATGGCCACCGCGGCCTGCACGTTCACCACGGAGATGCTGTGCGTGAGCGAGTCGTGCAGCTCCTGGGCGATCCACAGCCGCTCCTCGCCCGCCCGGCGCAGCGCCGCCTCCTCGCGGGTGCGCTCGGCCTCCTCCGCCCGTTCCTCCACGGCCCGCAGGTACGCCCGCCGGCTCTTCACTACTTCGCCGACCACCACCATCGCCACCAGCCAGCCGCTCAGCAGGTTCATCCCGCCGGCGGCCGCCGGGTCCTCCTCGGCCAGCGCCATGAGCCCGTAGACCGGCACGGCCAGCGCCACCGCGAGCCAGATCGCCTCTTTGCGGCGGCCGAGCGAGGCGAGGGTGTAGATCGAGGCCAGTGCGGGCTCGGCCGCGAACACGCCGGGATAGTGCGCGCTGTAGTAGGCGATCGCAGCGGCCACCGCGACCAGGCCGGCGGCCAGCGGAGCCGCGCGCCGCCAGGCCAGCGACACGGACGCGACGACGATCAGCGTGATGCCCACCCCGTCGAGCGGCCGCTCGTAGGGGCCGGTCCACGACAGGTTGCCGTACGTGCCTGCCGTGATCGCCACCAGTGCGCCCGCCGCCATGAGCGCGTCGATCCTCCGGCTGTCCATGCCCACAAGGTAGGCCAGACCACGCGCACCCGACGTCATCCCCCTGGCGTACGTTCGCGGGCGCGGAGCAGGCATGTACCACCACGGGAGTACGTCCCGGTGCCCTCCGCCGGCCGACGCGATCTCCAGGCGTCAGGTCGCACGATGGCGGCCATGACCTCATCGTGGATCGTCTGGTCGCTACGGGTGACGGCGACCGTGCACCTTGCCGGGGTGCTCGCGCAGGCGGAGCTGGCCGGGCTGTTCGTCACCGGCGACGTCGACCTGCTGACCTGGCACAGGAACAACGCCGGGTTCACGCACAGCGCGTTGTACCTGCAGCTCGTGGCCGCGATCCTGCTGTGGCGGCCGGGCCGGGGGCCGCTGTGGCCCGCCCTGGTCAGCCTGGGCCTCGTGGCGGCCGAGACCGTGCAGGTCGCGGCGGGGCAGGATCGGGTCCTGGCGCTGCACTTCCCGCTCGGGATGGCGATCTTCGGGCTGTCCGCCGTGTTCACCGTGTGGACCTGGCGCGCCGGCCGTCGTGTGAGCACGTCATGAGGGCCGTCTCGCGGCGGGCGTTCCTCGGCGTCCTGGGCGGGGCCGGGCTGGCCGCCGCCGGATGCGGAGCCCTCGCGGAGACCTCGGGGCAACTGCTCGCCAGCCGGCTGCCACTGCCCCGGCCCTTCACCGTGCCGCTGCCCGTCCCCGATGTCGTCCGCCCGGCACGCCCGGGCCGTTACGAGGTGACGCAGCGCGTGGCCAGAGTCGAGATCGTTCCCGGCACGACCACCGAGGTCTGGGGCTACGGCGGGACGTTCCCCGGACCCACCTTCGAACTGCGGTGCGGCGAGCCCGTCACCGTCGCCGTCCGCAACGAGCTGCCCGTGCCGACCTCCACTCACCTGCACGGCGGCGTCAACCCGCCGGACTCCGACGGCTACCCGGCCGACCTCGTGGTGCCCGCCGGCTACGGCACAGGACACCACGGGAACGCCGCGGGACATGACGGGCACCAGCATGCGGAGACCCGCCACCACCTCGTGAAGGACTATCACTACCCGGTCGACCAGCCCGCCGCCACGCTCTGGTACCACGACCACCGGATGGACCACACCGCGCCGCAGGTGTGGCGCGGGCTGGCCGGGATGGCGCTGGTGCGGGACGCGGAGGAGGACGCGCTGCCGCTGCCGCGTGACGAGCGCGAGCTGCCGCTGATGATCTGCGACCGGTCGTTCGACGAGGACGGCTCCTTTCGCTACCCGGACCTGCGCGCGGGCGGCCACTTCGGGAGCGACTACATGGAGGGCGTCGAGGGCGACGTGATCCTCGTCAACGGCGCGCCCTGGCCCGTGGCCGAGGTGACGGCAACCCGCTACCGATTGCGCCTGCTGAACGCCTCCAACGCCCGCCGCTACCGGCTCGCGCTCGTGCCCGGCGGCCGCTTCACCCAGGTCGGCAGTGACAGCGGCCTCCTGGCCGCGCCCGTGGCCCACGACACGATCCCGATCGCGCCGGGGGAGCGGTACGACGTGGTCGTGGACTTCGCCGCCTACCCGGCCGGCAGCCCGGTCACCCTCGTCAACACCCTGGCCGACGGCCCCGCCTGGGCACGGCCGAGATCTGGCGCCTCACCAGCGACTTCCACCATCCCGTGCACGTGCACCTGGCCCACTTCCAGGTGCTCGCGCGCAACGGCCGGCCGCCGGCCGCCACCGACGGCGGTTGGAAGGACACGGTGGACGTGCGCCCGTACGAGGTCGTGGACGTGCTCGCCCGCTTCCACGGCTACCGGGGCCGCTACATGCTGCACTGCCACAACCTTGAAACACGAGGACATGGCGATGATGGCCGACTTCGACGTGATCTAGGTCGGGCAGGTCCGCATGTCGGGTACGGGAGAGCGGAGAAGGCTCAGGCGCTACGTCGCGCCGGGATGTCGATGGCCTGAGCCTCCCAGTTCGCGATCAGCTCTTCGTCGCGAGTGCGGTCGCCATCGAGGATTCCGGCGTTGATCGAGGTGGAAAGGTGCTCGTCATAGTCGCTGTCGCCGGGCCGTAGAGGCACGGCGCTGTCAGCGTGCCACCCCTCGGACAGATCAGCATGGAAAGGCACCAGCAGGGACTTGTCCTCCCTGAGGATCGCTGTCCACATGGCCTATTTCGCCTTGATCGTTACGCCGCTGAGCGTCTGGTCAGGATGGTCCGGCACTGCCTACGCCGGCTCGACGTCGTCCGCGCTCCGGCCCAGAGACGCAGTGCACGAAGGCAGGCGACGTACGCCTCCCATGTCCTGACGCCGTCCGGCCGGGGAGGAGACGGGAGCGCACATCCTGTGTCACCGGCACCGCCTCGAAGTCTTGTCGCGCTTCGTACGCCATCAATTACAGCAAGCCATACCCAGTGCCGTCAGGCGATCGCGATCGAAAGCCTGAGGCACCCGGCGGGACGTTGCACCGCCCGGGTAGGAAAGACTCTCATCGGACTTATCTGATGAGAGTGAGGAGCAGGCCATGCACATCGTACGGTTCGTCAGCCCCCTGACCGGCGCGGCCGCGGTCGGCGTCGACGACGGCGAACAGGTGGTGGAGCTGCCCGGGGTCACGACCGTCGGCGAGTTGCTGAGGCTGGGGTCCGGTGAGCTGCGGGAACGGTGCGCCGGGGCGGACGGGACCCGGCATCCGTCGGGCTCGGTACGCAGGCTGGCGCCGGTGGACGGCCAGATGGAGGTCTGGGCGGCGGGCGTGACCTACCGGCGTTCGCGCGAGGCGCGGGTGCTGGAGAGCGAGCGGGCAGCCGACGTCTACGAGCTGGTCTACGACGCCGAGCGGCCCGAGCTGTTCTTCAAGTCGGTGGCGTGGAAGGTGAGCGGGGACGGCGGGCGCATCGCGGTGCGGGCCGACTCGGAGATCGACGTGCCGGAGCCGGAGCTGGGCCTGGTGCTCAACGCGCTCGGCGAGATCGTCGGCTACACGGTGGTCGACGATGTGAGCTCGCGGACCATCGAAGGGGTCAACCCGCTCTACCTGCCGCAGGCCAAGATCTACCTGGGCGCGTGCGCGGTGGGCCCGGCGATCCGGCCCGCATGGGAGGTCGCGGATCCGTACGCGCTGGACATCACGCTCACCATCGGCAGGGCGGGGGAGACGGTGTGGGACGGCAAGGCCTCAACGTCGCAGCTGAACCGCCGCCTGGACGACCTGGCCGGCTACCTGTTCAGGGCCGACTCCTTCCCGGACGGCGCGGTGCTGGCCACCGGCACGTGCCTGGTCCCCGACCTGCCGTTCACGCTGCAGGACGGGGACACCGTGACCATCGGCATCTCCGAGATCGGCATCCTGACCACCATCGTGGTCAGAGGCCTGGAAGCGATGCGCTGATCCGGCGTCCTCCGCGCCCAGCCCGCAAAGCTTTCAGAGGCTTCGCTGGGACTCGGGGGTGGCGTGGACCTGATCCCAGTCGATGGCCACCTTCTGGGGGTCCTCCGGGGCGATCTTGGCGGGGAGCCGGGTGTCGGGGAAGATGAGGGCCAGGTACTGCGGCGGGACCCGGTGGGCGAGGCGTGCCTCGTACGAGCCGTTCGGGCCGCTCACGCGGAGGACGAGGCCCAGGATGGGGTCGCCGTTGTCGGCGGTCATGCCGTCCGTCGAGAACGTGCCGAGAACCGTGACCATGGCGGGCACGCCCCGAGCGAGAATGTCGGCAGCCGAAACTCGCTCCCCAGCCGACGGGGTGTTCCACCTCGGGGCGCGCTCCCAGTCGATGAGGAGGAGGCCGCGGTTCTGCGGGTCGACGTAGACGGCGAGGTGGGCGCCGGGGAGGACGGCACCCACGAGGAGGCGCGGAATCGGCTCGCGGTGGGCGACGCGGTAGGCGTCCCCGCTCTCGGGGCGTACCTCGAGGTCGAACGCGACCACGGGCTGGTCGTTGATCGTCACGCCCGTGTCCTGCATCGAGAGAATGACGGCACCGGCCGGCACGCCGTTGTGCCGGAGGTCATGGTTGCCACCGGCCATGTCTTTGATCATTCCGAACAGCCCGCCGGATCGGCTCGACTGCACCTCTCCACCGACCGCCGACATGGCCGTGCGCATCGCGCGACTGGTCAGGCCGAGCACGATCATGAACGCTCCGGGGATCGACAGCGTCATGCCGACGGAGAAGGCGATAGTCGCCCAGTCGGGTATCGGCCACATCAGCATCCCGGTGACCCCGGCCGCCAGCACGAGGCCGCCGATCACTTCCACGGCCACTCCCATCGGGAGCAGCATTCCCTTACGCGTCATCAGCGTGTTCCTTCTCACCGGTCCTGTTCGTACGCTGATCAGGTAACGGCAGAGCGCTTGACTGATGCTTGCACGCCGTTTGCCGACTGAGGGAGCGCCGCCCGGCGCCCCCCGGCCGGCCGGCCAGGACCTGATTTCGAACACTGCCATGGTGCCGCTCACGTCCGGGATGCGGGGCTCCCGCCTTCTGCGTGATTCCGGTTGCTTATGGGAATGCCAAACGCGTCAACCCCCAACGCCCGGTGTGCTTGACTTCCGCCCGGTAACCACACCCTCTGGGAGGGTTCATGGGGGAGTTCGTGGGGATCGACCCCCGAGGCGCACATGAGCTGATCCGCCGGATGGAGGCGGGAAAACAGGCCCTGACCAGGACGCGGTCAGGGCTCGACGCGGCCATCGCCGAGGCAGGCGAGGACTGGGCCGGCCGCCAGGGCACCGCGGCCATGCACCGTACCTGGGCCTTCTACGACGAGTCGCAGCAGGACCTGAAGTGGCGCATCGACACCATCGAGCAGTTGGTGCCGGTACGCGAGAAGGGCATGCTCACCGGAACCTTCCCGTTCCCCAGCCAGGCCGAGGCCATGGCGGCCGCCGTGAACGATGCGAACGAGCTCGCCGACACGTTCCAGAACCACGACCGATACCTGCCCGGCCGGGTGGAGACAGCAGCGGGACCGCTCAAGGACAGGGCACGGGACCCGGCCTACGCGGCGGCGCTGCTGGCCGAACTCGGCGGCCCCGAGGCGTTCGTGAAGCTCTTCCGTGACTGGATCAACACGCAGGCCCCGGGACAGTACCGAGGCCTTCCGCCCACCTCGCTCCAACAAGCGGCCGCCTCCACCCCAGGGCAGCTGGCCGCCGCCTTCTCCAGCGCCGAGCGCACAGGACGGCTCGGCAGCGAATGGTACGAGATGGTCGCGACCGCCCCGGCGGACGTCCTGACGACACTGGTGGCACTGGCCGGCCAATCCACCACTTTCCTCAACAGGGTGGCCATCGACCTCCTGAACCGCCCACCGGACGCCGGACCCACGGCCCCCGACTGGAATCTCCACAACCTCGCCAAGGCGTACACGGCCAACCCGGACGCATTCCAGCAACTGCTGGCCGAGCGCCCAAAGGAGTCGGGCGTCCTGTTGGCCGCGGACACCGGCAACCCCGCGTACCCGGCGGCGCTGGCGGACGCGCTGCACAACGCCCTGAAGCCGGGCACCGGGGCGGAAGGATTGCGCGAGCGTGCCTGGTTCACCGTCATCCGCAGCAACACCGAACTGCCCGGCATCGAGGCGCTGAAGACAGGGAGCGGCAGCCCGTGACCACCAGACAACAGCTCCTCAGGGAAGCCGCCGCGAAGGAGGCGCTCGCCTCCACCTTCACCCGGTACGCCAAAGGGCTGGCCGACGCTTTCGACGGCATCCCGTCGCAGCAGGGCGAGTTCGACCCGTTCTGGAAGGGCCCGGCGATGGAGCGGTATCGCGCGCACGCCATCCGGCTCCGGCGCGACATGGACGAGCTCGAGGACTCGTGCCTGGCCACCGCGGAGAACCTCCGCCGCCGGGCCAAGCGACTCCGTGAGGACGCCGCGAACCTGACCAGTCAGTGAGCGCTCATGTCGGAGGACAGCCGCCGGGTTGCCCCGGCGAGTCATCTCGCCAGGGCTGCCGGCACGCTGGGTGAGTACGCATCAGCTGGACAACGTGTAGAGCCCTAGGAACGTCGCTCGAGCCTCGCGCGTTTCCTTCATGTCACCTCTCGACACAAGGAGAAGCATGAACTTAGGCGTTCCGGAACTCATCCAGCTGCTTGTGATGCTGCTCATCTTCGTCGGGGTTGTCGGCGGCGTGGTGTTCCTCATCGTGCGGCTGGCAACCCGCGGCCGAAAGTAAAGACGCTCGATCAAGACCCTCTGTACTAGCCTGCTTGGCGACGCCGTCACCAGACACGAACCCGCCAATGCCACTCCCAGCGCTCCTCGTCGTCGTCTGCCCTCCCAAGGGGATTTGTAGAGATCATTTTTCCGTGCTCTCTTTCTCGAAGGAGCTCAGCGTGGGGTCGTAGTCGAGGGCGCCGATGTCGTACATCGGGGTCATCCAGTGGTAGAAGTTGTCGCCCCGCTCGCGCAGCAGGTCGTACAGGCGGCGCATGAGGCGGCGGCGGACCGGGGCCAGCTCGGGGTGGGTGTACCGGTTGCTGAGCTCGTGCGGGTCGGCGTGCAGGTCGTACAGCTCGTTGACGGACTCCGGATTGACGATGAGCTTGTAGCGGTCGTCGCGGATCATCCGCTGCGGGTAGGGGAAGTGGTGGCCGTGGAACTCGGCCAGCAGTTCGGCGGGCCACTCCGGGTGCTCGCCGCGCACCAGCGGGACCAGGCTTCGGCTGTCCACGGCCGGTTTGGTGTCGCAACCGGCCAGGTCCAGGATCGTGGCGGTGCAGTCGGTCAGCGTCACGAATTCGTTCCTGACCTGCGGCTGCTCGCCAGGGATGCGGACGATGCCGGGGATGCGGTAGATGTCCTCGTACATGGCCGGGCCCTTGTCGTGCAGGCGGTGGGCGCCGGTGAACTCGCCGTGGTCGGCGGTGAAGAAGACCGAGGTCTGGTCCGTCAGCCCCAGCTCGTCGAGGCGGTCGAGGATGCGGCCGATCTGCTGGTCGATCAGCGTCACGTAACCCCAGTAGACGGCGATCAGCTTGCGGGTGACGTCGATGGGGATCGTGTCGAACGTCCAGTGCTCGCTGTAGTTACGCTGCACGGGCGGCTTGCCTTCGAACGTCTCCGCGATCGACGGCGGCAGCTCCACCAGGCTCGGGTCGTACATGTCGAAGTACTCGTCCGGCAGCAGGTACGGCAGGTGCGGCCCGAAGAAGTGGGTGGCGAGGAAGAACGGCCGGCCGTCGGCGGCATACCGGTCGAGGTGCTCGATGGCCCGGGTCGCCAGGTAGTGCTCGAACGTGGCCTCCACCGGCTGGTGCAGCCGCGCCGCGAGCAGGTTGCCCTGGTTGCCGTTGGGGGTGGTGCCCCGGATCAGATCCGAGATCCGGTACGGCGGCAGCCCCCGCTCCTCCAAGTACGCCAGGTAGTCGGGATGGTCGACCGGGTTGTGCCAGCCGGGCAGGTCGGGCCCGTCGAAGCCGTACGAGGCGGCGTTGCGGCTGGTGCCGCCGTGCCACTTGCCGATCAAGCCCAACTGGTAGCCGCGCTCCTTCAGCGCGCCGGGGAAGGTGAACGCGTCCTCGCGCAGGTCCTCCAGGTAGCCGACGTTGCGCTCGTAGTTCGCCAGCAGCCGATGCCGGAACGGGGCCTGCCCGGTGAGCAGGCTGGCCCGCGCCGGCGTGCAGATGGCCGTCGGCGTGTAGAACCGGTCGAACCGCGTGCCGGTGGCGGCCAGCCTGTCCAGGCTGGGCGTGGCCACGTGCGGGTTGCCGTAGCAGCCCAGCGTGTCGACACGGTGCTGGTCGGTCATCAGGAACAGCAGGTTCACTTGCTGAAGGCCTTTTCGTAGAGATCGCCGGTGTAGTACGTCGCCGGGTCGGGCTTCGACTTGAGCTGGCCGGTGCCGACGAAGAAGTCGCCCAGGCTGTCGAGCCACTTGGCGACCGTGCCGTCCTTGGTCTTGGCGACCAGGTCGGCCGTCGGCATCGTCTGGACGTTCGCCGCGTCGGCCTTGACCTTGGCCGGGTCGAGCTTGAGCAGCGCGGCCGCCTCGGTGATCGACTCCTCGGGGTGCGCGGCCCGCCAGTCGTTGGCCTCCTGCAGCACCTTGATCACTTTGCTGGTGAGCTCCTGGTCCGTCTTGGGCCCCGACACGAACGCGGTCGGGAACGAGCTGTCGGGGAACTCCTTGGTGCTGGCGAGCTCGACCGTGCCGGGCACCTTCTGCTTGATCGTGTCGATCAGCGGGTACCAGATGCCGGCCCCGTCGATCTGCCCGGCCGAGAACGCCGACACGACGGTGGCCGGGTCCATCGGCACCTTCTGGATGTCCTGGGTCGTCATCCCGGCCTTCTTCAGCGCCAGGTTGAGCACCATGTCGCCGGAGGTGCCCTCGGGCACGCCGACCTTCTTGCCCTTGAGCGCCTGCATGGAGGTGACGCCGGGACGGCCGATGACGCGGTCGGCGTACGCGAGCGTGTTGATCGCGATGACCTTGGCCTTGCCCGACGCCGGCAGCCACATGGCGCCCGGGCCGATGTAGCCGAAGTCGAGGTCGCCGGCGCCGAGCGCCTGGATCTGCAGCGGCCCGTTGGTGAAGACCTTGATCTCGGGGGTGAGCCCCTGCTTCTCCCAGAGGCCCTGCTTGTCGGCGATGGCCAGCAGGCTCGCGCCGTTGTAGTCGCTGATGTAGCCGAAGCGGACCGTGGTGCCGTCGTCGGAGCAGGCGGTCACGGACAGTGTCAGCAGGCTCACCGCCGTGGCGGCCGTCAGGGCGCGGCGAAGAGAACGCATGGCGGATCATTCCTTTCCGGGGGGTGATTCAGGCGGCTGAAGCTTGGTGGTACACGCCGTGCCAGACCTCGTTGCGGATGCGCCCGAACTCCGGCGACAGCCGCATCTCCTCGGTCCTCGGGTACGGCAGGCCGACGTCGACGACCTGCTGGATGCGGCCGGGCCTGGCCGCCATGACGATCACCCGCCTGGCCAGGTAGACGGCCTCGTCCACGTCGTGCGTGATGAACATGACCGTGCGCTGGTCCTGGCTCCAGGTGTCGAGCAGCTGGTCCTGCAACTGCACCCGGGTCAGCGCGTCCAGCGCGCCGAACGGCTCGTCCATGAGCAGGACCTGCGGGTTGACCGCGTACGCGCGGGCGATCGCGCAACGCTGCTTCATGCCGCCGGACAACGTCTTGGGCAGCGCGTCGGCGAAGTCGGACAACCCGACGAGCTCGATCGCTCGCTCGGCCCGCCGCCTGCGCTCGTCAGCGGGGAGCTGGGCCAGCTTCAGCCCGAACTCGACGTTCTTGCGCACGGTCAGCCAGGGGAACAACGCGTACTGCTGGAAGATCACCCCGCGGTCCGGCCCGGGACCGGTGACCGGCACGCCGTCCACCAGCACCTCGCCCGAGGTGGGCTCGACCAGCCCGGCCGCCATGCTCATGAGCGTGCTCTTGCCGCATCCGGACGGGCCCACGACCGTGACGAACTCGCGGTCGGCGATGTCCAGCGACACCTGGCTCAACGCGGTGAACGTGCCGTCCTTCATCGGGTAGGTCTTGACGACGTCCCTGAACGAGATCTTGGTGGTCAACGGCGCTCCTGCCAGTCGGTGAGGTGGCGTTCGGCCAGCAGCAGCAGCCGGTCCATCAGCAGGCCGAGCACGCCGATGGCGATCAGGCCCACGAAGATCGTGGACAGGTCGTAGTAGAGCTGGGCCTGCTGCATGCGGAAGCCCAGGCCCTCCTGGGCGGCGATCAGCTCGGCGGCGACCAGCGTGCCCCAGGCCGAGCCGAGCCCGACCCGCATCCCGACGAGGATGAACGGTGTCGACGCCGGCACCACGACCTTGAGGAAGATCGTCCGGTCGGAGGCGCCCAGCACGCGGGCGGCGTTGATCAGCGTCTTGTCCACGTCCACCACGCCCTGGAACGTCGACACGACGCTGGACAGGAACGCCGCCAGGAAGATCACGAAGACCTTCGGCACCTCGCCGATGCCCATGAGCACGATGGCGAGGGGGATGATCGCCAGGGGCGGGATGGTACGGAAGAACTGGACGTACGGCTCCAGCAGGCCGCGCGCGGTGGCGTACCAGCCCATCAGGAAGCCGACCGGGATCGCCAGCAGCGTGCCGAGCAGGAAACCCAGCAACACCCTGCGCAGGCTGGCGAGCATGTCGTCCAGGAGCGTGCCGTCCGCGATCAGCTCGCCTGCCTTGGCCGCCACCTCCAAAGGAGTCGGCAGGCCCTGCACGCCGACCGTGGCGAGCAACGTCCACACGACGAGGCCGGCGATGACCGCGATCAGGTTGAGAACGAGGGCACGGCTGGAGCGCTTGGGCTCGCGCCGCGCCGCGGGCGCTTTGCCCAGCGCGGTCAGCTGGGTCATGAGCCCTCCTTCGCCGGTCTCATGACCAGGGTGCTGCGTTCATGGATGACCTCACTGCGTTCGGTCATGGGCCTCGGATGGTTCATGGGGTCCTCTTGCGCGAGATCTGGCCCGGCCGGATAGCGGGAGAGAAGGGGGGATTCGTGCAGTACCAAGGCGATACCGCCGAGGGCGCCCGCGGCCTCGCCGAGCGTCGCGGGGCGCAGCGTGATCCGGTGCCTGGAGATCGGCATGACCCGGGCGTGCAGCGTGCGCTCGATCGGCTGGAACAACGCGGCGCCGATCGCCGCCAGCTCGCCTCCGACCACGATCGCGCTGGGGCCGATGGCGTTGCACAGGGCCGCCAGCACGCCGCCGATGTTGGTCCCGACGCCTTCCAGCAGGCCGAGCGCCGTGGCGTCGCCTGCTTCGACGGCCTTGATCAGCCCGGGGACGTCGTCGGCCCGGCCGCCGGCGGCGCGGTAGGCGTCCAGGACGGCTCTTATCGAGGCCACGGTCTCCAGGCAGCCCGAGCCGCCGCAGGAGCAGGGCGGGCCCTGCGGGTCGACCATGATGTGGCCGAACTCGCCCGACAGGCCGTAGGCGCCGCGGTGCAGCGACCCGGCGATCACCAGTCCGCCGCCGACGCCGTGGGACAGCCGCAGGTACAGCACGTCCTGGCCGCCCGCGGCCGCGCCCCAGATCGCCTCGCCCAGCGCGGCCAGCCGGGCGTTGTTGTCCAGCAGCACCGGCACGCCGAACCGCTCGCGCACCAGCACCTGCGCGGGATGCGGAGTGTCGTCGTCCGTGCGGGAGTCCGGGCCGCCTACCGGGCCGACCACGCCGACGCCGATCGCGCTGAGCGCGCCCAATCGCAGGTCACCCTTGCTGAGGGAACCGATGAGCCGCTCGGCCAGCTCCACCCGCTGCTCCCACGGCAGGTCGGCGTCGTGCGGCTCGCTGGCCGCGCCGACGATCTCGTGCGCCAGGTTGACGGCCGCGACGTGCAGCGCGCGCCGGGCGAAGTCGATGCCGATGGCCTGCCCGGCGTCCGGGTTGAGCGTCAGCGTCTCGGCCGGCCGGCCACGGCCGCGCGGCGTGTCGTCCTGCTGGGTGGCGGTGACGACGGCGCCGGTGGAGATGAGCTCGGCGAGGATGTCGTACAGGGTGGTACGGGACAGCCGGCAGAGCTTGCCCAGCTCGCCCCGGCTGAGCGGACCGTGCTTGCGCAGCAGCCCGAGCACGAGCTCTTCGTGCCCGCGCCGCAGCTGTGACAAGGGGCCACGGGGGTGTGACATGACGCTGAGTCTGCCCACGGCCACGGTTTTTCGTCAATAACCCGGAAAAAAACGTCTGAGGCATGACGTGGTGCCGTGAGCGGGGAAAACGCGGCTAGGGAGGGGGTTGGCGAGCCTTGTAACGTTCCCGTAACGTGGCGACGCGGCCTCGCGAGCCGCGTCGATGTGCGTCAGGAGTTCCGCTCGCACACCGTGAACGACACTCTCCTGGTGGCCCTCGAGGGTGTCAGCAGGTGGTAGACGATCGTGTGCGACCCCGGCTCGAAGGCCCCGAAGGGGTTACGCCGGTCGTCGGTCGTGCCGGTCACCCAGCCCGTCTGCCGTCCCTCGTCCTGGCCGTCCACCACCCAGCGGTAGGTGTACTCCGTCTGCTTGCCCGATGGACCCTTGATCACGGCGACCGGGTAGAGACTGGGCGACCAGCAGCCGTCTCCTCCGATCTGCTGCCCCTCCAGCGTCAACGACACCAGGCGTACGGTCGCCGCGGCCGCCGTCGTGGTCGCGGGTTTCGCCGGGGACGTCGTGGGTTTGGGCGTCGACGGGCGGCGGGAGGCAGTGGGGGTCGAGCGGGCGGTCCTGGTGGGGCGCGTCTTCTTGGCCGGCGCGCTGGGGGTCTTGGTGGTGGTGCTCAGGTTCTTGGCCGGTGGGCTGGTTGCCGGGGTGGCGGTGGCCGGTTCCGGGGTGGGCGCGGCCGTCGTCGCCGAGGTGGGCATCCACATGATCGCCCCGGCGACCAGCGCAGCGGACAGACCGAGCGCGCCCGCGCCCGCCAGCAGCGCCTTCCAGCGCGGGCGGCTCACGGGACGATCTGCCGTACCGGCGGGTGCGGCACCGATGAGCCGGAGCAGGACGTCCTGCATGGCGGGCCGGGCGGCGGGGTCCTTGGCCAGGCAGGACAGCACGATCGGACGCAGCGGACCCGGCAGGTCGCCCAGGTACGGCTCGTCGTGGAGGATGCGGCGGATCACCGCGGGCAGTGAGTCGTTGCCGAACGGAGGCGTCCCGGTGGCGGCGAACACGATCACCGACGCCCACGCGAAGACGTCCACGGCGGGACCGAGGGGCGCGCCCGCGAGTTGCTCGGGCGCCATGTAGGCGGGCGTGCCGACGATGCTGCTCGTCACGGTCAGCGAATGGCCGGACGCGCGGGCGATGCCGAAGTCGATGACCCGCGGCCCATCCCGCCCGAGCAGCACGTTGGCGGGTTTGAAGTCGCGATGCACCACCCCGGCCCGGTGGATCGCGGCCAGCGCCGTCGCGGTCGCCACCGCGAGCCGCTGCAGGTCGGCCCCGACGTGGCGGCCGGCCTGCTGGAGTGAGGGCCCTTCGACGTACTCGGTCACGATGTACGGCCGGCCGCTCAGCGAGGCGTCGAGCACCTGAGCGATGCAGAAGGGCTCCACCCGCCGCGCCGCGTCGATCTCCTTGGCGAAGCGATGATCGTCGGCCACGCCGTCCGCCAGCACCTTGACGGCGACCCGCCGCCCGTCGGGAGCCTGGCCCAGGTAGACCACGCCTTGGCCGCCCGCGCCCAGCCGCGCCAGCAGCCTGTAGGGGCCCACGGACGGGGGATCTTCTGGCAGGAGCGGGTTCATCCTTCGCTCCCCGTGGGGCAGATGGTGAACGAGAACGTCTTCGACACCGCTTGTGGCGAGGTGAGGCGGAGGACGACCCGGTGCGGGCCGTCCGACTCCACGAGCGGGCCGGTGACCTGCCGGGTGTGGGTGTCGGCGATGACGGACTCAGAGCGCTGCACCACCCGCCCGTCCAGGACCCATTCGTAGCGGAACGTGGTGGCCAGCTTGGTCCCCTCCACCAGGCCGGAGACGTTGCCCTGGCCGAACACGCAGTCGGGGGTGTCGGCATGCCTCGGGCCGATGACCCGCACCCACACGATCCGGAAAGAGCCGCCGCCTGATGAGGATTTCGTCGACGAGGTCGTCGGCCTGGGAGCGGTCCGCGTCGGCTTGATGGTCGGCTTGACGGCCGGCTTCGTGGTGGTCACCGGCTTCGCGGTGGACGGACTCTTGGTCCGTTTCTTCGGGCGCTCACGCGTTTTCGCCGGAGTGGGGGTCACGGCTGAGGTGATCGCCAGCGGCTGCGTACTCTGTCGCGGTTCCTGGACCCAGGCGTGCGTGGCACCCCAGGCGACGGTGGCCGCGACCGCCAGCGCACCCACGCTGGAGAAGCCTGCGACGAGCGCCGCCCTGCTCCCGCGCCGGCGCTGCCCGGGAACCGTGGACGGACCGCCGCCATCGGGGCCGTCCGGACGCTCGGGAGCCTGTCCGCCCAGAAGCTGCAGCAACACGTCCCGCATGGCCGGCCGGCGCGCCGGATCCTTGGCCAGGCACCTCAGCACGATCCCGCGCAACGGTTGCGGCAGGTCGCCGAGCTGCGGCTCGTTGTGCAGGATCCGATTGATCACCGCGGGCAGTGAGTCCTCGCCGAACGGAGGCGTCCCGGTGGCGGCGAACACGATCACCGACGCCCACGCGAACACGTCGACGGCCGGGCCGATCCGCTCGCCGGCGAGTTGCTCCGGCGCCATGTAAGCAGGCGTCCCCACGATGCTGCTGGTAGCCGTCAGGCCCGCTCCGACAGACCGGGCGATCCCGAAGTCGATCACCCGGGGCCCGCCCTGTCCGAGCAGCACGTTGGCGGGCTTGAAGTCGCGATGGACGATGCCGGCCTGATGAATGGCCGTCAGCGCGGTCGCGGTCGCCACCGCGAGCCGCTGCAGGTCAGCGCCGACGTGGCGGCCGGCCTGCTGGAGTGAGGGCCCTTCGACGTACTCGGTCACGATGTACGGCCGTCCGCTCAGCGAGGCGTCGAGCACCTGAGCGATGCAGAAGGGCTCCACCCGGCGCGCCGCGTCGATCTCCTTGGCGAAGCGCTCGTCGGCGAGTCCCTCGCGGAGCACCTTGACCGCGACCGCCCTGCCGCCGGGCCCTTGGCCCAGGTAGACCACCCCTTGGCCGCCCGCGCCCAGACGCCCCAGCAGCCGGTAGGGGCCCACGGCAGCGGGGTCGCCTTCCCGGAGGGGTTCGACGCGCGACATGGGACTCCTGTGACAACGTTATGGGATCTTGGGCACCATAGCGGGAATTGTCAGGCCGAGTGCGGCAGTCGCGTAAACCAGACCCTCCGGCAGGCTCAGGCGGTCCGCCGTCAGAGGCGCGGCCGCATCGATTGGCCGTTGACTTTTGTTTGGTTAATCGCCAAATTAAATGCATGAGGCGGACCCTCTCGGTGCTCCTGGCCATGCTGCTGACCTGCGCTGCCCTCGTCGCGCCCGCTCGCGCCGCAGCCGCGCGTGAGGTCACCTACGACCGGTATTCGCTGATGGTGGACGGCCGCCGGGTCGTGCTGCAGGCGGCCGAGTTCCACTACTTCCGGCTTCCCAGCCCGCGGTTGTGGCGGGACGTGCTGGAGAAGTTCAAGGCGGCCGGGTTCAACGCGGTCTCGCTCTACTTCTCGTGGGCCTACCACTCGCCGAAGTCCGGCGTGTACGACTTCACCGGCGTACGCGACGTGGACCGGCTGCTGCGGATGGCGTCCGAGGCCGGGCTGTACGTGATCGCCCGGCCGGGGCCGTACATCAACGCCGAGAGCAGCGGCGGCGGTCTGCCCGCCTGGGTGAAGACCGTGCCGGGGCGCGCCCGCAGCAGCGAGAGCGGATACCAGGCCGCCTATCGCGAGTGGTTGCACCACATCAACCCGATCATCGCCAGGCACCAGATCACCGGGGGCGGGCCGGTGATCCTCTACAACGCCGAGAACGAGTACCAGGTCAACACCGATGCCGCGTACATGCAGGACATCCAGGACCAAGCCCGGGCCGACGGCATCGACGTGCCCATCACCACCAACGACTGCTGCGACGGCGGCAGCTGGAGCTCGACCTGGGCGACCGGGCCAGGAGCCGTGCAGATCCCGGGCATCGACGACTACCCGCAGTCCTTCGAGTGCGCCAATCCCGGGCTGTGGGGGCCGTGGGGCGAAGGGCTGACCGAGCGGCTGCGCGACGACATCCCCGTGTTCGCCGCCGAATACCAGGCCGGCGCGATCGACGTGGGCAACGCCGGCTACGACAAGTGCCGCGAGCTCACCGGACCTGCCTTCATGAAGTACTTCTACAAGAACAACCTGGTCACGACCGGGGCGACGATGTTCTCGTACTACATGGGGTACGGCGGCACCAACTGGGGTTGGCTCGCCCAGCCCAACGACGTCTACACCTCCTACGACTACGGCGCCCCGATCACCGAGGCCAGGCGGCTCACTCCCAAGTACGACGAGTTCAAGCGCCAGGGCTACTTCCTGCAGGCGGTCACCCCGCTGGCCAAGACCGACCCGCTCGCCGCGCCGCCCGTGGACAACCCGGCCCTGACCACGGTGGCGCGCGCCAACCCGGACACCGGCACCCAGTTCGTCCTGGTCAAGCACGCCGACCGGGCCGCGACGAGCACGGACGCCGCCACCCTCGACTGGGCGGGACACCGGGTGCCCGTGCAGGTCAAGGGGCGCGACGCGCACGTCCTCGTCGCCGGGTACGACCTCGGCGCCCAGCGCCTGACCCTGTCCACGTCCGAGCTCATGACGCACGCCGCCATCGGCGGCCGCGACGTCGCCGTCCTCTACGGCACGAGCGGCTCGCCCGGGGCCACCATCCTGCGGTACGGGTCCGAGCCGCGGGTCACAGTGCTCGACGGCCGCGTCACCAGCACCTACTCCGGCGGCGACCTGCGGCTCGACTACACCCACGAGGGGCTCGCCCGGGTGCTGGTCACCGGTGGCGGGCGGCGGCCGCTGCTGCTCCTGATCGGCACGGACGCGGAGGCGGCGAGCTTCTGGCGGACGGACACGGCGTCGGGCCCGGTGCTGGTGCGCGGCACGGACCTCGTCCGCGCGGCGTCGGTGAACGACGGCACCGTGCGCCTGACGGCCGACGTGGCGGCGGCGGGGGAGGTCGAGGTGTTCGCGCCACCTGCGGCCCACCGCCTGCGAATCGGCGCGGACGACGTCCGCGTGACCCGCACCTCCAGCGGTTCACTGCTCGGCAGCACACGCCCGCCCGGCCCGGCGCCGCTGCCCGCGCTGACCGGCTGGCGGGCCCACGCCGAGTCCCCCGAGGCGCAGCCCGGCTTCGACGACTCCCGCTGGACCGTCGCCGACCGCACCACGACGACCAGCCCGCACCCGCCCAAGACCCTGCCCGTCCTGTACGCCGACGACTACGGCTACCACTACGGCAACGTCTGGTACCGCGGCCACTTCACCGCCACCGGCGCCGAGACCACGATCGACCTGAACGCGGTCACCGGCCTGCGCGGCAACTACCTCGTCTGGCTCAACGGCCGCTACCTCGGCTCGGCCGCCGGCGGCGTGCAGGCGGACTCCGGCGACCAATGGACCCCGCCCAACCCCGACCCGGGCCCCGGCCACTTCGCCATCCCGTCAGGCCTGCTGAAGCCGGGCGCCGACAACGTGATCGCCGTGCTCGTCGCCAACATGGGCCACAACGACGACTGGATCGCCGACGACCTGCGCTTCAAGCAGCCACGCGGCCTGGTGGGCGCCTCCGCCGGCGGCACCCCCATCTCCTGGCGCATCCAGGGCGCCGCCGGGGTCGACCCGGTGCGCGGCGGGCTCAACAACGGTGGCCTGTACGGCGAACGCACCGGCTGGCATCTCCCGACATATCCCGACAAATCATGGAAACCCGCTAACCCTGCCGCCACGCCCCTGCCCCCCGGCGTCACCTGGTACAGGACCTCGTTCCGGCTCGACCTGCCCGCGAACCAGGACGTCCCGGTGGGGCTCCGCTTCGGCGGCGAGCCGTCCCCCGCGTACCTCGTGCAGATCTTCCTCAACGGCTGGAACGTCGGCCAGTACGGCGGCGACATCGGCCCGCAACGCGAGTTCTCCGTCCCTGCGGGGCTCCTGAACGAGCACGGCACGAACACCCTCGCCCTGGCCGTCACCGCCGAGCAGCCGGTGCCCGCCGGCCCGGGCCCGATCAGCCTGTTCGCCTACGGCAACGTCCGGGTGGACTAACCGCGCGGCGGCACGGCGAGCTCGCCGAGCTCCGACCAGTCGTCCTGCGGAACTGCGGCGTTGACGATGCGCGGCGTCTCGGCCAGGTAGTCCGGCAGCGTGCGCTGAGCCTGCTTGAAGTGGTCCGACTGCACGTGCGCGCCCCCGGCCGCGTCGTCGCGGAACGCCTCGACCAGGACGTACTCGTTCGGGTCATCGAGGCTGCGCGACCAGTCGAACCACAGGCAGCCGGGCTCGGCCCGGGTCGCCTGGGTGAACTCGGCGGAGATCTCCGGCCAGCGGTCGGCGTGCTCGGGCAGGATGCGGAACTTTGCGGTGATGAAGATCATCGGCCCTCCATGGATCGGTACCAGCCGAGCCTAGCGAGCGCGATTTCCATGTATGTCATGTAGGAAATGTTGACTTTATGGGTGCCGGTCCGTAGCTTCATAGGCATGAGCCAGGGCCTTTACCTGACCCGGCGCCCGCACGTGGACTTCGGCCACGTCGCCAGCGCGCAGTGTCGCTGATCACGCACCGCAGGCAGACCTCTTTTCCCTCCCCAGAGGAACCCATCGTGATCAAGCTCAGACATGCCCTCATGGCCGCCCTGCTCCCCGCCGTCCTGGCCGGGTGCGGCGGCGCCGAGGCGCAATCCGCCGACTCGGAAGTGAAGGTGCTGCGCTACCAGGGCAGCGCCGGCTCCGTCACCTTCCCCGAACTCGCCGAGGAGCTCGGCTTTCTCGGCGACGTCAAGCTGAAGTGGGTGGGCAACACCACCTCAGGACCGCAGGACATCCAGTCGGCGGCCACCGGCCAGACCGACTTCGGCGGCGCCTTCGACGGCGCGATCATCAAGCTCAAGGCGGCCAAGGCCCCCATCAAGGCGGTGATCGGCTACTACGGCTCCGACCAGGAGACCTTCAACGGCTACTACGTCAACGAGAACAGCCCCATCAAGACCGCCCGCGACCTCATCGGCAAAAAGATCGGCGTCAACACGCTCGGCGCGCACCACGAGGCCGTCATCAAGGAGTACCTCCGGCGCGAAGGACTGACGCCCGAGGAGATCAAGCAGGTCCAGCTCGTGGTGATCCCGCCGGTCAACACCGAGCAGGCCCTCCGGCAGGGGCAACTCGACGCCGGCACCCTCGGCGGCCTTCTCAAGGACAAGGCGCTCGAACGCGGCGGGCTGCGTCCCCTGTTCACCGACGTGGACCTGTTCGGCCCGTTCACCGCCGGATCCGTCGTCCTGCGCGAGGACTTCATCGCCCAGAACCCGACCACTACCAAGACCTTCGTCACCGGCTTCGCCAAGGCCGTCGAATGGGCGCAGACCCACCCCCGCGAGGAGGTCATCGCCACGTTCGAGCGGATCATCGCCGAACGCGGCCGCAACGAGAGCACCGACACCGTCCGGTTCTGGAAGAGCACCGGCATCGCCGGCAAGGGCGGTGTCATTGCCGAAAAGGAGTTCCAGACCTGGATCGACTGGCTGGAACGCGAAGGCGACATCAAGCCCGGCCAGGTCAAGGCGGCCGACCTCTACACCAACGCGTTCAACCCCTACGGTGGCCCCGTCCAGCGGACCACCGCGGGTAGCGGAGTTCGCACCGACGCCGGCGGGAGCGGATCATGACCAAGATCGGCATCAGGAACGTCACCAAGACCTTCCGCGTCCGCGACTCCGGCGCGCCGTTCACCGCGCTGTCCGGCGTGGACCTCGACGTGCGCGAGGGGGAATTCCTCACGCTCGTGGGCCCCAGCGGCTGCGGCAAGTCCACGCTCCTCGACCTGGTCGCCGGGCTGACGCAGCCGACATCCGGCGAGATCGTCATCGACGGCGCCCCCGTCACGGGTCCCGGGCTCGACCGGGGGGTCGTCTTCCAGCAGTACGCGCTGTTCCCCTGGCGTACCGCCCAGGCCAACGTCGAGTTCGGGCTGGAGGCCAAGGCCGTGCCACGGAAGGAACGGGCCCGGCGGGCACGCGAGCACCTCGCGCTCGTCGGCCTGTCCGGGTTCGAGGACCGTTACCCGCACGAGTTGTCCGGCGGCATGCGGCAGCGGGTGGCCATCGCCCGCAGCCTCGCCTTCGACCCGGACGTGCTGCTGATGGACGAGCCGTTCGCCGCGCTGGACGCGCAGACCCGCGAGTCCCTGCAGGAGGAGCTGGTACGCGTCTGGCAGCACACCGGCAAGACGGTCATCTTCATCACGCACGGCATCGACGAGGCCGTCTACCTGGGGGAGCGGGTCGCGGTGATGACCTCCAGGCCCGGCCGGATCAAGGAGGTCGTGGAGATCGCGTTCGACTCGCGCGAGGGCGACCTGCGGGCCGATCCGGTGTTCGGCGAGTACCGCCACCACGTGTGGAAGCTGCTGCGTGACGAGGTGGCGGCGGCGCAGGTCCAGGAGCGGGAGGTGGCGATCTCCCATGGCTGAGACCCGGCAGGACACGCCACCCGGCGAACTCCACTGGTACGACCTCCCCGACGACGAAGCACACGAGGACACCGCCGCCCGCCCGCACGAGACCCGGACAACAGGCCTCCCGCGCGAGGGCCGGGCGGCAGGCCTCGGGCGGGCGGTCCGGCGCGCCGCCGTGAACTCCACGGCCATCCTGCTCCTCCTGGCCGCCTGGGAGATCCTGCCCAGGCTCGGCGTCGTGGACCGCGTCTTCGTCCCCCCGCTCTCCGACGACCTCGTCGCCTGGTACGACCTCCTCATCGGCGGGCAACTCCCCGAGCACCTGCAGGCCTCCCTGGCCCGTTCCCTGGCCGGCTTCGGCCTGGCCATCGTGCTGGCCATCCCGCTCGGCCTGCTGATCGGCTGGTACCGTCCGGTCGCCGACTTCCTGACCCCGCTGCTCGAGGTCTTCCGCAACACCTCGGCGGTGGCGCTGCTGCCGGTGTTCACGCTGATCCTCGGTATCGGCGAGACCACGAAGATCGCCTTCGTCCTGTACGCGTGCTCGTGGCCGATCCTGCTCAACACCATCAGCGGCGTGAAGACCGTCGAACCCCTGCTCATCAAGTCGGCCAGATCCATGGGGCTCGGCCCGGTCCGCCTGTTCCAGAAGGTGATCCTGCCTGCCGCCGTGCCCACGATCTTCACCGGCGTGCGGCTGGCGGGCGCGTACTCGATCCTCGTGCTGCTCTTCGCCGAGATGGTCGGGGCCAAGGCCGGGCTCGGCTATCTCATCCTGGACACCCAGTCCAGCTTCCGCATCCCCGACATGTACGCCGGCATCATCACGATCTCCGTGCTCGGCCTGCTGTTCAACCTGTTGCTGGTCGCCGTCGAGCGCCGCTTCTCCACCTGGAGGACCACGTGACGAGAAAGCTCCACCTCAACGCCTTCCTCATGGGCGTGGGCCACCACGAGGCGGCCTGGCGGCACCCGCGCACCGAGCCGGCCCGCCTCACCGACGCACGCCACTACCAGGACCTGGCCAGGATCGCCGAGCGCGGCAAGCTCGACTCGGTCTTCCTCGCCGACGGCGTGGCGCTGCAGGGCAACGCCGCGCACAACGCGCTCGGCGGCCTGGAGCCGCTGACGTTGTTGTCGGCCCTGGCCGCGGTCACCGACCACATCGGGCTCATCGCCACCGTGTCGACGACGTACAACGAGCCCTTCCACGTGGCACGCAAGTTCGCCTCGCTCGACCACATCAGCGGCGGCCGGGCCGGCTGGAACATCGTCACCTCGGCCGGCGAGGCCGAAGCCCGCAACTTCGGCGTCGAGCGGCCCGCGCACGCCGCCCGCTACGCCAGGGCGAGCGAGTTCCTGGAGGTCGTGCGCAAGTTGTGGGACAGCTGGGAGGACGACGCGATCCTGGGCGACCGCGTCGGCGGCCACTATGCAGACACCGCCAAGATCCATGCGATCGAGCACGTGGGCGAGCACTTCGCGGTGCGCGGCCCGCTCAACACCTCCCGCCCGCCCCAGGGCCACCCGCTCCTCGTCCAGGCCGGATCGTCGGAGGACGGCAAGGAGTTCGCCGCCCGCTACGCCGAGGCCGTCTTCACCGCGCAGCAGACGCTCGCCGAGGGGCAGGAGTTCTACGCCGACCTGAAGCGCCGCCTCGCGGCGTACGGCCGGAGGCACGACGAGTTGCTGGTCCTGCCGGGAATCTCGCCGATCATCGGCTCGACCGAGCGGGAGGCGCTGCGGCTGGAGAAGGAGCTGGAGGAGCTCATCATCCCCGCGTACGGGCTGGCCCAGCTCTCCCACATGACCGGCATCGACCTGACCGAGGACGCGCTGGACCAGCCGCTGCCCGACGTGCCCGTCGAGACGGAGGGCGCCCAGAGCCGCCGCAAGCTGGTGCTGGACCTGGCCAGGCGCGAGCGACTCACGGTCAGGCAACTCCTCGGCCGCCTGGCGGGCGGGCGCGGCCACCGCGTCGTCGCCGGCACGCCCGAGCAGATCGCCGACCAGATCCAGGAGTGGTTCCTCAACGGCGCGGCCGACGGGTTCAACATCATGCCGCCGATCCTGCCCGGCGGCCTGTCCGACTTCGTCGACCAGGTCGTGCCGGAACTGCAGGCGCGGGGGCTGTTCAGGCACGAGTACGAGGGCCGTACGCTCCGCGACAACTACGGCCTGGACCGGCCCGCCTCCCAGTACGCCGCGCGGCAGGAACTGGCGGTGGCCGGATGAGCATCGTCACGCTGGTCGGCAATCCCCGGGCGGTCTCCCGGACGCGCACCGTCGCCATCGCGGCCGCCGAGGCGATCGCGGCCAGGATCGGCACGGCCGGAGCCCACGAGGTCGTGGACCTGTCCGCGCTCGGCCCGCACCTGCTCTCGCCCGGCGCGTCCCCTGGCGTGGAGGTGGCACTGGAGTTGGTAGCCGAGTCGAGCGTGCTCGTGGTGGCCAGCCCCACGTACAAGGGCACCTACACCGGACTGCTCAAATCCTTCCTCGACCGCCTGCCGCCGGACGCGCTGGCCGGCAAGGCGGCGCTGCCGCTGCTGGTCATGGGGGATCCCAAGCACGCGCTGGCGGTCGAGGTGCACCTGAGGCCGCTGCTGGTGGAGCTCGGCGCCACCGTGCCCACCCCCGGGCTGGCGGTGCTCGAAGCGCAACTCCCGCACCTGGACGACGTCCTGACGGCCTGGGCCGGCCGGGTCGCCCCGCAGGCGGCCGCGGTGCTGGGGGAGCGGGCGTTGTCGTAGCACTTGACGGTGGCCGCCCTCGGGCGGCCACCGTTGACGCGCCGGAGTCCGCACGGCTAGCCTCAAAACAGGTGTTCTAGAAGACTAGAACTAACTGAGAGGGGGAGCCGATGATGCACGCACAAGCCGTGCGGACACCGCTCACCGGGCGGACCGGGCCGTATTTCGGCACGTTCGGCGGCCGGTTCATCCCGGAAGCGCTGGTGGCCGCCCTGGACGAGCTGGACGCCGCTTACCGGGACGCGCTGGCGGATCCGGAGTTCATGGAGCGGCTCGACGAGCTGCACCGTACGTACGTGGGCCGGCCGAGCCTGATCACCGAGACCCCGCGGTTCGCGCGGCACGCCGGCGGCGCGCGCATCCTGCTCAAGCGCGAGGACCTCAACCACACCGGATCCCACAAGATCAACAACGTGATCGGCCAGGCGCTGCTCACCCTGCGCATGGGCAAGACCCGCGTCATCGCCGAGACGGGCGCGGGCCAGCACGGCGTGGCCACCGCCACGGCCGCCGCGCTGCTCGGCCTGGACGCCGTGGTCTACATGGGCGAGGTCGACATGCGGCGCCAGGCGCTCAACGTGGTCAGGATGCGGCTGCTCGGCGCCGAGGTGATCCCCGTGACGTCGGGCTCGCGCACGCTCAAGGACGCCATGAACGAGGCCATGCGCGACTGGGTGACCAACGTCGAGAACACCCACTACCTGATCGGCTCGGCGGCCGGGCCGCATCCGTTCCCGACGATGGTGCGCGAGTTCCAGCAGGTCATCGGGGTGGAGGCACGCCGGCAGACGCTGGCGCTGGCCGGGCGGCTGCCCGACGTCGTGTGCGCCTGCGTCGGGGGCGGCTCCAACGCGATCGGGATCTTCCACGCCTTCCTCGACGACCCGGATGTGGGGCTGGTGGGGCTGGAGGCCGGGGGCGACGGGGTCGAGACCGGCCGGCATGCGGCGTCCGTCTCCGGCGGTGGCCTCGGCATCCTGCACGGGACCCGGACGTTCGTGTTGCAGGACGCGCACGGGCAGACCATGGAGAGCCACTCGATCTCGGCAGGGCTCGACTATCCGGGGGTGGGGCCGCAACACGCCTGGCTGCACGACATCGGCCGGGCGCGGTACGCGTCGGTGCCGGACGCGGAGGCCATGGAGGCGTTCGCGCTGCTGTGCCGTACCGAGGGGATCATCCCGGCCATCGAGAGCGCGTACGCGCTGGCCGGCGCGATCCGGGAGGGCCGGCGGCTGGGGCCGGACGGGATCGTGCTCGTCAGCCTGTCCGGCCGCGGCGACAAGGACGTGGACACGGCGGCCCGCTACTTCGGCCTGCTGGGGGAGGGGAGCGGCGAATGAGCGTCCGGGCGACCATCGAAGGAGCCAAGCGCGAGGGGCGGGCCGCGCTCATCGGGTACCTGCCGGTCGGCTTTCCCGACGTCGGCACGTCGGTGGCGGCGATGCGCGCCATGGTGGCCGGTGGCGTGGACGTCGTGGAGGTGGGCCTGCCGTACTCCGACCCGCTCATGGACGGCCCCCTCATCCAGCGGGCCACCGAGGCGGCGCTCGCCGGCGGCGTCACCCCGGCGGACGGGTTCACCGCGGTACGGGAGGCCGGGGCGCCGGCGCTCGTCATGACGTACTGGACGCTCGTCGACCGCTACGGGGTCGCGCGGTTCGCGGCGGATCTGGCCGCCGCGGGCGGCGCCGGCCTGATCACCCCGGACCTCATCCCCGACGAGGCCGCCGGCTGGCACGCGGCGGCCGATGAACACGGGCTCGACCGCGTGCACCTCGTGGCGCCGACCTCCACGCCGGAGCGGCTGGCGCTGGCCGCCCGTTCCTCGCGCGGCTTCCTGTACGCGGCCTCTCTCATGGGGGTGACCGGTGAGCGGGACCTGGTGAGCACGACCGCGAAGGACCTGGTCGCACGGGCCAAGGAGGTCACGGACCTGCCCGTGTGCGTGGGGCTCGGCGTGGGCACCGGCGCGCAGGCCGCCGAGGTCGCGGGCTTCGCCGACGGCGTGATCGTCGGCTCGGCGTTCGTCCGCGCGCTCATGGACGCCCCGGACCGGGCGTCCGGTCTGGCCGCGGTCGAGGCGGTGGCCAGGGAACTCGCGGCCGGTGTGCGAAAGGCAGCAAGCGTCGCGGCCAAGTGAACGGGTGGCGTCTCAGGCGTCGAGGCGCAGCGAGACGGCCGGTTCCCGCACCTGGCGCCGGGTGGTGAACACGATCTGGGCGGCGCACATGACCGCCCGGTCCGCCAGCACCGCCCGGTCCTCCGCGTCATAGGTGACCCGGGTGCTCATGAGCGCCGCATCGCCCACCGGCCGCCGCAACAGCGAAGCCTGCTCCTCCGACAACACGACCGGCCTGATCGCCTCGGTGGCCCAGGCCGGCGACACCCCGCACCGCTCCTCGATCAGCCGGTAGAGCGGGGTGCGCTCCAGCTCACCGCCCGCGGGCTCCCCGCCCAGGTCGAGTGGCGTGTACGACACCTGGTGGATCACGGGGGAGCCGTCCACGACCCGCAGCCGTTCGATGACCGTGACCTCGGCGTCCGGGCCCAGCCCCAGCTCCGCCCGCACCGCCGCCGGCGGCAGAGCGCGGCGCGCGCCGAGCAGCACCGTCCGCAGCTCGATCCCCTGCCCGGCGAGATCCTCGGCCAGGCTGCCCAGGCTGTTCATCTGGTAGGGGATCACGTTCCCCGCCACGAACGTGCCGAGCCCCTGCCGCTGCTCGATGCGCCCTTCCGCGCTCAGCCGCTGCAACGCCTGCCGCACGGTCATCAGGCTGACACCGTAGTAGTCGCTCAGCTCCCGCTGCGCGGGCAGCGGCTCGCCGGGCGCGAACGCGCCACCGTCGATCTGGGCGAGCAGATCACGGTAGATGGCCTGATATTTCGGCTCACCCCCCTGCGACCCGGTGAGGCGCGGCCGCGGTTTTCCCTGAGGGAACGTCGGCATGTCTTACTCCTGGCTGACTGTAGAAGCCTATCTTCGCGTACTGGCGCGGCCTCCTCGGAGATGCCATGATCCGGTCCACCGGGCCAGCCCCTCAGCGAGGTGAAAGATCGTGATATTCCGTCGAGTCCTGTCCGTCGCCGCCGCCGCGGCAGCGCTCCTGCCCTTGGCGCCGGGCACAGCGGAGGCCGCGAGCCGCGCCGCCCGGTTCGCCACCTTCAACGCCTCGCTCAACCGCAACGTCGAAGGCCAGCTCGTCAGCGACCTGTCCACGCCGGGCAACACGCAGGCGAAGGTCATCGCCGAGATCATCCAGCGGGCCCGCCCCGACGTCCTGCTCATCAACGAGTTCGACTACGACGCCGCCGGCGCGGCCGCCCGCCTCTTCCAGGACAACTACCTGTCGATCGGGCAGGGTGGCGCGCAGCCCATCACCTACCGGTATCGGTACACCGCCCCCAGCAACACCGGCATCGCCTCCGGCTTCGACCTGAACAACAACGGATCCGTCGTGAGCGCACCTGGCGCGCCTGGCTACGGGGACGACGCGTTCGGGTTCGGGGCCTTCCCCGGGCAGTACGGCATGGTGGTCTACTCGAAGTACCCGATCGACCTGCGCGGCGTCCGCACGTTCCAGAAGTTCCTGTGGAAGGACATGCCGGGCGCGGTGCTGCCCGACGACCCGGCCACGCCCGCGCCGGCCGACTGGTACTCGCCGGAGGAGCTCCAGGTGTTGCGCCTGTCCTCCAAGAGCCACTGGGACGTGCCGGTCCGCGTCGGCCACCGTACGGTGCACTTCCTGGTCAGCCACCCGACGCCGCCCACGTTCGACGGGGCCGAGGACCGCAACGGCCGCCGCAACCACGACGAGATCAGGCTGTGGGCCGACTATACGAGCCCGGACCGCGGCGGCTACCTCTACGACGACCGCGGCCGGCGGGGCGGCCTCCAGCCCGGCGAGGCGTTCGTGATCGCGGGTGACCAGAATGCCGACCCCAGCGACGGCGACAGCTACCAGGGCGCCATCCACCAGCTCCTCGACCACCCGAAGATCGACAGCGGTTTCGCGCCGTCGAGCGCGGGCGCGACCGAGGCGGCGGCGTTGCAGGGCGGCGCGAACGCCACCCACAAGGGCGACCCGAAGTATGACACCGCCGACTTCGCCGACACCGCACCCGGCAACCTGCGTGCCGACTACGTGCTGCCGTCCAAGCGGCTGCGAGTGGCGGGTGGCGGCGTCTTCTGGCCGGTGTCCAGCGACCCGCTGTCCCGCCTCACCGGCGTCTTCCCCTTCCCCAGCTCCGACCACCGGCTGGTGTGGCTGGACGTCAAGCAGTAGTTCGGGTCCGCGAGGCGCCGGCCGCCCGTCCTGCACGTAGATCTTGTCACCGGATCAATGCGGTGTTACCTCTTGCGAGTGCGCGTGATCCGCGCACTCCAGACACGCAGGAGGGAACCGACCGTGTCGCCAAAGTCCTGGTTACGTAGCAGCACCCTCATCATCGTCGTGTTAGCCGCATCGGCGCTGGCCCCCACAGGGGCCGCCCAAGGCGAGCGCGGCAACCGGCCATCGAAGATCGTTCACGACTTCCAGGCGGAGGAGCACGGCAAGCCGGACGTGGACAACCGGCGGGGCCGGGTGGCGCCGCCGCCCGGCGCCGACGCCCGCAGGGCGGGCCCGGCCGCTGACATCCGGTGGAACGCTCTCGGCACCCCGGCCGCCGTCGTGAGCTCCGAACCCTTGGCCGAGGGCCTCGGTTCCGACCCCGAGCAGGCCGCACGCGCCTACCTCAAGAACAACGAGAGCATCTTCGGCCTGCCGGCCGAGGCCGTCGACGCGCTGGAGCGGGTCGCCGTCAACCCGATCGGCGCGGGCCATGCCGTTCTGCTGCGGCAGCGGTTCGGGGACCTGCCGGCCGGGGTGGACGGGCTCGTCGCGATCGGCGTCGTCGATGGCACGGTCCGGCACGTCACCTCCACGTTGTCGCGGGCCACGCAGGCGCCCCCGGCCGCCGCGATCACGGCGCAGCAGGCGATGGAGATCGCAGCCAGGGACGGCGGCATCGACCTGGCCACGGCGGCCACCAAGCAGGTGACCCCCGTGGCGGTGCCCGCACCCGACGGGGTGCACAGCGCGTACCAGGTCGTGCTGATCGGCGGTGGGGACGGCGAGGCGGCGGCGTACACGACGCACGTGGACGCGGTCAGCGGCGCCATCCTGGTACGGGAGAACCTGGTCGACCACCACCAGGACCCGGACAACCCGCACTGGGAGGTGTTCCCGTCCAACCCGCGTGACGACTACCGCTCCGCCGACGCCCGCCAGACCTGGTGTCATCAGCCAGGCCCCGGCTGCGACTACGTGGCCGGCGGCGACCCGGCGACCGGCAAGGCCTGGGACGTCGACCATGTCACCGGCGAGCCGACGAACACCAGCCTCGGCAACGCGGCGAGGACGTTCGAGAACCGGGCGAGCGCCGACGCGTTCACCGTGGGCACCCGCTCCAACGTGCTCACGCCGAGCAGGAACTACGTCTTCCCGTGGCGCAACACCTGGTACGAGGCCAAGTGCAACCCCGCGGTGCTGGACCAGGAAGGCGAGAACGACCTCGAGGCCGCGATCGCCAACCTGAACGCCATGCACAATCGCATGCACGACTGGTCGTACCGGCTCGGCTTCACCGAGACGGCCTGGAACATGCAGGCCGACAACGGCCCTCGGGGCGGGCTCGGCAACGACCCCGAGCAGGGCAACGCCCAGGCGGGGGCGCGGGTGTTGTCGATTCGCGACAACGCCAACCAGATCACCGGCCCTGACGGGATCGCGCCGATCACCAACATGTACCTGTGGCAGCCGATCGCCGGCGCCTTCTATTCGCCGTGCGTCGACGGCGACTACGACATGTCGGTCATCGCCCACGAATACACCCACGCGATCTCCGGCCGCATGATCGCCGGCCCGAACGCCGGATGGAGCGGCGCGCAGGCCGGCGCCATGAACGAGAGCACTTCCGACCTGTTCGCGATGGAGTACCTCTTCGAGTACGGCTTCCGCCCCTCCGGCGCGACGCCGTACGTCACCGGCGGCTACGTGACGGGCGACAAGTTCCGCGGCATCAGGAACTACGACATGTCGAAGTCGCCGCTCAACTACAGCGACGTCGCCTATGACATCGTCGGCCAGCAGGTCCACGCCGACGGCGAGATCTGGTCGGCCACGCAGTTCGACGTGCGGGCGGCCTTCCTCAAGAGGTACGGCGACGGCACGTCCAAGCAGCAGCGCTCGTGCGCGGACGGCAAGACGCCGGTCGACAAGTGCCCGGGCAACCGGCGCTGGGCGCAACTGTCGTTCGACGCTCTGCTCCTTATGGCCTCGGGCGCCGTCAGCTACGTCGACCATCGCGACGCGCTGCTCGCGGCCGACGCGATCCGTTTCGGCGGCAAGAACCAGGACATCATGTGGCGCGCGTTCGCCGAGCACGGCCTGGGCAGGGACGCGGCCAGCGCGGGCGCGCTCGACGCCGATCCGACGCCGAGCTTCGTCAACCCCGTCGGCAAGAACGGCTCACTGCAGCTCAAGCCCCTGGGCGAGGCCAAGGACGCTGCGCTGCGGCTGTACGTCGGCGACTACGAGGGACGTGTGGTCCCGGTTGCCGACACCGATCCGGCCACCCCGCTCGCCGACACGGTCGAGATGACGCCCGGCGTCTACGACTTCGTGGTCGCGGGCAACGGGTTCGGCCACCGCAGGCTGAAGTTCGCGGTGGTCCCCGGCGTGAAGCTGCCGCTGCCCCTGGCCCTGCCGCGTAACCACGCCTCGGCGGGGAGCGGTGCCGTGGCCTCGGGCGACGGCGTCAATCAGGCCAAGCTGATCGATGAGACCGAGGCCACGAACTGGGCCTCGCTCACCGGAGCCCCGGCCGGCAAGTCAGTGGTCGTGGACCTGGCGGGCGACGCGCCTGTCAAGATCCGCCGGGTGCAGGTGAGCGCGATGCTCCGTCCCAACATCGGCGACCCCGCCGACCCGGGCGGCCAGAACCGTTTCTCCTCCCTGCGGGCCTTCGAGGTGCTGGCCTGCGCGTCGGGCTGCGCCGACCCGGCGAACTACACGAAGATCTACACCAGCCCCGCGGACGCGTTCCACACAACGCTGCCGCGGCCCAGGGGCGCGGACATGATCTTCAAGTCGTTCGACGTCCAGCCCGCGAGCGCCACGCACCTGATGCTCCGCGTGGTGAGCACGCAGTGCACGGGCAACCCGCTGTACGCGGGCGAGCAGGACGACGATCCGAACTCCGCGACGGACTGCGCCACGGCCAGCCCGCAGCGGGACCAGGTCAGGGCGGCCGAGTTCCAGGCGTTCTCGCACTGATCCGCTCTTGAGAAGGGTACGGGCGTGAGCCCGTACCCTTCTTCTTTGCCTCAAATAGTTAGATATCGTACTATCAGACACAGAACTAGATGGGAGATATGGCATGCGTACTTTGATCCGTGATGTTCGTGTCTTCGACGGCGAGCGCACCATCCCGCAGGCGGACGTCCTCATCGACGGCGACCGCATCGCCGAGGTCACCGCGGGACCGGTGGACGTGGAGGTGGACGGGGCGGGCAAGACCCTGCTGCCCGGCCTGATCGACGCGCACGCGCACGCGTTCGACGGCGACCTCGAAGAGGCGCTGAAGTTCGGCGTCACCACCGAGCTCGACATGAACAACCTGCCGCCGATCCTGGCCAGGCAGCGCCGGCAGGCCGCCGAGCGGGACGACGTGGCCGACCTGCGCAGCTCCAGCATGATCGCCACCGCGCCCGGCGGCCACCCCACCCAGCTCTGGACCCGTGACCTGATCGAGGTCATCGGCTCGGACCAGGGCCTGGACACGGTGGGCGACGCGGACCAGGCCAAGGCGTTCGTCGAGGCGCGGCTGGCGGAAGGCGTCGACTACCTCAAGATCTGCGTCGACGACGGCTCGGCGTCCGGCATGAGCCTGCCCGCGCTCAGCCCCGAGCTCGCCGCCGTGCTCGTCGAGGCCGCCCACGCCGCCGGGCTGCGGGTCATCGCGCACACGGTCACGGCACGCGAGGCCCTCATCGCCCTTGACGCGGGCGCCGACGGCCTGGCGCACCTCTACTCCGATGCGGGAGAGGAGCAGGCCGAGGAGACGGCCGCCAGGATCGCCTCGTACGACGCCTTCGTGATCAGCACGATCACCTTCATCGAGACCGTGACCGGCGACCCCGGCCCCACAGAGCTGCTGCGTGACCCGAGGATGGCGGAGCGGATGTCGGAACGTTCCAAGGCGGCCTTCGGCCGGGAGCCCACGGACATCCCCATGCATACGCAGGGCGTGCGGAACGCCTCGCAGTCGGCCGCGGCACTGCTGCGAGCCGGCGTGCCGCTGCTGGCCGGAACCGACTGCACCTCGTTCGGCCCCGTCCACGGGGCGGGGTTCCACCACGAGCTGCTGATGCTGACCAGGGCGGGGCTGACCCCGGAGCAGGCGCTGACGGCCGCCACCAGCTTGACGGCCCGTCACTTCGGCCTCGCCGACCGCGGCAGGATCACCCCGGGACTGCGCGCCGACCTGCTGCTGGTGGACGGCGACCCGACGACCGACATCACCGCCACCCGCGCCATCGCGGACGTCTGGCGGGGTGGTGTCCGCCAGGTCAGGTGAGGCGGAAGGTGAAGTATCCGACCGACCACCCGTCCCTGGCCAGCTCCTGCTGAGCGACGACCTCCGTGGCGAATCCCTGCTGATCGATCAGATGCCTCAGATAGGGCAGGTCCCCGGAGCTCCCGAAGAAGATCAGCATCCTGCCGGTCGGGGTGAGATGCCGTCTGGCCTGTTGGAAGAAGGTGGTCATGGCGCGGTAGCCGGGGTCGGCGGTGGCCGTCTCCAGCAGATCCCTCGGGGCGAACCAGCGGAACGGCGGGTCGAAGACGATCAGATCGAACTCGCCGTCGACGTCGGCGAACACGTCGCTCTGGCGGACCTCGACGCGGTCGGCGACGCCGTTGACCTCGGCGTTGCGCCGGGCGGCCTCGACGGCGACGGGGTTGATGTCCACCGCGAGGACCCGTGTCGCCGTCGAGGCGGCCAGGATGGCGTTGACCCCGCACCCGGTGCCCATGTCCAGGACGCGGTCGTCAGCACGCGCCTCCGCCAGGACGGCCTCGCCCAGCAGATGCGACATCCCGGTGATCGGCTGCACCTCGGGCGGGACGACCAGCGTCCTGCCCAGGTAGGTGAACGTCTGCTCGGAGGCGGCTTCGGATTTGGCGGCCTCATAGGCCCGCTCGTGCCAGCGGCGGATGAGCTCCGCGTGCTCAGGAGTGACCATCGGGCGATAGGAATGGCTCACGGCAGCAGCATAGGCGCGGGACCTACGGCATGGATGAAGCCCGGCGACGGGCGGTGGGGCGCCGGGCCTCAAGCACGGGGTTTAGTAGATGCGGTACTTCTTGCCGCAGTTGTCGAACTTGCCGGCCCAGCAGGTGAAGGTGTAGATCTTCTTGATCCCCTTGCCCTTCCAGCTGCTGACGACCTTGCCGTCCCAGGCGCGGTTGAACTTGTGCCAGCCGCCGTTCTGGTAGTACTCGAACCAAACCCAGCCCTTCTTGCCGCCCGTCTTGTCGACGCCGTACCACTTCGTGTAGAGGTAGTCGCCCTGCTTGAAGGTGTGGCCGAAGGTGTAGGCCTTGTGGTCGCTCGAGAAGAACTTGCCCCACTTCACCGCGGTGGTGGCCGCGGTGGTCGTCTGGGTGGCGGCCTGGGCCTGGGCGGCCGGGGCGAGCGCGAGGCCGGTGACGGCCATCGAGCCGGCAAGAGTCGCCATCGCAAGGATCTTACGCATGTGGATTTCTCCCCCTGATCGGTGCTGCCGGTTCGTCCGGCAGCACGGACATTACGGAGAGCGGAATGGATCATCTGTGGAGAAATCCACACGTCAAGAGTGATGCGCGACACAGGCCTCACTGGACGATGTCGCGCAGCGCCTTCTTGTCGATCTTTCCGATCTTGGTCAGCGGGAGTTCCTCCACGAGGACGAGGTGTTCGGGGAGTTTGTAGCGGGCGACCTCCATGCCGGCCAGGGCGTCCCGTATGCCTTCCAGGGTGAGCTGGTGCCCGGCTTCGGGGACGACGACGGCGCACACCCGCTCGCCCAGGTCGGGGTCGGGTTTGGCGACGGCGGCCACACGGGAGACCCCGGGGACGCGGTAGATGAGGTTCTCGACCTCCTCCGCGGAGATCTTCTCGCCGCCGCGGTTGATGAGGTCCTTGCTGCGGCCCTCGACGACGAGGTTGCCCGAGGGGTGCAGCCGTACGACGTCGCCGGTGCGGTACCAGCCGTCCGGCGTGAAGGAACGGGCGTTGTGGTCCTCGGCCCGGTAGTAGCCGCGCGGCGTGTACGGGCCGCGGGTCAGCAGGGCGCCCATCTCGCCCGGGGCCACGGGCTCGTCCGCCGCGTCGACGATGAGGATCTCGTCGTCGGGGCACATCGGGCGCCCCTGCGTGTAGATCTTGACGTCGTCGGGGTCGTCCAGGCGCGTGTAGTTGAGCAGCCCTTCGGCCATGCCGAACACCTGCTGGAGCGTGCAGCCGAGCAGGGGCTCCACGCGGCGGGCCACCTCGGGGGCGAGTCGGGCCCCGCCGACCTGGAGCAGGCGCAGGGATTCCGGCGCCGGATGGCGGCCGGCGGCGACCGCGTCGATCCAGCGTTGCGCGACGGCCGGCACCGCGGCCGCGGCCGTCACGCCCTCGGCCGCCATCAGCGGCAGCGCCTTGCCGGGTTCCGGGGTGCGCGCGAGGACGACCCGCCCGCCGTTCATGAGCGCGCCCAGGAGACCGGGGCAGGCGAGCGGGAAGTTATGGCCGGCGGGCAACGCCACCAGGTAGACGGTGTCCGGTCCGAAGCCGCAGACCTCGGCGCTGCGGCGGGCGTTGTACTCGTAGTCGTCGTGGGTGCGGGTGATGAGCTTGGGCAGTCCGGTGGTGCCGCCGGACAGGAGGAAGACGGCGACCTCGCCGCTGTCGGGCGCGAGCTCGTCGAGTGTGGCGCGGGCGGCGGCCGGGTCGTCCGCGGGCCGGGCGAGGGCGCGCAGGTCCGCGGCCTTCTCGTCCACGTCGGCGCCCGCGACCAGCAGCATCCTTACGCTCGGCGTGACCTCGGTGATCTCCCCGCCGAGCGCCTGGTGGTCGAAGCCGCCGATGCGGTCGGGGACGGCGATGGCCGTCACGCCGGCGTGCGCGGCGAGATAGCGCAGCTCGTGGCCGCGATGGGCGGGCAGCGCCATCACGGGGGCGATGCCGGCACGCAGGCAGGCCAACGTCAGCGTGACGAACTCCCAGCCGTTGGGCAACTGGACGAGCATCGTGTCGCCCGGGGCCAGTCCGGCCGCGAGGAGCCTGACGGCCAGCCCGTCCGCGTGCGAGGCCAGCTCGCGGTACGTCAGGCGGGTGTCGCCGTCGACGACGGCCACCGCGTCCCCGTACGTGTCGGCCCATTCGTGCAGGTAGTCCCCGAGCGGCCGGCCACGCCAGTACCCGGCCGCGCGGTAGCGGTCGGCCGTCTCCTCGGGCCAGGGGACGAATCCCTCACGCATCGTCGGATCCTCCTTGATCGTCACGCAGGAGCAGCACGGCGTCGAGCGCGACGACGTCGCCGTCGGGCAGGACCCGCAGGGGATTGATCTCGCACTCCGCCACGCCCGGGTCGGCGCCCAGGGACGAGAGGGCGAGCAGGACGTGGGCGAGCCTGGCCCGGTCCACCGGCGCCGCGCCGCGGGCACCCTGGAACAGGGCGCGGGTGGCGAGGTCGTCCAGCATCGCGTCGGCCTCGTTCGCCGTCAAGGGCGCCAGGCGCAGGGAGACGTCGCCGAGCGTCTCGGCTGCCGTTCCGCCCGCGCCCAGAGCGACGACCGGCCCGAAGACCGGATCCCGGCGCACGCCGGCGATCAGTTCGGGGCCTGCCGGAGCCATGTGCTCGACCAGCAGCGCCGGGCTCGCGGGCAGGCGGTCGAGCGCGGCGTCGAGGTCGTCGTGCGTGCGGACGCCGACCTGGACGCCGCCCACCTCGGTCTTGTGCAGCACACCCGGGTCGAGGATCTTCACCACGACCGGGCCGCCGAGCTCGTCGAGCGCGGCATGCGCGGCTTCCCGTCCGGCGCACACGCGGCGTACGGGGGTCCGGACACCGAAACCGGCCAGGACGTTCTTGGCGGTGTGCTCGTCGACCGGATCGGACAGCGCCAACGCGGGCCAGGTCGTGGAAACGATGTCCTCGCCGAGACGGCTGCGGTTGGCCGCGTCCTCCGCCAGGGCCCGCACCATGGTCGCGCCGGCGGCCGGCGTGGTGGCGCACGGGATTCCCGCCGCACCGAGCTCCGCGCGGGCTCGACGTGCCTGTTCCGGCGGGCCGCCGACCACGGCGACCAGCGGCGTGGCCGGGCGAGCGGCCTGCAACGCGGCGGGCAGGTCGAGGGCGGCGGGTTCCAGCAGTGCGTACACGGCCGTGACGTCGACGTCCGGATCCTCGGACACGTGCTCGATCACCTGGGTGAACGTGGGGGAGGGGCGGCCGGTGTCGACGGGGTTGCGCTGGTAGGTCAGGTCGGGCAGCACGTCGCCGAGCTCTTTGACGGTGCGCTCCGACAGCGGCGGGACCCGGACGCCGGCCGTGCGCAGGGCGTCGGTGAGCAACAGTCCGGGGCCGGCCTGCGCGGTGACCAGCCCGACGCCGGAGCCGGGCCGGGCGGGCAGGCGCACGCGGCCGAGCGCGGAGACGGCGTCGACGAGTTCGCGCTCGTCATCGACGAGAACCGCGCCCGCCTGACGCAGGGCCGCACGGGTGACCCGCCAGGAGGTGGCCAGCGCGCCGGTGTGGGAGCGGGCGAAGTCGCCGACGTCGCTGCGGCCGACGACCACGGCCACGACCGGGACCCGGTCCACCAGGCGGCGCACGGCGGCGGTCAGGCGGCGGCCGTCCGCCGCGGTCTCGACGTGCAGGGCGACCGCGCCGAGCCCGTCGTCGCCGCACAGGTGGTCAAGGACGTCCGCCTGCGTGACATCGACGCTGTTGCCGAGGCCGACACCGAGGCGGAGGCCCACCCCGGCGTCGGCGAGGGCGAACGCGAGAGCGTGGTTGACACCGCCGCTGGCGGCGACCACGGCGACGGGGCCCGCCTCGAGGTCTCTGGCGTCCGGGACGAAAGTGGCGGTCAGCGAGGCGTGCGGGGCGATGAAGCCAGAGGTGTTGGGACCGAGGAGACGGATGCCGGTGTCCCGCACCACCGCGCTCAGCGCCTGCTGGTGAGCCGTGCCTTCGGCGCCGGACTCGGCGAAGCCGCCGGCGCACACCAGCGCCGCCCGTGCCCCTGCGGCGGCGGCCGCACGCAGCGCGTCGGCGGTCATGGCGGCGGGAATGCAGGAGATCACCAGGTCAGGGGCGATGCCTTCGGCCGCGACCGCCGCGGCCACGGTCGGGAAGAATCTGCCCGGGTTGATCTTCATGACCGGGCCGGGGAAGCGGTCCAGGGAAGCGGTCATGGCCGTGCCGAGCTTGCCGGGGACGTCCGAAGCGCCCAGGATCGCGATGGAACGGGGCGCGAACAGCGGATCGAGGGCGTTCACTCGGCGACCCCCACGAGGTCGGCCCGGCCGGACAGGAGCAGCGTGGTCGCGGTGTCGTCGTCGTAGGGCCCGACGATCGCGGCCGGAAGACCATGAGCGAGTCGAGCCTCCTCGGCGACCAGCACCCGGGTCAGGGGAGTCCCGCCCCGCACGCCGACGAGCGAAGCGCCCACGCTCGCGCGGACTTGGGCGAGGACCTGCGGCAGATCGGCTTCGCTGTCCGGAGCGTCGATCCACACGCCCGACGCGGACGACAGGCCGGTGAAGGGGGCCATCGGGATCTCGGTGCCGTCGTCGCCCACGAGAGCGGCGCCGGTCGCGGTCACCCTGCGGCCGGGCAGGCCGCGGAAGGGGGTGTCCAGCGGGGGAGCGCCGTGCCGCTCGCGCCACCATCGGTCGACGCGCTCGGCGTAGTGACGGTCCCGCACGGCGAGCTTGGCCCGCGGGATGGAGCGGGTCAGGAAGTGGAAGGCGAACTGCACGGGGTCGTCGAAGGAGCGGACGTACCGGCCGAAGTGCTCCCACCATGACAGGCTGGGCCGCGCGGAGTTCTGGATCTTCTCCACCTGGGGGCGGCGGCGCCGTTCATAGAGCTCCAGGGCGGCGGGGACGTCGTGCGGGGTCTCGGCCAGGGCCTGGGCGAGGGCGACGGCGTCCTCCATCGCCATCTTGGTGCCCGATCCCACGGAGAAGTGCGCCGTGTGAGCGGCGTCGCCGAGCAGCGCCCAGTTGCCGCGCCGCCACGACCGTGCCTTGCGAGTGGCGAAGTTCGCCCACCGGGAGTTGTTGCCCACAAGGAGGTGACCGTCGAGCTGGTCGTGGAAGAGCCGCTCCAGGTAGGCCTTGGTCTTCTCGTCGCTCACCCCGGGCGGCGTCGCCGGGTCGAACGCGTCCAGCCCGGCCGCGGCCCACGACGAGGCGTCGGTCTCCACGATGAAGGTGCTGAGCGAGTCGCTGATGGGATAGGCGTGCGCGGCGAACACCCCGTGCGGGCCGTCCTCGTGGACGAACGTCAGACCGTCGAACATGTACGTCGTGCCGAACCAGATGAACTTGGCGGCCGCGACCTCCGCCGCGGGCCCGAAGTCGTCGGCGAAGATCTGCCGGAACCGGCTGTTGGCTCCGTCGCAGGCGACCACCAGGTCGAAACCGTCCAGCTCGGCCGGATCGTTGATCTCGTGCTGGAAACGCATGGTCACGCCCTCGGCCCGGGCCCGCTCCTGAAGCAGGGTGAGCAGGGTCTTGCGGACCACCGCGGCCATGCCCATGCCGCCGACGCGCTCCCGCGCGCCGTGCACCCGCACCTCGATCTCGTCCCAGTGCCGGCCGTGCTTCTCCAGCGCCTCGCTGAGCACGGGGTCGGCGGCGTCGATCGCACCCAGCGTGGCATCGGAGAAGACCACCCCGAACCCGAACGTGTCATCGGGGCGGTTGCGCTCGAAGACCACGACCTCCGACTCCGGCCGGTCCCGCTTGATCAGCGTGGCGAGGAACAGCCCGCCGGGACCGCCGCCCACGCACGCGACCCTCATCGTGTTTCCTTCACTCTCACGACCGCCAAAATATGTCATCTTTGCCACCGTCGTCTAGAAAGTGACACGAATCAGCTTGCCGTGGGGTCGGCGACCAGGCGGTCGACGTACGCCTCGGCCTCGCTCCGCAGCAGGCCGTGGGCCTCCAGGAACAGCTCATGGGCGGCCCGGCCGCTCCAGCCCTCGGGCAGCAGCTCGGGCGGCAGGTCGGGATCGCGGAAGGGGAACTTGCGGTAGTCGTGGATCAGCCGCATGCGCTCGACGAGCGCCTCCCGGCCGCGCACCTCGCCGGCGCGATAGCGGGCCAGCCGGGGGCGGTAGTGGTCGAGCAGCGCGCGATAGTCCTTGTCCAGCCCGTCCAGGTCCCACGACCTGGACGCCATCTCCCGGTCGGCCGCGGCCCCTTCCGAGCGGGCGCGCAGCACGTCGAGCCGGATCGCGGGATGGTCGGCGAAGTCGGCCCTGACCTGCTTGATGCGGTCGTGGGGGCTGATCCACACCGATGCCGACAACATGCCGAACCCGAGCCAGGACAGCCGCTTGCGCAGTTGCTCGCGCAGGGTCCGCTCGGTCTCCGGCACCGAGTAGATGACCATGTGCCACTGGCCGTCCCACGGTCCCTGCTCGCGGGCGAAGATGCGCGCCCTGCCGTCGTCGAGCAGCCGCCAGGCGGCGCCGGTGAGGACATAGCTGGTCTCCCTGCCCTCGCGACGGCCCTCCAGCCAGCCTTCCTTGCGCATCCGCGCGACCACCACGCGCACCGTCGCCTCGGGCACGTCGAAGCACCCCATGAGCGCCACCAGGCCGCGCAGCCGGACCTCTCCTCCGCGATAGCGCAGATAGTCCCCGAACACATCGAAGACCAGAGACCGTGGCTTCACTCGCGCCTCCCGATGACTTGTTTCAACTCATTGACGATCGTCTCACACTTGGCCCATATTGCAATAAGTCCGCCATGTTCGGTGGCGGGGCCGCCACGTCACGAGGAGACGCCATGGCAGAGACTTTCGTCCTCATCACCGGTGCCTGTCACGGGGGCTGGACCTGGCGGCTGGTCGCCCAGCACCTGCGTGCCGCCGGGCACCGCGTCCTGGCTCCTACCCTCCCAGGCCTGGCCGACGGCGACCACCCCGAGCGGTACAGCCTGGCCGAGGTCAGCGACTTCATCGTCGACCTCGTCGAGGGCGCCGACCTGAGTGACGTCACCCTCGTCGGGCACAGCTGGGGCGGCTACCCGCTCACCGGCGCCGCCCACCGGCTCGCGCCCCGGCTGCGCAAGCTCGTCTACTGGGGTGCGTTCGTCCCGGCGGAGGACACGCCTTTGCTGGAGGAGGTCCCTCCGCACTACGCCGAGATGTTCACCCAGCTCGCGGCGGCGTCCGGCAACAACAGCATCGTCTTCCCCTACGAGGTGTTCTGCGCCGCGTTCATGCAGGACGCCGACGAGTCGACGCAACGCCTGATCCACAGCTTGCTGGTGCCCCAGCCGATGCGGTACTTCACCGAGACCGTCACCCCGGTGGACCCGGCGGCGCTCGGCCTGCCGGCCAGCTACGTGATCGGATCCGAGGACTTCGCCCTGCCGCCCGGCGACCTCGGCTGGACACCCCGCTTCCCGCAGCGCCTCGGAGCCGGCACTCCCGTCATCGAGCATCCGGGCAGCCATGAAGCCCAGTTCACCCGCCCGGCCGAGCTCGCCGCCGCCCTGCTCAAGGCCTGACGGCGGCGGTGCGTGCCCCGGCCCTTCGCGGAGCCGGGGCGAATGGCCGTCAGAGCTTGAGCAGGGCCTCGGCGTTCTGGTAGCTGATCTTCGCCCGGTCGGCCTCGCTGATGGGGGCGTTGTCGAGGAACACGGCGGCCTCGACGATGTCCTCGAAGGGGTAGTCGGAGCCGAACAGGATGTGGTCGGCGCCGAGGGCCAGCAGGGCGCACAGCAGCGGCGGCGCCGAGCAGACGCCACTCGTGGTGATGTAGAGGTTGCGGCGCAGGTACGCCGAGGGGTTGCCCAGCTTCAGCTCGATGCCGTGGTGGTTGTGGAAGCCCCAGCGCGAGTCGAGGCGCCACAACACGTACGGCAGTCCTTCGCCCATGTGTCCCAGCAGCAGCTTCGCGTTGGGGAAGTCGTCGAAGACACCGCCGAAGACCAGGCGCAGCGCGTGCGCGGCGGTGTCGGTGCCCCAGCTCCACATGGGGCCGATGAGCTCGGGGTGGTCCGACAACACGTGCGGAACGTCGAAGCCGTTGGCCGGGTGCAGGTACAGCGGCACGTCGAGCCCCTCGGCGTACTCCCACACGACCCGCAGCGAGGGATGATCCAGATAGCGGCCCTGGGTGTGCGCGTTGACCAGCGCACCGCGCATGCCGAGCTGGGTGACGGCGCGCTCCAGCTCCTTGGCGGCCGCCTGCGGGTCCTGCAGCGGCAGCGCCGCGAAGCCGGCGAAGCGGGTCGGGTGCTCGGCGATGACGCCGGCGTGGAAGTCGTTCACCGCCGCCGCCCGCGCCACGGCGACCGCCGGGTCCGGCTCGGCCTGGATGCCTGGCGAGTTGAGCGAGAGCACCTGGACGTCGACGCCTGCCGCGTCCATCGCCGCCAGGCGCTCCTCCGTGAGGTCCAGCAGCCGCCGCGAGGCCTCCCGCCACGCGTCGGGGCGGGCGACCGTGGCCGTCCCGGCGCCGTAGCCGACGAGGTCCTCCGTGACGAAGTGCTCCTCCAGGCCGATCTTGCGCATGTCCGTACCCCTCTGTCTGTTTCACCAATATGCATTGACTTCATTAATAGTGGAAAGTACGGTGACCGCATGTCAAGCTCACAACACGGTTCCCCCACGGTGATGGGAGAGTGCGATGTCGCCGTAGTGGGGTACGGGCCGGTCGGAATGGCCACGGCGGCCCTGCTGGCCCAGGCGGGGCATCGCGTGATCGTCTTGGAGCGGTACGCCGGCCTGTACAACCTGCCCCGCGCCGCGATCTTCGACGACGAGACGATGCGGACGCTGGACAAGCTCGGCGTGGCCCAGGAGTTGCTGCCGAAGGTGCGTGTGCAGCGCAACTACGAGTGGTGCGACGCCGACGGCGAGGTTCTCATAGAGGTCGACTACGCCGAAGTGGGCCGCAGCGGCTGGGCAGAGTGGTACATGATGTACCAGCCCGATCTCGAGGACGCCCTCGATCGTGTGTGCCGGAGTTTCCCCCAGGTGGCGGTCAGGCACGCGAACCGGGTGACCGCGCTGGAGCAGACCGCGTCCGGCGTCGTGCTCACCGTCGACGGCCCCGGCGGCCCCGGCACCGTGACCGCGCGTTACGTCGTGGCGTGCGACGGCGGCAACAGCTTCGTCCGTCAGTCGCTCGGCATCGGCCAGGACGACTACGGATTCTCCGAGCCGTGGATGGTCTGCGACTTCCGCCTGCGCCGGCCGGTCGAGGTGCCGCCGGCGCGCCAGGTCGGCGATCCCCGGCAGCCGACGTCGATCATCTCGCTCGGGCCGTCGCACCACCGGTTCAGCTTCATGCTCGACTCGGAGGCGGACTTCGCGGTCCAGCGGGCTCCCGAGCTGGTCTGGGCCAGGGTCGCGGCCTACCTCGGCCCGGAGGACGCCGACCTCATCAGGGTCGCGACGTACACCTTCCGCTCGCTGATCGCGCACCGGTGGCGGATCGGGCGGATCACGCTCGCCGGGGACGCCGCGCACCAGATGCCGCCCTTCCTCGGGCAGGGCATGTGCTCGGGCATCAGGGACGCCCAGAACCTCGCCTTCAAGCTGGACCTGATCCTGACCGGGCGGGCGGAGGAGGACCTCCTCGACAGTTACCAGCCCGAGCGGGAGCCGCACGTACGCGCGGTCGTCGAGAAGGGAATCGAGCTCGGCCGGCTGCAGACCATCCGCGACCCCGAAGCCGCCGCCGCCCGCAACAGGGAGTTGCTCGCCCGGCGGGCCGCGCGACAGGAGCAGGAGAAGATCCGCTTCCCCGGTCTGGCGACGGGCTTCCTGGCGAAGGAGCCGGCGGCCGGGCGGGGCGAGCTGTCGGTCCACGGCGTGGTGGACGACGGGGTTCGCCGCGGACGCCTCGACCAGATCGTCGGCCACGGGTTCCACCTGCTGGTGACCGAAGCGGTGCGCCGGGACCTCGGCCGCGACGGCCTCGTCACCGCGCTGGAGGCCGCCGGCGTCCGTGTCGCCGCGCTGGCCTGGCAGCCTCCCACCAGCGGCGATGTCCTGGTCGACGTGGACGGCACCTACCATGAGTGGTTCACCGAGCATGGCTGCTCCGCCGTCGCCGTCCGTCCCGACTTCTATGTCTTCGGCACCGCCCGCGACGCCGCGGCGGCCCGGACTCTCGCCTGCGAGCTTCTCGCGGCCCTCGGCACCGGCGCGACCGTACCCGCCGGCGCGTCCCACAGCCTCTGAACTCCGAACACCCCCTGCGAAACACGGCTGGAGCGGCCATGCACACCAACCCCACCACCGCCCGACGACCACTTTCCGAGAAGACCATGCTCATCGTGGTCGCGATCTTCGCGGCCCTGGAGGGTTACGACCTCGCCTGCTACGGCGTCACCGTGCCCTCGATGCTCGCCGACCGCAGTATGGGCGGCGACGCGGCGACGGCGGGCACGGTCGGATCCCTGGTGGCCGTCGGCATGATGATCGGCGCCGCCCTCGCCGGCGCGGCGATCAGCCGCCTCGGCCCGCGGCGGCTGCTGCTGACCGGCGCCGGAGCGTTCTCCGCCGGCATGCTCGCCTGCGCCGTGGCGCCCGGCTTCGCCGTGTTCGGCGCGGCGCGCCTGCTCGTGGGCGTCGGGCTCGGCGTGGTGCTGCCGACCCTGACCGCGTACGTGGCCGACCTCTCCGACCCGGGACGGCGCAGCCGCAACGTCGGGCTCATGATGTCCGGCTACGCCTTCGGCGCGCTGCTCGCCCCGCTGCTCGGCGCGGCGCTGCTGCCGCACGCGTCGTGGCACTGGATCTACGTCATCGGCGCCGCGCCCGCGCTGGTGCTGCTGCCGATCGCGGCACGGATCCTCCCGGAGAGCCCCGTCCACGCCGACCGCGGCGCCCGGCCCGCCGCCCGCAACGACCTGTTCGGCCTGAAGCCTCTGCTCGCCCCCGGCACGCGCACGGTGACCCTGCTGTTCTGGATCGCGTCGTTCTGCGGGCTGCTGCTGGTCTTCGGCATCAGCACCTGGCTGCCCACCATCATGCGGAACAGCGGCTACTCGCTCGGCTCCGCGCTGTTGCAGACCGCCGCGATGTGGGTGGGCGCGGGGCTCGGCATGATCGCCGGAGGGCGCATCGCCGACGGGATCGGGATCAAGCCGGTCGTGTCCACGGCCTTCCTCGTCGGCTCGATCAGCCTCATCGCGATGAGCGCGCGGCCCGCGATCGTGCTGTTGTTCCTGCTGATGTTCGTCAGCGGGCTGGGGTTCATCGGCTCGCAGGTGATGACCAACGCCTTCATCGTCAACCGCTATCCCGAGGCCGTCCGCGGGGCCGGGATCGGCTGGGCGTTGTCGGTGGGACGGCTCGGCGCCATCCTCGGGCCCTCCATGGGCGGCTGGATCCTGTCCTCCCAGCTCGGCGTGGAGTGGAACTTCTACCTCTTCGCCATCCCCGGCCTGATCGGCGCGACGGCGGCCGCCCTCGTCCCGGTGGCCCGCGCCGCCCGGCACGCGGTGCCGGAAGGTGCCGGATGAGGCGCTTCACGTACGAGACCTTCGCGGCCCGGGTGGTCTTCGGCGCCGGATGCGCGCAGAGCTCCCTGGCCGCGGAGGTCGAGCGCCTCGGCGCGCGTCGCCCGCTGATCGTGACCACGCCGCGCACCGCCCCGCTCGCCACGACGCTGGCCGGGCCGCTGCCCGTGGCCGGCCTCTTCGACGGCGTACGCCCGCACGTGCCGGTGGAGACGGTGGACCAGGCCGTCGAGCTGGCCGCGCGGACCGGCGCGGACGCGGTGCTGAGCGTCGGCGGCGGCTCCACGACGGGCACGGCCAAGGCGATCGCGCTCCGCACGTCGCTGCCCATCGCGGCCGTGCCGACCACGTACGCCGGCTCCGAGGTGACCCCCGTCTGGGGCACGACCGAGGGCGCACGCAAGACCACCGGCCGATCACGACTGGTCGTGCCGAAGACCGTGCTGTACGACCCGGACCTGACCGCGACCCTGCCGGCGGCGATGACGGCCGCCAGCGCGATGAACGCGATGGCGCACTGCGTCGAGGCGTTCTACGCGCCCGGCGCGAACCCGGTCACCGACCTCGTCGCCGCCGAGGGCGTCCGGACGATCGCCGACGCGCTGCCCGCCGTCATGGCGCGCCCCGACGACGCGGCCGGGCGCGCCGGACTGCTGTACGGGGCCTACCTGGCCGGGTCCGCGTTCGGCGCCGCCGGGTCCGGGCTGCATCACAAGATCTGCCACGTGCTGGGCGGCGCGTTCGGCCTGCCGCACGCAGAGACCCACACGGTGGTGCTCCCGTACGTGGCGGCCTTCAACGCGCCGGCGGTGCCCGCCCTGCGGACGCGAGTGGCTCCGGCCCTCGGCTCCGACGACGTCGCCCGCGGACTGACCTCGCTCGCGGCCCGGATCGGCGTCCCGGTATCGCTGGCCCAGATCGGGCTGGCGGAGGACGATTTGGACACAGCCGTACGACTCGTGCTGGAGAAGGATTTCGGCGACAACCCGCGGCCCGTGGGCGAGCCCGAGGTACGGGGGATCCTGACCGCCGCGCTGCGAGGAGAAACAGTATGACCACTCAGCCGATGCCCACGGCCGACCGGGCGCTCACCGATCGTGTGCTGGCCAGCTTCGACGCGGCCCCCTCCGCCCGGCTCCGTGAGGTCATGCACAGCCTGGTCGCGCACCTGCACGCCTTCGCCTCGGACGTGCGGCTCACCGAGGAGGAGTGGGCCGCCGCGGTCTCGTTCCTCACCCGGGCGGGGCAGATCAGCGACGACCGGCGGCAGGAGCTGATCCTGCTCTCCGATGTGCTGGGGCTGTCGATGCTGGTCATCGGCATCAACCATCCGGCGACCGAGACCGCGACCGCCTCCACCGTGGTCGGGCCGTTCTTCGTCGAGGACGCACCCGAGTTCGCGGGCGGCGACGACATCTCCGGTGGCGCCGGAGGAGAGCTGTGCTTCTACTCCGGTCGGGTGCTCTCGGCGACGGGCACGCCGATCCCCGGGGCGCGGATCGAGGTCTGGCACTCCGACGACGAGGGCAACTACGACGTGCAGTACGCCCAGCTCGACGGGGCCCAGGGCCGGGGCCGCCTGCGCTCCGACGCCGACGGCCGTTACTGGTTCTCCTCCGTGCTGCCGGTGCCGTACCCGATCCCGCACGACGGGCCTGTCGGGCAGCTGCTGGCCGCCGCCAAGCGCGACTCCATGCGGCCCGCCCACGTGCACTTCCAGATCAGCGCTCCGGGATTCGCGACGCTCACCACCCACGTGTTCGTGGCCGGGGATCCGTACCTCGGCTCCGACGCCGTCTTCGGGGAGAAGGACTCGCTGGTACGTGACTTCGTCCGGCACGACGCCGGCCTCGCCCCCGACGGCCGGGTGCTCGACACCGCCTTCTTCACGATGGACTTCGACTTCGTGCTGGACGTCGCCGACTCCGTATAGTTTCGGCGATACGCAGACGAGATTCGCGGGGGCGGGCAAGGTGAATGACCTACAGCATGCCGGTGACGAGGACCGGTCGCCGGCCGCGTCCCGTCAGGGCATCCAGTCGGTCGAGATCGCGATGACCGTGCTGCTGGCCCTGGAGCAGAGCGCGGGACCGGCGAGCCTGACGCAGATCGCGGCGCTCAGCGGCATGCAGCCCAGCAAGGCGCACCGTTACCTGGTGAGCCTGGGCCGGGCCGGGCTGGTCTCCCAGTCGCCGAGCTCAGGCCTGTACGACCTGGGCCCGGCGATGCGGCGGCTCGGCGCCGAAGCGCTCCGCAGGATGGACGAGGTGGCCCTGGCCTCCGAATATCTGCCGGGCCTGCGCGACCGCACCAAGCACGCGATCAACCTGGCCGTGTGGGGCGACCACGGCCCGGTGATCGTCCGCTGGGACTACGGCTCGCACGTCCTTCCCATCACCGTGCGTGTGGGCGCGACGCTGCCGATGCTGTCCTCCTCGATCGGCCGTGTCTACCTGACCCATCTGCCCCGGACGCTGACCGACCCGGTCATCGCGGCCCAGGACGCCACCGCCGACCAGCGTTTCACCGATGAGGAGATCGAGCGCATCAAGGCCGACGTACGCCACAACGGCTTCGCCGTCACCTCCGGCGGCGTGATCCCCGGAGTCACCTCCGTGGCCGCACCCGTGTTCACCACCGGCGAGGCGTTGCCCCTGGCGGTCGCGATCGTCCTGCCCGCCCGGCTCGCGACGGACGACGTCCTGCGAGCCGTGTCGGCGGAGCTGCTCAATACCACCGGCGCGATGTCGGCCCAGCTCGGGCACCAGGGCGCCGCCACGCCAGAGGACCGGCCGTCCACCAGCAAGCCCGCCCGCCCCCCGCGTAACCGCCGCTGAGCCAGATCAACGTTTGACGGACAGCCGATCCACCGGCACCGGCACGAACGGCGTCGCAGCGGCCTTCGCGGTCGCCGTGTCCGGCCCGCACAACGCCAGCAGGAAATGAGCGCCCATCGCGTGGTCGATCGGGCCGAACACGATGGCGCCGTTCTCGTCGATGGTCTGGTGCTTGGTGCGGTTGACCCCGAAGGACATCTGGCGGACGCCGTCCGGGCTGGACATCGACTGCGTCTCCATGCCCCAGACGCCGCCGCTGTGCCCCCAGAACCGGCCGCACGGCAGGTCCATCGCGTAGATTCCGAGGCCGTAGTCGATCGGGGCGCCGCCCGCCAGCACGGTGACCGTCTTCTGCATCTCGGCGAGCTGCGCCGCGCCGACCAGCTCGCCGCGCAGCAGCGCCCGGTAGAAGCGGTTGAGATCGTCCATCGTGGCCGTGACGGCCCCCGCCGCGCCGCCCCACGACATGTCGTAGACGCTGTAGTCGCGCGGTGGGTCGATCAACCCGAACATCGACTCGTACGCCTTCGAGTGCGGCCCGGGGATGCGCGGCGTACGCGGGAACGACGTGTGCCGCAGACCCGCCTTGCGGATCACGTTGCGGGTGATGTAGTCCTCGGCGTCCGTGCCGGTCACCTTCTCCAGCAGCAGGCCCGCGAGGATGTAGTTGGTGTTGGAGTACGACCCGGGCGCCACCCCCGGCTCGCCGGTCGGGGTGCCGTCCAGCCCCAGCTTGACCAGCTCTTCCGGGGCGAACGTGCGGAACCGGTTGTCGTCCAGGCTCTTGGGCGAGCCCTCCAGCAGCGAGGGGAACGCCGGGCCGATGTAGTCGGCGATGTGGCTGGTGTGGTTGAGCAGCATCCGCACGGTGATCTTCTGGCCGCGCTCGCCGGGGACCAGGTCCGGCAGGTAGCGGCCCACCGGGGCGTCCAGCTCGACGGCGCCGCGCTCCACCTGCTGGAGGATCGCCACCGCCGTGAAGGTCTTGGTGATGCTGCCGACCCGGTGGACCATGTCCGGCCGCACCGGGCGGCGCGTGTCGACGTCGGCCACACCGGAGGCCCCCCGCCACGTCCGGCTCCCGTCGCGGACGTGCGAGTACATGCCGTACATGCCGGCCTCGTGCACGGCGTCCAACGACTGTTGGAGCGCCCGCCGGTCGAGCCCTTCGGGGGTCGCGGCGGCGGGGGCCGCGAGGGTTCCGGCCGCGAGCAGCGCGCTCGTCGCGGTCGCGACGGCCATCCGCCTGCCGCTCTGAGTGAATCGGCGAGAGATCATGGCCTCATCATGATCCAAAGGGGGACACGGGGTTAGTCCGCTATGTCACCGGCTCGATATGACAAGGGTCATGCCTGCTCCGTGAGTCGATGAAGGCCGGCACACCCCGGGGTACTCTTCTTGACCGACCCGTACGCCTCGGAAAAGGACACCGCCCATGCCCCACGCGGCGCGACCCACGGTCACGCTGCACGACGTGGCAGCGGCGGCCGGCGTCTCGGTCGCCACCGCGTCCCGGGTCCTGGGCGGCAGCACCAGGAAGGTGGCGCCCGAGTACGAGGCCCGTGTGCTGGCCGCGGCCGCGGCCCTGCGGTACACGGTGGACGCCTCGGCCAGGGCGATGCGGCGGGCGAGCGACTCGATCGCGCTCGTGGCCGACGACCTCACGACGCCGTCCATGGGCATGGTCGTGGCCGCGATGGAACGCGAGGCCCGCGCCGGCGGGGCCTTCGTCACCGTGTCCGCCACCATGGGGGCGCACGAACGGCAACTGGAGACCGTCCGCCTGCTGCGGGCCCTGCGCCCGCGCGCGCTCGTGCTGACCTCCAGCCGGTTCGTGGCGAACGCGCTCGGCGGGCGGCTGTTCAAGGAACTGGCCGCGTACGAGAAAGAGGGCGGCCGGGTGGTGATCGTCGGCGAGACGGACATGGCCTTCGACGCGATCGGCTTCGACGACTACGGCGCCGGGCGGTCGGCGGGCGCTTTTCTCGCCGAAACGGGGCACCGGCGCGTGGCCGTCTTCGCGGGCGTCAGGGAGCTGCGCACCGTGTCCGACCGTACGGCCGGATTCGTCGACGGATTGCGGGCCGGAGGCGTTGACGAGCGGGATATCCGGATCGTTTCCTGCGAAGTCAGCCGGCAGGGTGGATTCGACGCGGCGCGGCGGCTGGCGGAGGCGGGAATGGACGGCCGGCAGGCGGTTCTCGCGGTCAACGACATCGTCGCCATCGGCGCGATGTCGGGTTTCCGGGCGGCCGGGATAAACGTTCCCGAGGACGTTTCCGTGACCGGGATCGACGATATTCCGCTCGCCGGAGACGTGACGCCGCGATTGACCACGGTCGCGCTTCCGCTGGCCCACGCCGGAGCGGAGGCCATTCGTTTCGCGCTCGCCGAAGCGGGGGGCGAGCCGCGACGGCTGATCGTCGAGGGACGCCTGATCGTCCGCGACAGCACCCGTCCGCGTCAGGCGCAGTAGCGGCGTCCGCGCCTCTCCCGGCCTCGTCCGACGCGGCGATGACGACGTTCCGCCGGCGCTGGATTTCGCCGCCGGTTGCATCCCCGGAGTATTACGGTCCGTGACGAACGCCGGTCTCGCGTCCGGCCGGGGCCCCGGCTGCCACCTGGGGCGGGACGACCGCGCCCAGCCGGGTGGAGGACCCCGCGGACTGGCCCGATGGCGCGCCCCCGACCCCGCCGACACCCCACCGGCGACGTATCGCAGCAGGTCACGGCGGCATAACGGCTGGCTGTGTGATCACTCACACCCCGTGACGAACGCCGCGATCACCATCCCCATGGTCCTCCGATAACCGCTCTTGACGCTCGGGTTGCGGGCATGCAAACTGCGGAATACGTTTTCCCGCCACAGTACGGCGGTGACTGGAGGTTACTGATGATCGCGTCGAGGAGGCCCGCTTGAGCACACTCGGCGAACCCGGCCGAGGCTGGACACGGTCAAGGTCGGCACCGCCCCCCCGGGTCACTCCCGACGGGGCCAGTAACCCCGAGGCGATCATCAAGCGGCACACTGAAGAGGTGTTGTTCGACCGGCAGACGCCGGAACAGGCCGCCAAGTCGTTCATCAGGGAGCTCCAGGGCGAGATCGACGGCGCCTGACCCCTTTCAACCAGGAGTAATCAACTTGTCTCAACGGAAGTACCGGGCCGCCATCGTCGGCACCGGTGCGATCGCCACCGCCCACGCCCGCGCCATCGCCGCCTCCGGTGGCAGGGCGACGCTCGCCGCCGTGGCCGACGTGGACCTCGGCCGGGCCAAGACGTTCGCGGAGACGTGGAACGTCCCCGGCACCCACGCGAGCCTGACCGACCTGCTACGGGAGGAGCAGGTGGACCTGGTCCACCTGTGCACCCCGCCGCAGCTGCACGCGCCGCAGGCCGTCGAGTGCCTGGAGGCCGGGGCGACGCCGCTGATCGAGAAGCCGCCGACGCTGTCGCTGGGCGAGTTCGACACGCTGATCGAGGCCGAGAGCCGCTCGACGGCGCACGTCGCGACCGTCCTGCAGCACCGCTTCGGCACGGGCGCCATCCGCCTGCGCCGCCTGCAGGAGGCGGGCGAGCTGGGCCGCCCGCTGCTGGCCACCTGCGCCACCCAGTGGTACCGGGACGCGGCCTACTACGCGGTCCCATGGCGCGGCACCTGGGAGTCCGAGGGCGGCGGCCCGACCATGGGGCACGGCATCCACCAGTTCGACCTGCTGTTCTCGATCCTCGGCCCGTGGCGGGAGGTCACCGCGATGGCCGCCCGCCGGGCCCGCGACGTGGACACCGAGGACGTGTCGATGGCGCTGGTGACGTTCGAGAGCGGCGCGGTGGCCAGCATCGTCAACTCGGTGGTGTCGCCGCGCCAGACCTCCCAGCTCAGGTTCGACTACGAGCACGCCACCGTCGAGGTCGACCACCTGTACGGCTACACCGACGACGACTGGACGATCACCCCCGCGCCCGGCCACGAGAACGTGTCGCAGCTGTGGGCGCAGGGGCACAGCACGGAGACCAGCGGACACGACGGCTGGCTCGCCGCCGTGCTCGACGCCCTCGACCAGGGCCAGGCGCCGCCGGTGACCGCCGCGGACGCCAGGCGGACGATGGAGTTCATCGCCGCCCTGTACGCCTCCGCCTTCACCGGCGAGCGCGTACGAAGTGGACAGATCACTGCCGACAGCCCGTTCGCCACGACGATGGAGGGCACGGGCGCCCCATGGGAAAAGGTGAGGAACAAGTGACTCTGCAGGCCAACCACGCGCTCGGCCGGTCGGTCACCGTCACGGCGGGCGACGTCGAGCTGTTCAGCTACGTCTACCGCCCGGACACGCCGGTGCTGGAGTCGCCGAAGCCGTACCTGCACCCGATCCGCACCGTCGGCGGCGCGCTGGTGTCGCTGTTCCGGCCGCACGACCACGTGTGGCACAAGGGCATCGCCTGGTCGCTGCCGCACGTGGGCGAGCACAACTTCTGGGGCGGGCCGACGTACGTGCACGGCAAGTCCTACGTGCAGGTCGAGAACAACGGCAGCGCCACGCACCGCGAGATGACCACGCTGACCGCCGAGGACAAGCGGGTCGAGATCGGGCACACGCTCGACTGGACCTCCCAGGCCGGCGCCCCGGTCATCGAGGAGCAGCGGTCCCTGGCCGCCACCGTGCTGGACGAGGCGACGTGGGCGCTGGTGTTCGACACGACGATGACGAACGTGTCGGGCGGCACCCTCCACTTCGGCTCCCCGACCACCAAGGGCCGCGAGAACGCCGGGTACGGCGGCCTGTTCTGGCGCGGCCCCCGGTCGTTCACCGGCGGGATCATCCAGTCGCCGGCCGGCGCGGGCGGCGACGAGCTGCGCGGCACGCGGGCCGAGTGGTTCGGCTTCCGCGGCAGGCACGACGAGACCGGCGAGCACTCGACGATCGTCATGGTCGACGACGCCGCCAACCCGCAGCATCCGCCGCAGTGGTTCGCCCGCAGCGAGGACTTCGCGTGCCTGTGCCCGGCGCCGTTCTTCAGCGAGGAGGTGCCGCTGCCGGACGGCGAGACGCTGCGTTTCCGGTACGCCGTCGTGATCGCCGACGGCGACCGCGGCGAGGACGGCACGGCGCTGCTGGCCAAGCAGGGACGGGCGGCGCTGGCATGACATTCCCCGGCGGCACCTCGATCAGCCGGCTGACGGTCTACACGGGCGCGTGCGCCGACGGCCTGGAAGGCGGCACGCCACACGTGCACATCGCCTCCACCGAGGCGTACGTCGTCGTCGGCGGGCGCGGCGCGTTGCAGACCCTCGATGCGGGCGGCCTCAAGGAGACCGAGCTCAGCGCCGGCTCGACCGTGTGGTTCACGCCGGGGACCATCCATCGCGCGATCAACCGGGGCGGCCTCGAAGTGCTGGTCGTCATGTCGAACGCCGGCCTGCCCGAGGCCGGCGACGCGGTCATGACGTTCCCGCCGGAGATCGTGGCCGACCCCGAGCGTTACCGCGAGGCCGCCACCCTGCCGGCCGACGGCGTGGAGGAGGCCGTCGCCCGGCGGCGGGAGCTGGCCGTGGAGGGCTTCCTGCGCCTCGCCGACGGGGGCACGGACGCGCTCCGGCGTTTCTACGACAGCGCCGTCGCCCTCGTCCGGCCCAAGGTCGCGGGCTGGCGGGAGATCTGGGAACGCACGGTCGCCCAGGAGACCCGCCGCACCGGGGAGATCCTCGACGCCCTCGCCGGCGGCGACGGCTCGCACCTGCTGCGGTCCGCGCTGATGGAGAGCCCGCCGCAGCAGCGGTGGGGCATGTGCGGCCACCTGCGCGCCCACGACGTCGCCAACCCGATCGTCCACTGAACCATCCCGACCCGGACAACACCCCCCACTAGGAGCGCGGCGATGCCATGTGACGCTGCCTTTGTCCGCCCGATTACCCTCTTGCGCATGATGACGGCCGCCGCCATGGTCGCCGCGCTCGCCCTGCCCGCCCTGCCCGCCAGGGCGGCGGCGCAGGGCACGACGTACTACGTCGATGCCGCCGCCGGTGACGACGCGGCCTCCGGCCTGGACGAGGCGCACGCCTGGAAGAGCCTGGACAAGGTGAACGCCACCACGTTCGCTCCAGGCGACCGCATCCTGCTGCGGGCCGGCCGGCGGTGGACCGGCCAGCTGTGGCCCAAGGGCTCCGGGGAGAGCGGCACGCCCATCACCGTCGACCGGTACGGCGAGGGCGGCAAGCCGCGTATCGACGGCGCCGGCCAGGTCGGCGACGCCGTCCGGCTGTTCAACCAGGAGCACTGGACGATCCGCAACCTGGAGGTCACCAACGAGGTCCCGGCCACCGGCACCCCGGGGGAGAACCTGCGCGACCTGCGGGGCATCCACGTCTCCGGCGACAACAGCCAGACCCTCGACGGCTTCGTCATCGACGGCGTCAACGTGCACGACGTCACCGGCCAGGTCAACTGGATCGGCGGCAGCATCGAGAACAACGCGCCCGGCGTGCGGTTCCAGACCGGCTGGGACGGCTCGAAGAAGACAGGCGGCATCGTGTTCGACACGACCGTGGCCGACATCGACAACCCGCCGGACCGGGCGACCGTGCTCAACGACGTGGTGATCCAGAACTCGCAGATCGCCAACACGTCGTTCGCCGGCATCGTGGTCAAGCAGTACACCGGCGACGGCAAGAACGACGCCGGCCAGACGATCGCCAAGCCCACCGGCTGGGGCACCCGGCAGAGCCCGGACGACCCCAAGTTCACGCCGCACACCAACATCGTCATCAGGAACAACTACGTCACCCAGGCCGACACGGCGTACGGGTGCAACGGCATGTACGTCACCAACGTCCGCGGCGCGCTGATCGAGCGCAACGTCGTCTACCGCACCGGCACCTCCGGGATCGAGACGTACTACGCCGACGACGTGACGTTCCAGTTCAACGAGGTGTACGAGACGCAGCAGAAGGCCGGCGGCGCTGACTCCAACGGCATCGACCCGGACAAGGGCACCACGCGGCAGGTCGTCCAGTACAACTACCTGCACGGCAACGGCGACGGCGTGCTGCTGTGCCAGTTCGCCTTCGGGGACGCGATCGTCAGGAACAACGTGATCGCCGGCAACTCCCGCTACCAGATCTACCTGCACTCGGACCGCGCCGCCACCGCGCAGATCTACAACAACACGATTTACAACGACAGATCCGCGTACCTCATCTACGGCTACGGCAGCTACCTCGAAGCCCGCTACGCCATCACCAACAACGTCCTGTACTCGACCCGGGCCGCGGCGACGCTGACGACCAGCCCGACCATCACCTACAGCCACAACCTCTACGGCGGCGCCGCCCTGGCGGTCCCGGCCGGCGACAAGGACGCGGTGGTCGCGGCCCCGAAGTTCGCCGCCGCCCCGCTCGACGGCCCCTACGGCACGCCGGAGACCGGGCCCCGCCTGGAGACCGCGCACGGCCTGCGCGTCACCTCCGGCTCGGCGGCCATCGACACGGGCGCCGAGATCGCCGGCAACGGCGGCCGCGACTATGCCGGCGCCACCCTCTACAACGGCGGCCCGGACGTGGGCGCCTTCGAGTACACCACCGCCGAAGGCGCGACCGCCGAGGCCGTCATCGGCACCGTACGCACCCCGTCCGGCGCCCCGATCAGCGGCGCGAGCGTGACAGCGACATCGGCCGGGGCCGGCGTGACGGCCACCACCGGCGCCGACGGCAGGTTCACGCTGGCGAACATCCCGTTCGCCGACGGCGTCGAGGTCACCGCCACCAGGAACGGCTACCAGAGCGTCACCAAGACGGTGCACGTGCGCTTCGGCAACACCACCACCGTGCACCTCACGATGGCCTCGACCAGCGTGGTCGGGACGATCACCGGCCGGGTGCTGGACCAGGCCGCCCAGCCGCTGCCCGGCGCGAGCGTCACCGTCAAGGACGGCGACCAGACGCTCGCCACCGCCGCCAGCGGCGCCGACGGCGCCTTCACACTGGAGAACGTGCCGGTGGGGGAGGGGTACACGGTCCGCGCCGACGCCGGCGGGTACGTGGCGGCGACCCGGTCCGGGGTGCGCGTGGAGGCCGCCACGGCGACCGACGCCGGCGCGTTCCTCCTGGTCCGCCCGATCCCGTCCTACGTGGCCGTGCACGACTTCAACGACCTGCCGGCCGGGCCGCTGGCCAGCGGCGACGGCCTCACGGTGAGCGCCGCCGGCGGAAGCGTCGAGGTCACGGCCGACAGGAACGTCCGGCTCACGCGCACCGCCAACAGCGGCAGCACGAGCGTGTCCAGGACGTTCGCGCTCAAGGGCATCGTGACCGTCGAGGCGAACGTCATGAGCCGGCAGGCCTACACCTCCGGCAACCACTGGTGGGCCGTCCCCTACATCAGGAACGCCGCCGGGCAGAACGCCGTCAGCGTGGCCTTCACCAAGAACACGATCGTCGCCTACGCGGGCGCCACGACCAGGACGGTCGGCACGTACGAGCCGGGCCGCCGGTACCACGTCGCCGCGGTGATCGACACCGTCAACCAGCGCTTCGACCTGCTGCTCGACGGCCGCCGCGTGCTGGAGGGCGCCGCGTTCCGCAACCCGATGGACACCGTCGCGCAGATCGACTACTACGCCAACAGCACCAACTACGGCGACATCGACATCGACGACATCCGGGTCTCCCAAGGCGTGGGGCTCGCCCGCTCCGACACCGCGCTGCTCAGCGTCGAGACCAGCCAGGGCGCGCCCGACGACGACCTGGTGCTCGAGGTGCCGGCGCCGGTCGGCGAGGTCGACGTGACCGCCGTGGCCCGCAGCCCGTTCGCCAGGTCGGTCGCCATCGACGGGGAGCGCACCGACGGCGCGCAGGCCGCGCGGCGCATCACGCTCGGCGACACCGGCGCGGACGTGCGCATCGTGGTCACCGCCGAGGACGGCACGGAAGGCGCCCACACGCTGCGGATCAAGCGGCGCTCGCCGGCCCAGGACACCACGCTGTCCGCCCTCGTCCCGGACGCGGGCACGCTCGACCCGGCCTTCGAACCGGACGTGCACGCGTACGAGCTGGCCATCCCGGGGGACCGCGTCGCCTTCACCCCGACCGCGCTGAACCCTCGCTCGGCCATCACGGTCCAGGACCATGCGGTCACCAGCGGGACCAAGTCGCCGGCGATCACCGTTCCCGCCGAGATCACCATCAAGGTGGTCTCGGAGGACGGCACGGCGGACACGACGTACAAGGTCACGGTCACCGGGCCGGGGCTGCCCCAGGACGGCGCCACCGCACCACCCGCCCGCGCCGCGCTGTCCACCACGAGCGGCTGGCAGCACGGCCTCCACGACGGCACGTTCGACGTGACCATGAACCTCTGGTACGGCGTCAACGGCAGCGTCTTCATCCTCTACGAGAACGGCAAGGAGATCGCCAGGCGCGACCTGACCCCGAAGACCCCGTCCGCCCAGAAGGCCACGGTCGCGATCACCGGCAGGAAGAACGGCACGTACCTCTACACCGGCGAGCTGCTCAACCAGGCCGGCCGCACCGCCACCACGCAGGTGAAGGCGGAGGTGACCGACGCCGATCCCGGTGAGCCCGTGCTCAGCTCCGACAACTGGGACGGCGACGGCGACTACACGATCCGCATGAACATGTGGTGGGGCACGAACGCGACCACCTACCGGCTCTACGAGGACGGCGTGCTCGTCGACATCCAGCGGCTCGACGCCGCCACGCCGGCCGCGCAGAGCGCCGCCACCGTGCTGGCGGACCGGCCGGCCGGCACCCACACGTACGTGGCGGAGCTGGAGAACGCAGCCGGCGTGACCACGAGCAAGCCGCTGACTCTGGTGACAGAATGACCGGTATGGACGACGGGTCGCAGACCCTGTCCTCCTCGCCGACCCTGCATGACGTGGCGAGGGAGGCAGGCGTCTCCATCGCCACGGCGTCGCGCGCGCTCAACGGCAGCGCGCGCAACGTCAGGTCGGAGAACGCCACCCGGGTCCGGGCGGCGGCGGCCAAGCTGGGCTACGAGCCACACCTGTCGGCGCAGGCCATCGCCAAGGGCTCGACCAGGACGGTGGCGCTGGTGGTCCGTGACGTGGCCGACCCCTACTTCTCCTCCATCGCCGCCGGTGTCGGTCAGGCGGCGGAGTCCGCCCAGCTCATCGTCACCATGGCGGTGGCGGACGGGTCGCCGGAACGGGAGCTGGAGATCGTCAAGACCCTGCGCGGGCAGCGGCCCCGCGTCATCATCGTCGCGGGCAGCCGCGTCGAGGGCGCCGGCACGCGGGACGCACTCGTGGACGAACTGCAGGAATACCGCACGGCCGGCGGCCGGGTCGTCATGATCAGCCAGCGGGACCTGCCGTTCAGCACCGTCGCCATCGACAACCACGGCGGCGCCGAACGGCTCGCCCGCGCCCTGCTCGGCCTCGGCTACCGGCGCTTCGCCGTCTTCCACGCGCCGGCCGAGATCCGCACGTCCAGCGACCGCCACGCCGGCTTCGTGGCCGCGCTGCGGTCGGCCGGGGTCCCCGAACCGCTCGCGATCGAGACCGGCTTCACCAGGGCGGGCGGCTACGGCGCCGCCCGCCGGCTGGTCGAGCAGGGGATCGAGGGCGTGGAGGCGGTGTTCGCGGTCAACGACGTGATGGCCATCGGCGCCATGACGGCCTTCCGCGACGCCGGGGTGGTGCCCGGGGTGGACATCGGGGTGGCGGGCTTCGACGACATCGGCTCGGCGGTGGACGTGGTGCCGGCGCTGACGTCCGTGGCGGTGCCGCTCCAGGAAGCGGGCCTGGCCGCGATGCGGCTCGCGCTCTCCGACGACACCGGCGATGTCCGCCTCCCGGCCGACGTCGTCCTCCGCGAGAGCACCCCGCGCCGCGCGCCGGCCGGAAAACGGCAGGCGCGCCGGCCCCGCCCCGGGGCATGATCAGGAGCCATGGGCTATGACGAGCTGATCCACGAGGCGCTGACGACCCCCTTCGAGGGCTGGGACTTCGGCGTGCTCCGCGGCCGCGTCACCGACGACGGCACGCTGCCCTGGGACTACGAGCAACTGGTCCGCGACCGGTTGCCGAAGGCGTCGGCGCTGCTCGACCTAGGCACCGGAGGCGGCGAGCTCCTGGCGTCCCTCGCCCCGCTCCCGCCCCGCACCGTGGCCACCGAAGGCCATGCGCCGAACATCCCGGTGGCGCGCCGCCGCCTGGAGCCGCTCGGCGTCGAGGTGACGGAGACCACCGGGATGTTCCCCGACGGCTCGTTCGACCTCATCATCAACCGCCACGAGGCGTACGACCCGAGCGAGATCCACCGCCTCCTGGCCGACGGCGGCACGTTCGTCACCCAGCAGGTCTCCGGCCGAGACCTGGAAGAGATCAACGAGACGCTGGGCGCCCCGCCGCACCGGAACCGCGGCTGGGATCTTGCCGCCGCGACCGCCGGTCTGGACGTCACCTGGAGCCAGGAGGCGCGCTTCACCACCACATTCCACGACATCGGCGCGCTCGTCCTGTTCCTGCGCGTCATCCCGTGGCAGATCCCGGACTTCGACGCGACCGGCTACGACGCCCGGCTCCGCGTCCTGCACGAGGCCATGGAACGCGGCCACCCCCTGAAGGCGACCGCCCACCGCTTCGCCGTCCTGGCCCACTGATCTTGAGCCGAGCGCCATGCCCCTTCGCCAACTTCTGACTAGATGCCCTTGCGGTGCCTGACCCCACTTGTCACGAAGGACGCGAGTGCTCGGATACATGGTCGACCTCCGCAGACCCGGCCACCGACTGGTGGGGGATTCTTGTACCGAGGGGAAAGAGATTCGACTCCCGCGTTGGGGTTTTGTCGCCCGCTCTCCGATCGGAACCGGTGGCCGGTGCCCCCAAAGGATGGCAGGGTACGAACTGTTGCTGGCGCTCGCTATGCGGCGTCACTCGCTCGCCGGTCTGAAGGCCAGGGCCTGACCCGATTGATCTGGGACGGCCGGAGTGACCAGACCCAGCCACCACCGAGAGGGAGGTGACCCTGGTGGCTACGTTGGACACACGTCAGCAGATCCACTCCGCCGTGCTTCCTCAGCGGCGGACCCTGGAATCCGCGTCAGCAGACACCCCTGGAGCAGGGACGAAACGGGGCGCGGACGCCTTCGGGCAGCAGAGTGCCCAACATGGTCGAGGGGAGACCCGCCACGCCTCACCTGACGCGGCGGGCGTCACCCGCGCGAGCGGCGTACGCGGTCGTGAGACCGCACCCCGTGCCGTCCCGCGTGCTTCTGGCCGCGGGGTGGCACCGCATACCTTGACGCCGGTTCGCCCGGACGGCGAGACGGCTTTCCCTAACCCGCTACGCGGGAGTCCGTTTCCTCTCCGGCCTGAATGCCGGAGTATCCACGGAGGAATTCCGATGACTCAAGGCGCCGGCCGCGTCGCGGCCAAGCGGATCAACGACCACGTCGAGCTTGTCCACGTCGACAACCCCGACGTCGTGTTCGAGGTCCCCCGGCACGACTGGGAGGCGTTCACCACGGCGGTCAAGTCGGGCGCGTTCGATCTCAGGACGCTGGAGCGCGAAGCCGAGGAGAACGTGGCCTGACCACTTTTCCCAGCCGCACAAGGGGGGCGCCCGCTCTCGCGCAGGAGAGCGGGCGCCGCCATGCGAAAGCCCTGGACAGGTGACAGGGGGCTAGGGGAGGCGGAGCTCGGCGAACACGCCGCGGTGGTCGGTGCGCGGCACGTCCGCGACCTCGACCCGGTGCACGCTCACCCGCCGGTCTGCCACGACGTGGTCGATGGCGATGATGGGCGGGATCGCCCGGAAGTTCGGCCACGTCGGGACCAGGCCCTTGCCCACCTGGTCGGCCGCGTCCACGTAGCCGCGGCTCAGCAGATCGCGGAACGCGCGGTGGTCGAGGCTGGCGTTGAAGTCGCCGGCCAGCACCCGGACAGCCGACGGGGACGCGGGCGGCAGGGCGCCCAGCGCGGCGTTCCACTCCGCCTCCATGCGGCCCAGCGGTGGATTGGGGTGGATGGCCACGATCTCGACCTTGCTGCCGCCGGGCAACGCCATGGTGGCGGCGGGCATGTTGTGCCCGATCGGGGTGAACAGCCCCGTCAGCTCGGTCACCGGGTGCGTGGCGTAGATGCCGCTGCCGGTCGCGCCGAACTCCTCCTGCAGCACACGATGTGGCAGCAGCTGCTTCAGACCGGCCGCGTCCAGCCGCTCGACCGCGTCCGGGGTCAGCTCCAGCGCGGTGAAGACATCGACGTCGTACCGCCGCACGAGGTCGACCACGGTCGGGGCATCGCCCCGGCCGAACAGGTTGATCGTCAGCACCCGCAGCGGCGCGCCGGTCGCCGCAGGCTGGTCCGTGGTCATCAGCCGCGGCGCCACGCAGGCGGCCATGACCACGCAGGCGAGCGCGGCGACGAGTGCGGCCGGCCGGTTGCGCCTGATCAGCAAGAGGGCGGTCAGCGCTGCCAGCACCACGCCGTACGGCGTCACGGTCATCAGCTGGGTGACGAACGAACCCTGCTCCAGGCCGCCGGCCCTGATCGCGGCCCACAGGGCCAGCAAGGCGACGACCGTCCAGGACATCCATCTCCTGCGTCGCCGGCGTTTCGTCGCCGGCTGGGCGTCCGCCGCGGCCGGCTCGGTCCCGACCGTCGTGCTCACTCCGCAGTCCTGTCCCCCGATTGGCATCACAACTTGAACCTTAAACGGATTCGTGCGCGGCGAGCGCGCACCAGGCCGTGTCAGCGCTTGCGGCCGGCCCCGCCGTACATCCAGGTCGCCGTGTCGGGGAAGAGCGGGGTCTCGCGCCACTGGGAGACCCCGACGAGGCCCGGCTCGATCACGTCGAACCCGTCGAAGTAGCGGGCGATCTGCGCGCCGGTGCGCGGCGTGCGGTGCATCGCCTGGCTCCGGGTCGCCGCCAGGTAGTCGTCGGCGATCTGCTTGGGCACGAGGTCGAGCGTCAGGTGGCTCAGCACCAGATAGCTGCCGGCGGGCAGGGCGTCGGCGAACGCCTTGACGATGCCGGCCGGGTCGTCCTGGTCCGGGATGTGCATGAGGATCGCGACCATCATGAGCGCGATCGGCTGGGTGAAGTCCAGCGTCTCGCGTACCTCGGGGTGGTCGAGGACGGAACGCGGATCGCGCACGTCCGCCTCGATGTACGCGGTCTTGCCCTCGCGCGTGCCGGTCAGCAGGGCCCGGGCGTGAGCCATCACGATGGGGTCGTTGTCGACGTAGACGATCCGCGACTCCGGCGCCTCGGCCTGCGCGACCTCGTGCACGTTGCCCTGGGTCGGGATGCCCGTGCCCAGGTCGAGGAACTGCCGGATGCCGAGCTGCGCGAGGTGGCGTACGGCCCGGCCGAGGAAAGCTCGGTTGTTCCTGGCACTCTCGCGGACCCCTGGCACCGCGGCCATGGTCGCTTCGGCCACCCGGCGATCGGCCTCGAAGTTGTCCTTACCGCCCAGCCAGTAGTCGTAGACGCGGGCCGAGTGGGGGATGTTCGGGTTGATCCCCTGAGGTTCGCTCACGACCAGAATCCTAGGTCATGCTCGGATTTAGAGCATTTAGGGCATCTTCCTCCCATGTGTGGGGCTGTAGCCGTAGAAGTCCCACGGGCGCTGAGCGGTCAGAGAGCCTGGATGACGCTGTGCGTCACGATGACCACCCTGTCGCCGGGACGGATGGGCACCGTGCCCACCTCGGGCCGCGTCACCGGCATGCCGGGCGGCCAATTCCCCCGCTTGCCACGCACGGTCATCACGGACAGGCAGCCGATCAGAAACGAGATCACGAAGAGCGTCATGGGTCCCCTCCCACCCGCGGTTGTCGCGGCCCGCGCCCAGTAGACGCCTGTACGTGGCGAAACGGCTGACGGCCGATCGGCCGTCGTGCCGCCCCCTGGACGGCGCACCAGGGTGAGAACGGCGATGAACACCGCAGGAAAGCCGGCCCCAGGAAAAGAGCCATGCGACCCATGACCTCATCCGCCGTCACGACCGCCACGACGACCGACACGATGACGGCCACGACGACCGGCACGATGACGGCCACGACGACCGGCACGATGACGGCCACGACGACCGGCACGATGACGGCCACGACGACCGGCACGATGACGGCCACGACGACCGGCACGATGACGGCCACGACGACCGGCACGATGACGGCCACGACGACCGGCACGATGACGGCCGCGACGACCGCCGTCACGACTACGGAAAGACGGTCCCGATTCACCGGGGAAACCCCATTCCGTTTCTTTTTGCCCACCCTGCGCTGCGTTATCGTGAGACCCGTCTTGTGCTCCCAGCGCGTGCGGACGGCCCATGGCTCACCCCGGTTCCACGAGGTACGACTCGGCGACCAGGCAGTTCGAAAAGGCCACTGCGCGCACCGCTGCGGGCGCGCGCAGTGTGGTGGGTGCGGTGGCGGTCGTCTCGGCGGCGTTCGGCGCCGTCGCGCCGGTTTCCTGGTCGTGGCTGGCGCCCATGGTGGCGACGCACCTCGTGTGCACGGCCCTGTTCGTGGGCGTGTGGTGGCGCAAGGCGCCGTTGCCTCACTGGCTGGTGGCCGGTGATGTGGTCATCACGGTCGCGCTGTGCCTCGCGCAGCGCCATCTCGTCGCCACCGAGGCGCTCGACACGGGGTCGAGCTGGGTCGCGGGGCTGGTCACGATGACCATCGTCATCGCCGGGGTCACCTGGAAACCTCAGGTGGTCGTCCCCGTGGGGTTGGCCGTCGCGGGGGCGTACGCGGCCGGCGTACGCATCGCCTCGCCCTCCCACGACGTGGCCGGCACCCTGGGCATCCACCTCGTGCAGCTGCTCGCGATCGTCCTGCTGATGACGCTGCTGCGCCGCTCGGCCGCCGCGACCGACACCTTCCTGGAGCGGAAGGTACGCGCCGAGATCTCGCTCATGGTCGAGCGGCTACGCCGCGAGGACGAGCTGAAGCAGGTCGGCAGCATTCACGAGACCGCGCTGCACACGCTGACGATGGTCGGCCTGGGCACCTACGACGAGCCGTCGCCCACGCTGAGCGCCCAGGTCAGGACCGACCTGGCGGCGCTGGAGAAACTGCGCGACGCGCCCCGCGCCGACGCCGCCCCGATCGCCCTGGACACCCTGCTGGACGAGGTCGCCGGGCGGGTCACGGGCCTGGAGGTCCGCAGGGACCTCACACCCGAGACGGTGCCGGGCAACGTCGCCGAGCGCTTCGCCCGTGCCGTCACCGAGGCGCTGGCGAACATCGCCCTGCACGCCGGCGTACGCGAGGCCGAGCTGGTCTCCCGCAGACGCGACGGCCAGATCCTGGTGGAGGTGGCCGACGCGGGCCGCGGCTTCGATCAGGATCAGCTGCCGCCCGACCGGTTCGGCGTCCGCGGCTCGATCCTCGACATGATGCGTTCCCTGCCGAACGGCGGCGCCGAGATCTCCTCCAGCGCGCACGGCACCCGCGTGAGCCTGTGGTGGCGGCCATGACGGAAGAGATCGAGCAGGTGGCGGAGCGGTACGCCCGCTTCACCGCACTCGGCGCCGCGGTGATCGCGGCCGTGTGGCACATCGGGTACGACCTCACCGTCACGATCACCGGCTGGTCCGCCTTCCGGTGGCCGTGGCTGGCGTTGGCGGCCTGGACCGCGTACTCGGCGATCTTCGTGGTCGCCCTGCGCTCCCTCACGCGCACGTCGCGCGGTCCCGCGAGGATCCGCGAGCTCGCCGTCGTCACGCTGGCCATCGACGTCGCGGTGATCCTGTCGCTCCGCCCAGGAGAGCTGCTCGGCATCAGCGACTGGGCGTGGGGGTCCGTGGGCTGGGTCGCCGTCATGCTGGTGTGGGGGCGGGCCCGCTGGCGGGCCGAGCTGATCGCCTTCGTCGCCGCCAACGCCGGCATCATGCTGGCGGCCATGATCCTGACCGGGACGCTGGACCGCGTGTCCATCTCCAAATACCTGGTGGTCATCGCCGGCGGGGTCACCATGCAGCTCGGTTACACGTGGGGCTGCCGCATGCTGCTGTCCCGCGCCGAGGACGCAGTCCTGCTGGCCCGCCGGCTCGCCGCCGACGACGCCCTGCGCGAGTCCGCCCAGCGCATCCACGCCGACCGGATCCGCAGGTACGCGGCGATCCGCGACGTGGCCGAGTCGCTGCTCCAGCAGCTCGGCGACGGCGCCGACCCGGGCGACCCGCGCGTGCGCGAGGACTGCACGGCCGGGGCCCTGCGGCTGCGGCGGCTCATCACGGAACGGGAGGACGTACCCGATGAGCTGGTGGCCACGCTGCGCGAGCGCATCGAGGCGGCCGAGCGGCGCAAGGTCATGGTGACGGCCCCGCCGTTCGGCGGCTACCTGCCCGGCCTGCCCGACGGGGTACGGGAGGATCTTCTCAGAGCACCCATCCGGGCGCTCGACGGCGCGAGGTCGCGGGCGCGCGTCACTGTGTCCGCGATGTCCACCATGGTCAGCGTGGCCGTCGTGGCCGACAATGACGACCTGCCGATCAGCGCCGCACCCGTACACGAGCCGAGCGGCGTCGTCGTCACCTATCAGCGGCAGGGAGGTGAGGTATGGGTCAACAGCATCTGGCAAGGCCCGTGACGGTCGCCCTGGTGGAGGACCACCAGGTCGTGGTGGACGGGGTGCGGTCATGGTTCGCGAGCTCCGCCGCCTCCGGGCCGTCGGAGCTCGAGCCGAGGCCGGTCGAGCTGGTCGCCCAGGGGCCCACGATCGAGTCGGTCGCCGGCACCGACGCCGACGTGCTGCTGCTCGACCTCAACCTCAACGGCACCATGGTCATCGACCGGGTGGCCGAGCTGTGCCAGGGCGGGCAGCGGGTCATCGTCTTCTCCGAGCACGAGGAGCCGGAGACGGTACGCGCCGTGCTGGATGCGGGGGCCTCGGCGTTCATCGGCAAGGGCCGGGCCACGCGCGAATCGTGCGTCGAGACCATCCTGGAGGTGGCCGCCGACCGGCCCAGCGTGACGCCGCCGATGGCGCAGGCGATCGCGACCGACGAGCGGCCGCACCGGCCGCAGCTGTCGGACAAGGAGCGGGAGGCCCTGCTGTTCTGGTTCCAGTCGATGTCGAAGGCGTCGGTGGCGGCGCGGATGGGGATCAAGGAGCGGACGGTGCGCCAGTACATCGACCGGGCCCGCGTCAAGTACGCGGCGGCCGGCCGCCCCGCCCCCACCAAGGAGAAACTCCTGATCTGCGCCATCCAGGACGGCCTCATCCAACCCGACGAGGTCATCATCTACACGTCCCTGGCTGCCAAGACGTCGCCTGACCAGGGATGAATCTCCTGGACCTCGGGCCTACCGGCAGGAGGGGGCCGGCAGGACCGGGGTCCAGGTCATCGGCGTCCGCGGAGAAGCTCGGCAGGGTCGAAACTGACCAGGAACGGCGTCGTCAAATTGGCGATGGTACCGGCCTTGTAGGCGGTGGGTGGATCGTAGTTGTCGCCGTTGAGCTGATAGACGTAGAGGGTCGGTCCTTCGTCCGGCTCGATCCGCCAGTAGAGGGGGATGCCAGCCCTGGCATACGCAAGAGCCTTGAGACCCTCGTCCCGCATTCTTGTGCTCGGGCTGCCGACCTCTACGGCGAGCAGAATGTCGCGGGGAGAGAACATGAGTCCCACGGATTCCGAGGACTCCTCGCGCACGACGACGAGGTCGGGTATGTAGTAGTCCTTGTCCGTCACCCTCAGATTGACGGTCGACAAGGGCTCCAACTCAAGCGGTAGCGCACCTCGAGTAAGCGCTCCAGCCGACGGATGACGCGCTGGTGGAGGGGGGTAGGGGAAGGGTTCACCAGTAGGCTCCCGTTGAAGAGCTCGTAGCGGTTCCCGTCATCTGGGAACTCGAGCAGGTCGTCGACCGTGTACGCCGGCTTGCCGAAAGGAATCTTGGCTGGTTCGATCGTTGCCATTGCGGTCACCCACTCAATATCGGGAGTCTCGCCCTCGCTCACATGCTACTTCCCCGATTTTCGTCACCTGAAGTCGTCGGGGCGATCACAGACTGCATCGAAGGCGGCATTTCTGGGGAATTCGCCCAGTGCTGACCGCCCTCCCTGCTGTTCAAGTATGGGGATCTCCCGCTGGGCCGTCTGGTCTATGAGCCGCCGATCAGCCAATGGGTTCTTGAGGTGAAGCTCGACCTTGCGGTAATAGGCCATATCCGTGTGCGCTAATCCTTCCTCCCAGGGAAACAGCGGCTCACAGTTATCACGAACCCTTATCCCAATAGTCACGTCGGTAGCCTGTTCGGAGACTGTCGAACTAGTTATCTCATGGCAGGAACCCACTTGCGCGGTGACAGTGACCGTCTTCCCATCGGGGGATACAGTCGCGGACGCGATGTCATACCACTGCGGTTGCCGGCCACAGGCACTCAGCGTGACAACGGCACCGACCGTCGCCATCAGATATCCAGCGGTCCGAGCGCGAGTGTCCATTTGTTGAGCTTTCTGAGTGCGAGCCGCGGTTGCCGGAGAATATGGATTCCCTGCACCATAACGTGGCGCAGGCCGTCGCGACCGACGAGGAGCCGCCCACCCGCAGCTGTCGCGCTGAGATCTGTGGATGGCGCCATGCCGCGAGGATCGCTGACGTCCTGACAGGAGATGTTTCCTCACTGTTGAACCCGCCGACAGGCGGGCGTTCCCAGGCGCGCCGCGGCGGGGCCCAGGATCGACGCCGCGACGAGGAGCCGGCGCTGACCGACCGAGACCCGGGTCGCCCGGTCGCCTGCCCCTTTCCCCGGAGCGGTTGCGACCCCCACTGCGGCGGCGGGCCAGAAGGCCGCCTCGCGAAGGAGTGATCCATGCCCGGCACGTTCCTGTCCACGCTGACCACGGGCGCCTGACCACGGCGGCGCTCGCCGGCGGCAGCCCGGCCGCGGCCGCCGCCACGTGCGCGGACGCCGCGGCGAGGCCAGTGACGACGAGCGCGGTGTTCAGCGAGCCGGTGGGCGGCGACCCGGTCGCCATCTGGCGCGAACTGTGCGGCATGGTACGGCAGGCGCCTGCGGAGGCCCGCATCCAGATCGCCCATTTCGTCATGTCGGGCGCGGCGGGCACGGAGTTCGCCGACGAGCTGATCAAGGCGCACCGCCGCGACGTGGACGTGCGGGTCATCCTGGACGGCGACACGCGCGGCGTCAGCTCGGCTACGAGGAAGCGGCTCGCGAGAGGTACCTCGAGGACGACTACGGCTCCGGCAGCTACCAGCGCGGAGCCGAATACCAGGAGCAGAAGCGGCTGAAGTCGGCTATCACCGAATGGCCTTACAGGCACGTCGACGGCATGTTCAACGATGGTCCTCTCGACTTCACCCCTTGACCGCCGTCGCCTCCGGCCGGGCCCTCGTCCTTGTGCCCGACCGGTGGCGGCCTGCGGTGAAACTTTCACCCTTGCGACCGCTGTTCGGAAAGCCTTTTCCGCTGTTCATACGCCGCATTGACCAGGCATGGCGTGGCGACCGCGACATTGACAAATGGCCATCACTTGGCCGGGTGGATGCGGTCAGATAGCGTCCGTATTGGGAGCGCTCCCAGACACCGGAACCCCGACCGGAACACGGAGACCGCACAATGCCCCAAGTCGCACACAACCGCTGGGCGCTGCGCGCCCTGGCCGTGCTGATGTCCATGGCGATGATCTTCGCCGTCCCCCTCGCCGACACCGCGTCGGCGCACGGGTCGGTCACCGACCCGGCCTCCCGCAACTACGGATGCTGGCTGCGCTGGGGCAACGACTTCCAGAACCCCACCATGCAGCAGCGGGACCCGATGTGCTGGCAGGCGTGGCAGGACAACACCAACGCCATGTGGAACTGGAACGGGCTCTACCGGGACAACGTCGGCGGCAACCACCAGGCCGTCATTCCTGACGGGCAACTGTGCAGCGCCGGCCAGACGCAGGGCGGCCGCTACCGCTCGATGGACACGCCGGGGGCGTGGACGATGGCGAACCTCCCCAGCACGTTCAACATCCGCCTGACCGACCAGGCCAGGCACGGCGCCGACTACATCAGGGTCTACATCACCCGCCAGGGCTACAACGCGCTCACCACGCCCCTCGGGTGGGGTCACCTGGAGCTGGTCCGCGAGACCGGCAGGTACGCCGCCAGCGACACGTACATGATCAACGGGCTGAGCAAGGGGTCGCGCACCGGCCGCCACGTGATCTACACGATCTGGAAGGCCTCGCACATGGACCAGACCTACTACTTCTGCAGCGACGTCAACTTCACCTGAGCCGGTCGAGCCGGTCGAGCCGGTCGAGCCGACGGCCTGCACACTGCCGCCGGGCGCCTCGCGCGTCCGGCGGCGCGCCGTGGGCGCCGGAGCCTCATCCACGGAGGGGACTGATGGCTGGTCGGACCTTTGCGTCGTTGGATTCATCCATCGGGATCGGCGGCGCCGGACGACGCCTGGGCTTCCGGCCGTGGCCGTCGAAACTTTCAGCAGGTCCGTGCCGGCGCCGGAAGGATGTTTTCGCTGCTCGTCCTGGCATTGAAGGGAATGCGCGGCGGCGCGGGACGGCGTTGACATCGCCCCGGTATTTGTGCGGATCGGTGGTGTCAGATACCGTCCCCGACGGGAGCGCTCCGATCATCCGGACCCCCGGTTGAACACGGAGACAACGCAATGCCGCCCGCCGGACGGCCCTCGCGCGTCCGGCGGGCGGCGTTGTGCTCGGGGCGCCACACGCTGGGATCGGCTCGAGGCCTGATCGGGCGCCACACGCAGCGCGGCAGGCGTCAGGTGCGCCGGTGCGTTGAGGCGCGGACGGCCGGCTCGATGGGGTGCACACGTTCCCTCCCCACCGGCGCCACACCCGACAGCAGCTCGAAGAGCAACTCGGCGCAACCGGCCCCGGCCTCCTTGGGGCGCAAGTCCTCGCCCGACGTGCTCGTGGTGTTCTCCGGGGCGCACGGCTACGTCTCGCCCACCGTGTACGCTACCGACCCGGCCGTCCCCACCTGGGACTTCGCGGCCGTGCACGTGACCGGCCGGGTGGGGCTGATCGACGACACGCTGGAGGTGGTGGAGCGGACGGTCGCGGCGCTGGAGTCGCTCCGCTCGCCTTCCCGGGCGCCGACCGCGGCGTCACGGGACAGGTTCGCCGCGCTGCTGCCACGGGTAGTGGCTTTTCGGGTGCATGTGCATACCGAGAAGAGCATGTTCAAGCTGAGCCAGGACTTCGACGCCGAGCGGTACGCGCGTCCGCGCCTCGCTCGCGGCCGAGAACCCCAGGCTCGCCGACCTGATGGGTGGTTCATGACTTTCCCCAGCTTCACGTCCACGCAGATCGATCCCCGCGCCCGCGGAAAGGAGCTCGGCACGCATCGGCAAGAGGCGATCGTCGCCAACCTCGCCGGCTACTCCGACCTTTTCGCCGTCGCGGGCGCCACCGCCGCGCAGGTCCGGGCATGGGGCGAGCAGGCGCTCGACCGCGCCGCCGACTGGGCGCCCCACTTGGCCGAGGAGATCGCCGGGATCGCGTCCGGCGCCGGGCTGGAGCCGTGGCAGGTGGCCATGATCAACGCTCGCACCGAGATCCTGGCCGCCGTCGACGCGGTCGGTGAGGGGGAGTGCTCCACGTCCGTCGTGCTGCCGGGGCCGCGTACGGTGCAGACCTGGGACTGGCACGACCACCTGCGTGACGCGCCCATGTTGTGGGAGCTGGAGAGCAGTCCCGGGCACGTGGTGCGCACGTTCACGGAGGCCGGGGCGGTGGCCAAGATCGGGGTCAACACGGCGGGCCTCGGCATCCACTTCAACATCCTGC